>JBGCGI010000377.1:0-32712 GCA_045110715.1 Rubripirellula sp.
GAGACTTCATCACTCAAGGAGACTTCATCACTCAAGGAGACTTCATCACTCAGCTGACGGGGAACGGAGGCAGGCTCCATCCGTAGCGGTTGCGGTTCATCGACCGACGGAGTCGCCTCGCGAAGCGGTGGAGGGCTCACGCTCAAAGCCGGCTCCGTTACGGCCTGCGACTCCAGCTCAATCGGATCTTGGGGCTCAACACGTCGCTCGTCGTCGCGATCGATCGCCGCTGGTGTCGCGACCTTTGCTGGCTTCGCAATTTCAACCGGCGCTGGTGATTCAATTTCAGCGCCCCCAGAGTCAATGGGTTTCGTATTCGCTTTCGCTTCCGTTAGAAACCGCGAACGCATGTTCGTGAAGCCAAGAATTGCTCCGACGCACAGCCCAACGACAACAAGAGAGACCCACGGATAGCCAAATCGGAATCGCCGTCTTCGACTAAGTCGACTGGACTTGATCAAGTCATCATCAGCCAACATTTCCGTCCAAGCTTCGACCCGACGTGCTGGTTCAACTCGGCCATCCAAGTCAAGCGATTCGATCAATTCTTCGTCACTCAAGCCCGCCGAAAACGGTTCCTCCGTCGCGGTTGGTTCCGAATTGCTATAGAAATTCGTGCGGCCTGCCCAAATCAGTGTATTGGGTAGGATTCGGCCCACATAAACACGCTGGTGAGCGTCCTGCCGTTGCCTTGGATCAAGCAGGCGGTAGGCGGAAGTGGCGACGCGAGAAAGCTGCAAGCCAACCTGAGGCGTTGGAGAATTCAATTGCTTCCTAGCCAAGCCGCGGGCGCTCCGCGCTGCCGCTCGGCGAATCACCGACAATCGATACTCAAAGGGACGGACCCCCAATCGACGAAAATCTTCGAGATCGAGGTCGACCTTCGGAGGCAGAATCGGCGGTGAGGAAGCGGCTGACATGTTGATGGTAGGAGAAAGCATCTCTTGAGGTGAGAGTCGCCTTTCGCTTGGGCGTCGGTGGGGAAGGAAGGCGGGCGGGGCAGGGGAGTTCGTATTGAATCACTCAGCTTGGACACCTTTGGTCCGCCCGGGTTCCATTCACTCAGCAGCCTTTGCGATCAAACATCGCAAACTTCAAATGCCTGCTGCAGGGAAGCGATCGGGTCGTCCGCAGTTGGGATAAATTCCTGAGCAATGTATCCCTTGTATCCGGTTTCCATTATCGCACGAATCACAGCTGGATAGTTGATTTCTTGAGAATCATCTAGCTCGCCTCGTCCAGGATTCCCGGCGGTGTGATAGTGCCCCACAATTTCCTGATAGCGGCGAATATTCCGGATCAAATCACCATTCATGATTTGCACGTGATAGACATCAAATAGCAACTGGAAACTTGGTGAACGGACACTCTTGACCAATTCAGCACATTGGTGCAGGTCGTCTCCCCAATATCCTGGGTGTCCCTTCATCGGATGAGAGTCATCCACACTATTGAGATGTTCCAACACAATTCCGACCTTTTTCTCCTCTGCGTACGGAACGACGCGTCTCCAACAATCCAGGCAATTCTGCTTACTTGCCTCGTCCGAAACCCCCTCTTTTGACATTCCCGTGAAGGTGATCACATTCGGAGCACCGTATTTCACCGCCAAGTCGATCGCTTCCCGCAGCTTCCGCTCAACCTCGGGATGGTTTTCGGGGTCGACGGGCCCCTTGGCGAAACCATGACTGCCCACCAAAGAAATTTTCAGTCCCATTTTCGTGACAGCGTCGTAGTGCTTCGAAGCGATTCCCTCCATCGCTTCCAGACCGATCCGTTTGCAGTGTTCGGCCAATTTGATTGTGTCCATTGGATTGAAGCACCAACCCATCACCGACTGTCGGACACGTCCTGTGCCTGGTGCTTTCTCGTCGGCAGCTACTGAATTGGCCGTTGCGGCCACTGCGGTTCCAGCTAACAAAACATTGGTCGCCAAAAAATCACGTCGCTTCATTGCAAGCACCTCAACACGAGAACGATCTTAGGGAGTAACACAGCGCGTATTGTAAACCGTTTACGAATCACTCGTTGCATACTCTCGATCGCCATCGAGACAGCTACGGAATGCTGATCGACATCCAGAACGGGCGTTTTCGATCTGCTCGCCTTCGAACATCTTCCAACATCGTTTTCAGTCCGCCATCGAACGAAAAACGCTTGGGTGAACCTTTGCGAATCACGACATCCTCGTTCAAGTCGATGCCCATGCCCGGTCGCAGCAAGATCGTAAACTCTTTTGCCGGGCCACTGAGGCGAATTTGGTTCTCGCTTCCAATCGAGCCGGTCACTTTGCCGGCCCGCAGCCGCTTGGCGTCTTCCCAGAGTATGGGATTGATCGCGACACCCTCGTTCAAATCTCCGACTTCCAGCCACCAAAAGAACTGATCACCTTCACGCATCGTGACCGCATCAATTTCTTGGGGAATGGCGCTGCGGCGATGAGTCGTGGTTGTCATCCACTCGAACAATCGGTGAATCTCATCATAAAAGTACTCGCGTCCGCGACCACGATAAGCCACGATCATTGCGTCGTGATTGAATGACATGTAGTCATCGATGATCGCACGATCGGTCAAGGTCTTATCCAATTGGCCCATGACGACGTACAACGGCACGTATCGAGAATTGGGCTCGTAGTGAGGAACAATTTTGGAAGGGGCGCCACTGATCGAAATCATGCCCGCCCATAAGTCTGGATGCGCGATCGCGATATCCCATGCTGCCGTGCCTCCTTCGCCTTGACCAGTGATAAAGACACGGTCGGAATCGATCGAAGTCCTTCGCATTGCATCTCGCATCGCAGTCAGGACTCTTTGATGTTCTTGCGGCGTGTACTCATAGGTCAACTGGCCATCGCGACTCCAGACCGGAGCGACCACGATGAAGCCTTGCCTGGTTGCATGCCCACGTCGTGTTTTGGAATTCGAGTTATAGACTCCTGCCCACCAATCAATTTGATTCGCAATCGGACTGCGCGACTCATGCAAGGCAATCACGCATGGATACTCGCGCAGTGGGTTGTACTCTGGCGGCAACTGGATCACGTACTTGGCTTGCCCCGTATCGATCCCAAAGCAGCCAGGAATGACTTCTCCTTCAACCGGTCGACCATCGTTGTCCCAACCGATCGTCTTCATTTCGGCACCAGCAGGCCAAGAGACTGCAGGCACCAACAACGGCAGCATTTTGTCGACATACAGAGGTTGAGCACCCTCCAAATTCCGGAGCGACTCTAGGATCGCATCGCGGCGACTTTGATCCGTTGTGCGAAGGTACTCGGCTACCAAGTCGCGTACTTCGATCAGCGAAATGGCAACACTTAAGTTCTGAATTCCCTGACCTGATCCAAGCAGCCAACCCGAGATCGCAAGAGAAACTCGGTTCTCTGCCGTCAAAGAATCCAGACGTGCGAAGTCACTCAGTCGCGACAGTGTGTCGGCGGACAAACCAGCAGAGATCTCGGCAAGGATTCTCTGAATTGATTTCGCCTGAGCATCATTCAAACTCATCACCTGAGTCTTCAGCTGCTCGATCATTTTGACCGCCTGCTGATCGTCGTCATTGATCTCTTTCAAAGCATCCTGAACTTCGATTTTCATGACACGCCCCACCGACTCATTGGGAAATCCGCCGAGAATGTTACGTGCTAATTCGTACTGACCTGCCCCAGCGCGTGTCTTTGCCTCCGCCAACAACTGTTCGGCCTGCCGATCCGTCAATTGAATCAGTACCGGCTTCAAGTGTTTTTCAGAGGGAAAGTCTTTGATCACCTTCTTCAAGGCGGCTTTGGCATCAGCGTATCGCTTGGTCTCGGTAAAGAACTGGACGGCTTCCAAGCGATCATCCAAGTTCTCCGGGTCCATTCGGTTCTTGAAAATCCGGTTCAATGTCGCAGAATCTATCGAACTCGTTGCGACTCGCATGTCCCAGACATACGACGGCTTCTTGTTCAAGGCCACCAAAGTCGCGTAGCGCGCATTCAACTCTTGGATGCCTTGAATGATTTGCAACGGAGCTCCCGAAGGCCCCCGCACCACAACCGACCGACGTCCAGAATCGTTGAACGGCGAAACGCTCAATAGATTCCCCAGACCATTGATCTGCGTGCCTCCGAGCGGCTTGGGTTGATACAAGTCGATCGACTTTTTCAATTCGGGCACTTCAACCGGGGCGATCTTGACCATTCCATTGCCATGAATGTAAGTCCGCCGCAGACCATCATTGATCATCCAGATCGGCATCACCTGTATCTCGCCCGCCGCAGCCGCTCCAAACCCCTCTTTGAGTGTCGATATCTTCGCCATCGATCCGCGAACCACCATCCCATTGGCAAACTGGAATAGCTGTTCAGCGCCGACGCGATGGGCCTGCGTCACAATGCACAAGCTCACCAGCAATATCAAACGCAACGCGAACTGCTTGGTGAGAAATTTCATGAGGTTTGATTTGGGCCGCCGATGGTCAAGATCGTGGCCGCACGCATCAGAGATCGGCCGATGGGAGCGACACCTTGCTGCACGGACTTCACCGTCGGCATCGTTTGATTGATCCAATCTCGGTCCTGTACTTCGCGCCACCAACCAATCGGGTCCAGGTCTCCAGCTTGGGCAAGTACTGTCGCCTCATCCCCGCGATCAACTTGGCTTGGCACAGAACCAGACTGAGAGAAAGCCTGTCCAAGGTCCGTTTTCCAATGAATCGTAAAAGCCACCAGCAGCACAGCCGCGATCGCAAACGCCCTGCCCCCCGCGTACCGACGACTCGAATCAGAACGCGAAACAGCGACCGATCCTGCCGGAAGGATCGACGAAATCTGCTGCCAAGCATCCATTTGCGCCTGACATGAAGCACACTCGCGGGCGTGATCACGTAGCTCACCACAATCGATCGGCAAACGATCGTCGAGTCGGTCATTCAATTGTTGGCCAAAATCGTCGCAGTTCATTGACCGGCCTCCTGACTGCGAAGCACTTCACGCTGCTGCAACTGCCGCATCACATTTCCGCGAGCACGATGGACCCAAGTCCGAACCGTCCCGATCGGGCAGCTCAATTCAGCAGCGATCTCCGCATAGCTCATCGACTGCTCGTGGAATAAATGAAATGCTTCTCGCTGACGCTCAGGGAGCTGGGAAAGAGCCAGCATCACCTCCTCTCGAAGTGAGTCTGCCGCACCCAGCTCGGCAGGTGCCACAATCGTCGCGGACAACGGCTGGTGAACCCGTTTCCGTTTGAGCAATGTTCGACAGCGATTCCCGGCGATTACAACAAGCCAAGGTTCGAGCGGTCGACTGCGATCCCAATGATCAAGATAACGTGCCATCCGCGAAAAGGTCTCTTGGGTGGCATCTTCCGCATCCTGGCGGTGACCAAGAATCCGCAAACACACGGCAAAAACCAGTGAGTGATGACGGCCAAATAGCTTTGCGAAAGCGTGCTCATCCTGCTCCTGAAAACGCTGGGCAAGTGTGGCATTGGATTCGCTCATTCACTTGTCTCCCTCAGTCATTCAACGAGCAAGCGTGGTCACTCACTAGCGACCACTAAAGAAACGCTTCAACGCGTTGTCAGCCGCATCCTTGGATGTATCGGTCATCGACTTCTGGAAGTCTTTAGGAAGCTTGCCCGGCTTCTTCTTCTCCGGACGCTTTCTCTTTTTGTCATCCGAATCGCTGCTATCGACGGACAGCTCGGTGCTGTCTCCCTCGGATCCCGGATCCTCTTCGGCTTTCGAATCGGAAACCTGATCCAAGCGAAATTGGCGCGTCTCTGGATCAGACAATTTCCGCACTCGGTCAATTTGATCCGCTTCGTCTAACCAGTCGCTGACATCAACCGCTTCGAACCGACTATCGTTTGATCCAGCCTCCACCGTACGAGCAGCCGCATCACTAACGTCTGCCACCTCGGGCTTCTTGGCTGCCTGCAAACCATGCTCGATCACCATCTCGAACATCAGTTTCCCAATGCGCAATTGATCGCCTGGTTTGAGGATCTTTGCCTTATCCCCAGGCAAACGTTTGTCGTTGACGTAAGTTCCGTTGCGGCTCTTCAGGTCCTGAATCAGAACACGGTTCTCTTTCAGAACGATGATGCAGTGTTTGCGACTGACAGACTCGCTCTTGGGGCGCAACTGGCAAGACTCACTCCGACCAATGAGAAACTTCTCACTGGATACGGAGATCTCCTTCCCTTCATGGCTGCCCGAAAGGACTTTGAGCTTCACCTGCATAGATCACCTATTTCCCAAATTAGGTATGTCGGTTCGGATCACGCGACCGCCGCCGCACTTTAGAACCGAAACGCCAATCGCCACTTGCCCGGTTGCGATCACGATTGATTGTTCTCTCATGACAAGATACGCGGCCCACGTGTGCTGACTCTTTCAACACCAGAAACCTGGAGCGTACCTCCTCAATTCTAAGCAGATTCACGGTGACGAAAATCCCGGTCTGCCACATTTAGCGTAACATCCGTCCCCTTTGTGTACGTTTTCCGGTCGAAACCACCCTACAGAGCTACACATCTGCGGTTTACCGCTTCTGATGCCATGCGGTTGAAGACGAAAATCTATCGCAGCCAATTTGCTCCTGCCTCGCTTGCTCGACGTCAGACATATCGTCTGAATCCCACTGGATCGACATTCGGTTTCCGATCGCGACAGCAATTGCCGCCGCAAGCTCTTCGACCGAAAGCTGCCTGGATGTCAAATCCACGATTCCCGGCAACTGAGTCGCTGAACAGCTCGCCCGTAACAACAGACTGCCGTGCTGCAGAACGGCGCGCCGCGTCTTTCGCTGAGCGCTTCCAAGGACTTTGTAGCCACTGACGATCAAGTCCTCGTCTGTTCTACGCTGAAAACAAAGAAAGGGGTCATCGGTTTGGGCGGTAACTCCGGTCAAACGAAATGGCACCGCGCGGACCCCAAAGTCAGACAATCCCTCCGCAATCGCTTGATGAGTCCCCTGATACAACTGCAGGCGCGGCCCAGCTCCGGACTCCGGGACGGGCAACGCGATGCTGTACGTCAGCTCTTGATCGTGAACGATTGCACCGCCACCGGTCGCACGGCGGACGCAAGCCAACTCGGCGCTCTCGATGTGCTCGGTTCGGCTGGCAAGCTGCTGAAAGTAGCCGATCGAAAGCGTTGGCTGACTCCACGCGTACATCCGAAGAACGGGTACTCCGCCCGCGTCGACGGACTCAAGCAACGCTTGATCGATCGACATATTCTCGACCGGACCACACGAGCGCAGCGGGATCAGACGGCCTTTTTGAATGCCAGCCATGGACGGTTCAACCCGCTTCTGCGCACTGCTTTTGATAAGCGGCGTGATCCATCAAAGAACCGAGCGATGAATCATCGTCGAGGCGAACTTTGACGATCCAACCTGCATCGTATGGATCATCGTTCAAGGATTCCAAGTTGTCGGGCAACTCCGAATGAACTTCAACGACTTCACCACTGACGGGCGAATACAGGGGGCTAACGGCTTTGACGGACTCAACCTCACCGAATTCATCACCTGCTGCGACGACTTTGCCGACTTCAGGCAGGTCCATGTAGACCAGGTCATTCAATTGCTCGATCGCAAACGCGGAAATGCCGATGGTGGCAATTTTCTGGCCGCCTTCTTCGCTGACATCCACCCACTCGTGAGACGATGCGTACAACAGTTTGGATTGGTCACGTGACATGAAGTGTTTTCCTTAGCGAGAGATCACGATCGGCTTCGTTTATAAAATGGCATGGCCGTTGCGTCCGCATTGACCGTTTTCCCGCGGATATCGATTTGGAAAGTCTGATCCGCCGCATGCGCTGAATCAACATACGCCATCGCAACCGGATGCCCCAGCGTGGGTGAGGGCCCACCGCTGGTCACAACGCCAATTTTCTTCCCGTCAGCGTCCAAAACCCCACAACCCTCGCGAGCAGGACGTTTGCCCTCAGGTAAAAGCCCAATCCGAACCTTAGTCGGTCCAGAGCCAGCAAACTGCCGCAATGCTTGATCACCAATGAAGGAACGATCATCCAAATTACAGGCAAAAGCGAGTCCTGCGGAAATGGGATCGGTGTTCTCATCCAGCTCATGCCCATAGAGAGGCATGCTGGCTTCCAGCCTCAGGGTGTCTCGTGCCCCCAAGCCTGCCGGTGCGAAGCCTTCATCTCGACCGATCAGCATGATGTTTTCCCAAATCCGATTCGCTTCCTCTGCCCGGACGATCAACTCAAATCCATCTTCGCCAGTGTAGCCCGTTCGACTGACGATCGCGGGCTTCTGAAACTGCTCGGTGATCACGGCCCGATAATACTTCAGCCGCGTCGGATCGCATTTGAACAGACGCTTGCAAACGTCCATCGCTTTGGGACCTTGAACCGCGATCATCGCGGTCAGCTCCGTTCGATCGGAGACCGTCACGGTTGGAAAGTCGGCGACATGTGGCGTGATCCACTTGAATATCTTTTCGTGATTCGAGGCGTTCACAACCAAGAGGTGGTAGTGCTTCCCCGACGGCGTGGCCAAATGAGATACCAAGACGTCGTCCAGCACACCGCCGTCTTCATTGCACATCAAACCGTATCGGACTCCACCGACTGGCAAATCCGTGACACGGCGCGTCAGAAGATGATCCAACAGTTCGGCGCTGCCGTCACCGTCAAACCGAATCCGTCCCATGTGTGAAACATCAAACAGCGCCGCGGCATTGCGGCAAGCATGATGCTCGGCAACGATCGAAGAATACTGGATCGGCATTTCGTATCCAGCAAACGGCACCATTTTGGCTCCCGCCTCGCGATGCCAAGCGTCCAGTGGGGTGTTGGCCAGTTCAGTGCTCATCTTTTCATGCCAGGGTAGGGCAGGGGAGTGGTTGCAGAAGGGTCAGTTTATCCCGAAGGCTTGAAACGAGAACCCGCCAGCGATTCACTCTTACTCCGCATTCAAGCCGCCGATGAATGGAGCCGCGACCTCCCGAAATCCGTCCCGGTCCAGCCCCAGCCGACCGGCAAAGTGCTGCAGGACCTCCAGTTCCTTCGGTTCGAGTCGCCCATCCTGGGTGGCAATTTCAGTCAATATCGCCATTGTCGACCTGGCATCCGTCTTCAAGACGCGGAACTGGACCTCATAGAAATCCGGCTCTGTTTCGGCTCGCAGGATCATTGCCTCCAGCGACGCTTTTCCGACTCCAACATCGTCTGACAGCTTTTGAATCAACTCCCGCTCTTGCTCATCCACCTTTCCATCGACTCCTGCAATGCAGCATGCTGCCCGCAAAACTTCGACTCGTGCCATCGCAGTCATTCGATTCCCCTTCACTTGTGGTCATTGGATCGCCGATTCAAGAGTCTATTACAACGCAATTTTTTCTGTTCGCAAGTGACCAGGACGACCAGCTGATAGACTCACGAAATGTCCAATTCGCAACTTCCAATCATCTCCTCAGCCAACGATGAATCGTCCGCCCGGTGGTGGACCGAGGACAGTGACGATCGGATTCTTTGCACGTTATGCCCACGTGCCTGCCGATTGAAATCCGGCGATCGCGGCTTCTGTTTCGTTCGCACGAATCGTGATGGCCGGATGGTGCTAGATACCTATGGCCGCAGCACTGGTTTCTGTATCGACCCGATCGAGAAGAAACCTCTCAACCACTTCTTGCCAGGCACTCCTGTCCTGAGCTTTGGCACAGCGGGCTGCAACTTGGGTTGCAAGTTCTGTCAGAACTGGGACATCTCGAAAAGCCGCGAGGTCGCCAAGCTGAGCAACAACGCGACCCCGAACGACATCGCTCTGGCAGCCAAGAACTCCGGCTGCCGCAGCGTCGCGTTCACCTACAACGATCCAGTCATCTGGGCTGAGTACGCGTTAGATACGGCAACTGCCTGTCGCGATCTCGACATCAAAACCGTCGCCGTCACAGCAGGGTACATCACCGATGAAGCTCGAGGCGAATTCTTTGACGGGATGGATGCTGCCAACATCGATCTCAAAGCGTTCACCGAGGAGTTCTACTTCAAAACAACTGGCGCCCACTTAGATCCGATCCTGGACACCATTCGCTTCGTGGTCAATGAAACCGATTGCTGGGTCGAATTGACGAACTTGATCATCCCCGACGCAAATGATGATCCCGATGAATTGAAACGAATGTGTGACTGGTTGCTGAAGGAAGTGGGCGACGAAGTCCCGATCCACTTCACCGCGTTTCATCCGGATTTCAAAATGCTGGACCGACCGCGAACACCCCATGACTCGTTGGTGATGGCCTACGATTTGGCACGAGAAGCGGGGCTTCGCTACGTGTACGTTGGAAACGTGCATGATGTCGCGAGACAGAGTACGTACTGTCCATCTTGCAATCAGTTGTTGATCGAACGTAATTGGCACGAACTCGGTCGCTACGCATTGAACAAGAATCGCTGCCAACACTGTGATTTCCAGATCGCCGGACACTTCGAACCGGTTCCCGGTAGCTGGGGCCAAAAACGCCAACCGATTCGCATCAACAGCGAACCGACCACCAAACAGGATCAAGGAGCAACGATGCAAACACCACCACGAGTGAACGATTCCTTCACCCAAGAAGAGCTGACTGTCATTCACCGAGCTGCCTGCGAAGTGGTCACTGGCGCGGTGCAAAACCAACCAGGTAGCATCGGTGCATCGCTTGGCGAACTGGCAGGAAAGACCGTCTCGGGAATCTACGTGACACTCAAGCGAGGCGAAACACTGCGAGGTTGCTGTGGTTTGCAGGGTCCATTGGTTCCCTTAGCGCGTGCGCTGGCCGACGCCGGCGTGCGAACCGCGAAACACGATCCTCGCATGTCGCCTATCGCCGCCATGGAACTGCCCTATCTAACACTCTCGGTTTCCATCCTTGGTCCGCCCAGACCGATTGATGCGTCCGGTGACGACCGCATCGAAGCAGTCCAGATTGGCAAACACGGATTGCGAATCAGCATGGCCGGAAAAGTCGGACTCTTGCTTCCTGTGGTGGCGGAAGAACGTCAGTGGAATTCGCGACAGTTCTTGGACGCCGTCTGCAACAAGGCGGGTCTGCCTCCGGGAAGTTGGCGAAGCGACGATGCAGAATTGCTCATTTTCGACGGAGTTGAATTCGGTGCGCCGTTCATCACAACCGAGGGACTCCCTGCCGATTCAGGCGTGTACGACTCTTCAGAATTGCTGCAACTGAAGTCCTGGGTAAGACACAATTTGGTCGCTGTGCAAACCGGTGCAACACCTTTCTACTACGCTACCGGGACGGACGACGCGACGGTTCAAGGCGTGGTGCTGCAGGTCACCTGCGATCCTGCCCAGCCTCCCTTCAGCTGGATGCAACTCAATCTCCGAGATGGCTTTCCGCTCCAGTCCACGCTGTTTCAAATGACACAAACGGCCGCCCAGTCGCTTGCCCTTGTTGGCCCAGCCACCAGCTGGGATTCGAATGTCGCAGTCTTGACGACCCCAGTGCATCACGGCACCGACCAGCACTCAGATCTTCAAGGGCTCAACTGCCAGCAGCGTGCCCTGATCACGCTGGATGGCAAACACTGGGCAATCGGTTTCGATCATTCGAAGACTCCCGAAGAGCTGCTCAAGGATACACTTTCGACACAAGCGTTTCGATCCGAAGCAACTCAGGTGCACTCTGTCGTATGCGACTCCATCGAAACCAGATTCGAAGTTTCTATGGGGCCACAGGCGCGCGAGGACGTCTGTGCTCGCCCCGCGGCTGTCGCCGGAACGTTTTATCCGGCCGATGACCTCGAACGCGACCAAGCAGTGGACTCGTTTCTTTCCAACGATGTCAAAAAGCAGAAGGTCAACGCCGCAATGGTGCCTCACGCCGGCTTGCGATTCTCCGGTCAAATCGCTGCTGACGTTTGGAGTCAGATCGAATTGCCTGAAACGGTTCTTATCATCGGACCGAAACACACGTCGGCAGGCGTCGACTGGGCGGTCGCACCTCATGATGCTTGGCAATTATCCCCAACCACCCAAATGACGGGCGACATCGATCTGGCACGGCATATCGTTGCGAACGTTCCAGGCATGCAGTTGGATGCCAACGCGCATGCTCAAGAGCACGGAATTGAAATTCAGTTGCCACTGCTGCATCGAATTGCACCGCAGACTCGAGTCACTGCGATTGCCATGTCAGGCGGAACCCACGAAGAACTCAGGGAGGCCGCAGAAGCGTTGGCCAAGTGCCTGGCTGAACTGGAGAAACCTCCACTCTTAGTGATCAGCAGCGACATGAATCACTTCGCCGATGATGTTGAAAATCGACGGCGAGATCGAATCGCCTTGGACGTGCTAAAGGCAGACAAACCCGAAAATTTGCGGCAAGTTTGTGCCGACGAGAACATCAGCATGTGTGGACAGATCCCGGCAACATTGGCTCTGTTGACATTGAAAGCCATGAAACAGCAGGCCAAGTACCAAGAAATCGGCTATGCCACCTCGGCAGATGTCACAGGCGACTCAGCTCGAGTCGTTGGTTATGCTGGTATCTTGTTCTAGCTTTGGAAACAGAAAGCCGGACAACCGCTGTCGAATATGCAGTCCCGCCTCCCACCTTTGAGACACGCTCATGTCCCAATCTCGCCGCCATTTCCTGATGTCCTCAAGCGCCCTTGCCGGCACTGCGCTGACCTCCTCGGGCTTGCCTGCACAGGCCCCCGACTCAAAACCACGCGCCAAGGTCGAGCGACTTGGTGTCGGCGCAATCGGCATGCGATACCAGGGCAGCGTGATTACCGAGAAAGCAAGATTGTATGGAGACGTCGTTGCGATTTGCGACGTCGATCGTCATGTTCGTGAGCAAGCACGGGCCAGCTTCGGAAGCAGTCCACGAATTTTCGAGGAGTACCACGACTTGCTGGCACGACCGGATGTCGACGTCGTCTTGATTGGTGTTCCCGATCATTGGCACTCTAAGATGCTGATCGACGCCACGCGGGCCGGTAAAGATGTTTACTGCGAAAAACCGTTGACCTTGACCATCGATGAGGGAAAGGTCCTGAGACGCGAAGTCGGCAACTCCAAGTCCGTCGTCCAAGTTGGCACTTGGCAACGAAGTGATCATCGCTTTCGGATGGCAGCTGAAATCGTTCGCAGCGGTCGAATCGGCAAACTGCAAAAAGTAACTTGCGCGACCAGCGCCAATCCGACCGGCGGTCCCTTCCAAAGTCGTCAAGTTCCCGCGCATTTCAATTGGAACCTCTGGCAAGGCCAGACGCCCAGTGTCGCCTACGTTCCAGAGCGGTCGCACTACACCTTTCGATGGTGGTACGAGTACAGTGGCGGCAAAATGACCGACTGGGGAGCCCACCACATCGACATTGCACAATGGGCGATCAACAGCTTGCCAGTTTCTATCGAAGGTCGCGGAAAACAGAGCCCAATCCAAGACGGGTACAACGTCCACGAACGATTTGGTGCGACCATTCGCTATCAGAATGGTGTCGTGATGGAAATCAACGACGAAGGTCGCAACGGAATCTTGTTTGAGGGCGACAAAGGCCGGATCTTCGTCAATCGCGGTTCATTGACAGGGAAACCGATCGAAGAGATGGAACAATCCAAGTCCTTTGATCGAGAAGACTTCGAACTCTACGAGTATGACAATCTGTCACGCCCCCAACGCGTTGGCAAATTGGACGCTATCGTCAATCACATGGGCAACTTCTTCGACTGCATTGAATCACGGCAGCAAACCATCTCCGACTTGGAGAGCCAGCATCGAAGTGTCAGCACTTGCCATCTTGCAAACATCTCCATCCGAGTGGGCCGATCCATCAAGTGGGATCCCCAAGCGGAACAGATCCTGGGAGATAACGAAGCAGCAGCAATGCAAAGCCGTCCTCAGCGAGAAGGCTTCGAAGTTGCCTAACAAATGTCGTACGACTCCGCTCGCACGACTGGCAGACCCCAAAATCAAATCGACCTGTGAGCGGAGACACAGGAACATCATGGAACACGCATGTCAGATAAAGTCTTGATCGTTGTGGGTGACGCGTCGGAAACGCTCGACACCATGTACCCGTACTATCGGTTGCAAGAGGCTGGCTTTCAGCCTGTCGTCGCGGCTCCCGAAAAGCGTCTCTACCAAATGGCGATGCATGAAGTGAAACCAGGCTGGACGATCACGAAAGAATGGGAGGGCTACACGCTCCAAGCCGATGTCGCGTTCTCCGAAATCGATCCTGAAGACTATGCAGGAATCATGTTCAGCGGTGGTCGCGCTCCGGAGTACATCCGCTACGACGAAGACTTGGTACGCGTTACTAAGCATTTCTTCGCAGCCGGAAAACCGATCGCAAGCGTCTGCCACGGTGTCGAAATCCCCGCTTACGCTGATTGCGTGCGAGGTCGAAAGATGGCAACGGTCGGCAAGTGCAAGTTCGACCTGGAGGTATGCGGTGGCACATTCGTCGACGAGCCCTGCGTGATCGACGGCAATTTGGTCAGCGGACGAACGTTCCACGACAACGGTCACTATGTCGGACCGTGGATCGCACTACTCGAGGAAGCTCGAAAAGCAGTCACGGCGTCTTGATAGACTGGCGGCGGATTAGGGAACGATTCGGGCATTCCATCCAAGGATCGCAAGGAATCCAGTACAATCGGTGCTTGAATCACTTCAAGTTCCCCACCAACCTCTTGTTACTAATAAGCCTGCATGTCTTCATTATTGCCCGTGATTGACGCCGGGTTGCCTACAGGAATCGTCGAAGCATTCTCACAGCGTGTCCAGCGCGAGGCGGGCGGCCCGCTTGTTCGACATGCGTTGACTGACCTGCAAATCAATTTGGGCAAACTGTGCAACCAGACGTGCACCCATTGCCACGTCGACGCGGGGCCGACCAAAAACCGCGAGAACATGGACGCGAAGACTTCGCGCCGAATCCTCGAACTCTCTGCAAGCTGCAAGTCCCTCAAGACGGTCGATTTGACCGGCGGGGCACCAGAGCTTAATCCACATTTCCGTGACATGGTGTCTCACTTTCGCGAACGTGGCCTACGAGTCATTGATCGTTGCAATCTCACCATTCTGTCGGAGCCAGGTCATGAAGACTTAGCTGAATTCCTGGCAGCACAGGGAGTGGACGTCGTTGCCTCACTACCTTGTTACCTCGAAGACAATGTTGATGGCCAGCGTGGCTCAGGCGTCTTTGGCCGAAGCATTGACGGTCTCAAGAAGTTAAACGCTCTCGGTTATGGAAAGCCCGACAGCAAGCTCCGATTGGATCTCGTCTTCAACCCAACCGGGCCATCGCTGCCGCCCAACCAATCCAACTTGGAAGCCGACTATAAACGCGAGCTTCACCAACGCTACGGGATCAGCTTCAACCACCTGCTAGCGATCACCAACATCCCGATCAAACGATACGCAAAGTACTTACTGAAGCTCGGAAAGCTGGACGACTACATGCGTCTGCTCGCAGAGAACTTCAACCCTCAGGCTGCCGAACAGGTGATGTGTCGATCGCTCGTTTCGGTCAGCTGGGATGGCTCGCTTTATGACTGCGACTTCAATCAAATGCTTGAGATGCCGATTGGTGCGAGTCAGCCGAAAACTCTTTGGACGATCGATTCGCTTGATGAATTCTTGAATCAACGAATCGCGACTGCGGACCACTGCTACGGATGCACCGCGGGTGCAGGCAGTAGCTGTGGCGGTGCAGTCCTCTAATTCGATCAAAACCAACCCTCGACTTACCTCGTTGGATAGTAAACATGTCAAACACTTTGGATACAGAACAGGCGGTTCGCGAGCGTTATTCGGCAGCCGCAGAAGAACGCGAGCCACAACTGTGCTGCCCGGTCGATTACGACGCACAGTACTTGCAAGTCATCCCTCAAGAAGTGATCGATCGCGATTACGGCTGCGGCGATCCTTCCAAGTACGTTGGGGAGGGCGAGACGGTGCTGGACCTCGGTAGCGGTGGCGGAAAGATCTGTTTCATCGCCGCCCAGGTGGTAGGACCTTCTGGAAAAGTCATTGGTGTCGACATGAACGACACCATGCTGCAATTGGCCCGCGAAAGCCAGCAGGAAGTCGCCCAGAAGATTGGGTACGACAACATCCGCTTCTGCAAAGGAAAGATCCAAGACATGGCGATCGATCGCGACGCGATTGATGACTACCTCAAGAACAACCCTGTCGCGGACGAAAATGACCTGCAAAAACTCGAGGCCTTTACGGCTGACATGCGATTGCAGCGGCCGATGATCGAAGACAACTCAGTCGACGTGGTGGTTAGCAACTGCGTCTTGAACCTAGTCGACTCGACGGAAAAGGCGCAGCTGTTCCGCGAGATCTTCCGCGTCTTGAAAATTGGCGGCCGTGCCGTGATCAGTGACATTGTCTGCGACGAACCGGTCCCTCCGCACATGCAAGCTGATGCCGAACTCTGGAGCGGATGCATCTCTGGCGCGTTCCAAGAAGAAGAGTTCCTCGCTGCCTTCGAAGACGCAGGCTTCTACGGTATCGAGATGCCCGTTCTTCAGGAAGAACCATGGCAAACGGTCGAGGGAATCGAATTTCGATCAGCAACCGTGGTTGCCTACAAAGGAAAAGAAGGGCCTTGCGACGACTACAACGAAGCCGTGATCTATCGCGGCCCGTTCAAGAAAGCGATCGACGACGATGGTCACGTTTTCAAGCGTGGCCAACGCGCTGCGGTCTGTCAAAAGACGTTTGGTATCATGACTAGCCCGCCCTACAGCGATCACTTCATACCGGTCCCGCCTCACAAAGCCGTCGCCGAACAAGACGCGAAACCGATGAGTTGCAACGGCGTCATCCGTTCGCCAAAGGTCACCAAGGGCAAGGACTACAACCTGACCGTGCTGGGCGACAATTGCTGTGAACCCGGCGGCGATTGCTGCTAGAGTCGAATCAGGCAAAGTTCTCGACGACGCCAACACCACTCACGCCCGCTTCTTGCAAGCGGTACGAAAACTCGCTGATCGCAAGTGTGCCTGTGCTGGTCGTGTCACGAACGATGATCGCGCTGTCGACAGCAGACGCACATTGATGCAGACCGGTGGATGTTCCCGCGGGCCCATCGATGATCACGAGCTCAAACTTGTTCTTCAACAAATCGATCAGTTGGATCACCTCGAAAGGTGTTGCTTCGGTGCGTCCATGCGGGGGCATCAATGGAATCAGCGTGACTCCATCATCAACAGCATGAACCGCAACTTCTCTGATCGGCAGACCACCACGGATCGTGTCAACCCAACCGTACTCTAAATCAAGACGTAAGTCGTTGGCGAGTGTAGGGTCGGCGGTATCCGCATCAACCAACGCCACATGGATTCCTGCGGCTGCGGCTGCCATTGCCATTCCGATCGCAACGCTACTGCGTCCTTCACCGGAAGCAGTGCTCGTCACCAAAACAGTCTTCAGCCCCGATGCGACTGCCTCGCTCATCCGGTCTGCGATCTGTTGAAACAACTTACCCTCAAAAAACAGATCCGCGACGTTGGTTGGAACGTCAAAGACATCGACCTCCCAAGCGGATTGAAACGGAGCATACTCTTCCGTTGGCAAGGGACTGGTTTCAACGACGTGTTCCACTACAGGAGCAACTTCAGGCGTCTCTTCTTTAGCAAACTGAGTCACATCTGGGACTTCTTCGGCCGGTACGGTCTCAGGTGCCGGCGTCGTCTCGCGCGGCATTCGTTCGGCTTCCGTCGGAACTCGCTGTGGCAAAGAAACCGGCGAAACATCGGTGTATGACGTTGCGTAAGCGGTATGAATGTGTTGAAGCGATCGCACGACCGGTTGGTCGTCATTCGGTGTTGACGGTTTGCGTTCTGGTGCTTGTGGTGACGCCAGATCCAAGTGCGGTTTGGGCACGTCGGTTGTCGAGACATCGGCTCGCACAACTTGATCCTCGATCGGATCGACCCAAACCTGCGTCGAGTCGGCGACCGACTGATCCACTGTCAGCGAACCAGGCTCGGAAGCCGGACGCTGGATCCGTTGGATTTCAGGAACAGGCGCGACAACTTGCTTTTCCACGTCCGCGGTCGCCTGGGGGCGACCGGATCGCTCGGGACGATTACGTCTTGAAAAAGCTTTCACAAATGCTTGATCGTTGGAACTCATGCTCTTGTCGCTACTGAATGATGAAAGAGTTGGTTTCTGGCGGTCGCTTACTTACCGTCAGTTAGGTCTTGTAAATGTCGCAACAGATCGGAAATACCGGTCGGAGTGTTTGTCGACTTGCGAATGATTGTCTCGTCGGCTTCCTTTGCAATCGTACCGACACCGGCAACTGAAGAACCAGGAGTTGCTGGCTCTTGCAAGTCATCGAGGCTAGGCAGACCAACATCACCTGACTCACTTGGGGTCCGACTGGAGGCAGGCAGTGCGTCTACGGAACTCGTTGAGTTCAACATTGGCACACTGTCGATCGGGAGGTCCTGGTCGGGCGTTGTGGTGAGGCTAGTCGTCGGAGGATCCAACGAAGCCATGAACTCCTTCGATGCTGAATTGGCTACCTCAGCAACTTCAGAGACGCTGGGTTTTTCAGCACTCACCTGAGGAGACTTGAACGGATCCACTTTGCCAGCCTCCGTTGCTGCCTCGTCGCCGGAAACGGCAACGGTTGTCTCAGCATGGCCGTGTGTCGGCAGCGGCAATGTGACTTCCGTCCCAACGTCAATGTTCAACAAGTCTTGGTTTTCGGCAAATGAATCGTCCGTATTGCTTGTTGTCGAACTTGTACTCGTGACCAAAGCGGCGACGACCACAATCAACAAAAGAACAACGACGACGCCGTGCGAACGGACCGACTCCATCCAAGATCTTCCTGCCGGCTGATCAAATCCGATATGGCTGGAACGCGTTTCCTGAGCACGAGATTCCGATGGAATCTGGCGATCATTGGGTGTGGATCGACCATCAGCCGCATCTGAAACGCTCGGCTCGAACGACGAGTTGGATACGTGTGAACTCTTATCCTGGCGAGCAGCAGGGGCCTGTGGGGGAGCCACTGTGGTCGCTGGAGTTTGAATGGCAGCAGAAACGGCTGGCGGAGCAGGAGGCTGGATTTCATCATCGGCAGTGCTCGGAAGCTCCGTCTGTCCCCTCAGGCTAGGTAGCTTGAAGAGAGTTGGCGGAAGAGCGTCTTGTCGCGGATTACTGTCCATTTGAACGCCGTTATCACCGTCTTCTTGTAGGTGACTGCCGTCTTGGGCCCACTCTGGCGAGACGGTCATGCGAAATTCCTGGGTTGATTTTGGAGGTGAGGTGTGTCTGGAATCCCAGAACGCGAACCTGTGGTAAGCACGCTTCTTCCTAATCGGTAACGGATGTCACAATCTTTAGGAATCTGCGGAATAGCCAAACCATGCGGATAGGGCAAGATTGAATGGCCTGCTTCTGTGAACTTCGGGTTGTGATTTGCCTCATTGCTAAGGAAGATGTCGAGTTCTCTTTTGATGTCATATTCCGTGAAACTGATCAAACGATGCCACAGACTGATAACAGCGACCTTGTCTCACAGCTCATCCGCGAGCGAATCCTTCTGCTTGACGGCGCCATGGGGACGATGATCCAGCGGCTTGGCCTGGACGAGGCGGGAGTCCGTGGCGAACGTTTTGCAGATCACGATTCGACAAAGGACCTGAAGAATTTCTCGGACATCCTGTGTCTGACGCATCCGGAGAAGATCACCGATATCCACTCGGCATACTATGAAGCTGGCAGCGATATCGTCGAAACCAATTCCTTCGGCGCTTCACCAGTGGGCA
This sequence comes from Rubripirellula sp., assembly GCA_045110715.1. Classification (GTDB taxonomy): domain Bacteria; phylum Planctomycetota; class Planctomycetia; order Pirellulales; family Pirellulaceae; genus Rubripirellula. The sequence goes on from JBGCGI010000377.1 coordinate 19,778, forward strand.
TGATCGAGTTTGATCTGCCACTTGAGCTGGTCGATGAAATCAATCGAGCCGCTGTTGACTGCGCTCGCAAAGCAGCAGATCAGTGGACCGAGCGCACGCCAGAGAAGCCTCGTTTCGTCGCTGGATCGATTGGCCCCACAACCAAGCAAACCGCCATCAGCACGAACGTCGAAGACCCGGCGCACCGTGACGTCACGTACAACGAGATGAAGGACAGCTACCGCGCGCAGGTCGAATCGTTGATCAATGCAGGCGTCGATATCCTTCTTCCAGAAACGGCGATTGATACGCTCAACCTGAAAGCTTGCCTGCATGCCATTCAAGATTTCTACGATGCGGGCGGCAAACAAATTCCGGTCATGGTAAGCGGGACGTTCGATAAGGGCGGCAGAACTTTCGTCAGCGGACAAAGTGTGGAAGCGTTCGTCACTTCGCTGTCGCACTTCCCAATGTTGTCGATCGGAATGAACTGTGCCTTGGGTCCAGATGTGATGCGAGCACACATCGAAGAGATGTCCAAAGCCACCAATATACCGATCAGCTGTCACCCCAATGCCGGGCTTCCCAACGACATGGGGCAATTCGATCTCGACCCCAAACCTATGGCAGAGATCGTTGGCGAGTACGCTGATAATGGCTGGATCAACATTCTAGGCGGCTGCTGCGGAACCACCCCCGACCACATCCGTGCGATGACAGAACGCGTGCAGGGAATCAAACCCAAGCAAGAGTCGACCGGTGGTCCAGTCTGGACTCGATTATCGGGCCAACTGCCAATGGTCATGCGTCCTGAAATCCCATTCACGATGATTGGCGAACGCACCAACGTCACTGGAAGCCGTAAATTTGCCAGATTGATTCGCGATGAGAATTATGACGAAGCCGTTGAGGTCGCTCGCGAGCAAGTCCAGAACGGTGCAACGATCATCGACATCAACTTCGACGATGCACTGCTAGACGGCGTTGAAGCGATGACGCGATTTCTTCGTCTGATCTCGGGCGATGACGTGGTTGCTTCGGTTCCCGTGATGATTGACAGCAGCAAATGGGAGATCATCGAGGCAGGCCTGCAGAACACCCAGGGTAAGGCAATCGTCAACTCGATTTCTTTGAAGGATGGCGAAGAAGAGTTCCTGCGTCGCGCTCGTTTGGTAAGGCACTACGGTGCAGCAGCGGTGGTGATGGCTTTTGACGAGAAGGGTCAGGCCGCAGATGAGGAAAGCAAAGTCAGAATCTGCAAGCGACACTACGACTTACTTGTTAACGAAGTTGGCTTTCCACCTGAAGACATCATTTTCGATCCCAATATCTTGACCGTTGCCACCGGGATGGAGGAACACAACAACTACGCAGTCGACTTCATCAACGCAGTGCGTCGCATCAAACAAGAGTGCCCCGGCGCCAAGACAAGCGGTGGCGTGAGCAATATCAGTTTCAGTTTCCGAGGGAATGATGCGGTTCGTGAGGCAATTCACAGCGCCTTCTTGTACCACGCCGTTCAAGCCGGTCTGGACATGGGCATCGTCAACGCGGGCCAACTGGAAGTCTATGAGGAAGTACCGAAGGATTTGCTCGAACACGTTGAAGATGTACTGCTGAATCGACGAGACGATGCAACAGACCGGATGCTGGATTTTGCCGAAACCGTCAAAGGAAGCGGCAAGAAAAAGTCCGGCGAAGACCTCACTTGGCGTGAAGGCTCGATCGCCGAGCGGATGAGCCATGCGTTGATCAAGGGTATCGACAAGTACATCGTCGAAGACACCGAGGAAGCACGCCAGCACTATGATCGCTGCCTGCACATCATCGAAGGTCCGCTGATGGACGGCATGTCGATCGTTGGCGACCTGTTCGGAGCAGGAAAAATGTTTCTCCCACAGGTCGTCAAGTCGGCTCGCGTAATGAAGAAGGCGGTCGCGTATCTGGAACCATTCATGGAAGAAGAGAAGCTTGCTGCTGGGGACGAGAGCGCTTCCTCTCGCGGTAAGTTCCTCATCGCAACCGTCAAAGGCGATGTTCATGACATCGGCAAGAACATCGTTGGCGTTGTGCTGCAGTGCAACAACTATGAAGTCATCGATCTTGGCGTCATGGTTGCCAGCGATGTAATTTTAGAAGAGGCCGAAAAGCAGAACGTCGACATCATTGGTTTGAGTGGGCTGATCACACCCAGCCTGGACGAGATGGTTCATGTCGGACGCGAGATGAAACGCAAAGGCATGACCATGCCTTTGCTAGTCGGCGGAGCGACCACAAGCGCCAAGCACACAGCTGTTCGGATCGCGCCAGCCTACGATGGCCCCACTGTCCACGTGCTAGACGCCAGTCGCAGTGTGAACGTTGTCGAACGTCTACTCAACAAAGACGCTCGAAAAGGTTTCATTGCCGATAACGCTCTCAAGCAGGAACAATTGGTCGCCAGTTTCCGCGATCGCAAACAAAAGCTCGTAACCTACGAACAGGCACTCGAAAAACGATTCGCAACCGATTGGAATAGCGTGTCGATCGAAAAGCCTGCGTTCACTGGTGTGCGAGTTCTCGAAGACTATTCAATCGCCGAGATTCGTCCCTACATCGACTGGTCACCATTCTTCATGACATGGGAACTGAAAGGAAAGTTCCCGAAGATCTTCGACGACGCTGTTGTTGGCGAACAAGCGAAAGAGCTTTATGACGACGCCAATGCAATGCTGGACAAAATGATCGCAGAGGGATCGTTGAAAGCGAATGCGGCCTACGGCTTTTGGCCCGCTGCCAGCGATGGCGATGATATCGTTCTCTACACCGATGAGACCCGTTCGACGGAGCTCAAACGACTCCATTGCTTGCGGCAGCAATGGGAGCGAAAGGGTCAGAAAGACTACCGTTCCCTTTCTGACTATGTCGCTCCGGTTGGAAGTGGACGAGAAGATCACATTGGAGGCTTTGTGGTCACTTCCGGAATCGGAGCGGAAGAACTCGCAAATCACTACAAGGCCGATTTGGACGACTACAAAGCGATCATGGTGCAAGCCGTTGCCGATCGCCTAGCAGAAGCCTTTGCCGAATTGATGCATGAGAAAGCTCGACATGACTGGGGCTTCGGTCAAACAGAAGGCTTGTCCAAAGAAGAAATGATCGCTGAAAAGTACCGAGGCATCCGTCCAGCGGCTGGCTATCCCGCATGCCCAGACCACACTGAGAAGCGAACCCTGTTTGAACTGCTCGATGCAGAAAAGAACACCAGTGTTGAGCTGACCAGCAGTTTCGCAATGACGCCAGGAGCCAGTGTCAGCGGCTTGTATTTTGGACACCCGGAAGCTCGCTACTTCGCAGTCGACCGGATCTCCAAGGATCAGGTCGAGTCCTACGCGAAGCGAAAGGGTCAGTCGATCAAAGAGATCGAGCGTTGGCTGAGCCCTAACCTAGCCTACGAACCATCTTAGACCTGCCAAAGTTGCCGTGCATCGCTATCCGTCTTGCTGAGTCGGATACTCGCTCATGGACAGTTTCGTGATGGCAACCGCGAGCAGCACAATCGTGTAGATCCCCAGCGCCATCAGATGCGTGGACGCAGACTCACTGCCGAAAACGAGCTCTGCTTGGCTACGGACTTCATCCCAGTTCATCCAATCCGCAAGCAGCCCTCGGAGTCGATAGTTGACCGTCAGCTTGTTGGCGATCGCGGGCACGAAGGAAAGGCCGTACTCGATCACCAACGTATAAATCACCGCAGTGACCATCGTGCGGCGATGGAAGATCACTCCAATCAACAAGTAGATCGCCGCGTGCGCGAAACAAGAAAGCATCGCTAGCGCCGACATCACTGCCCACATTCGCATCAGCTCCGGAGGCCAAATCACAATGACGCTCAGCGTGATCCCAACCAGCGCGGCCGACAGCGTCCAGGCGACAGCGGTGAAATACTTCCCCAACAACACCAGCGACCGACCACTTCGCCGCATCGCCAAGTAGATCCACGTCTGACCTTCGATCTCGGTTGCCACAGCAGGCGTTGCCCAAAGCAACAATCCCAACAAGCATACGACTTCAGGAATCAAGAAATACAGCGTGAATCCAAACTGTTCGATGCGATCGATCGGAACATTGATCCGCAGGATCGTAATCAGGGCGACTGGAAACGCGACCAGCGCAAGCCATATCGCAATCCTTCCGGCCGTCAACGAACGGCGGATCTCAAATCGAATGACATCCAAAATCAACATCGGGTTCATCAAACTTCCCCCCGATGATGCCGCAACAAAGACTCAAACAACGAAGTCAAATCACCACTGGCACTGCGAAGCTGATCCACGCGCAAGTCATCCTCTGCAATCCACTGAGGCAGGCTCTGATACAGCATGGTTGGATCGCGAAGAGCAACCTGCAACTCGCGTCGATCATTGCCTAACTGCACTCCGTCAACCCAATCTGCATCGATCAGTCTGACGATTAACTTGCCGACGTCTGGCCCAAAGATGGTGACTTCCTGTGGCGTATCCGCCAAAATTGATTTGATCTCCGAAGCAGTCCCGGAAGCCATCAAGCGGCCTCCATGGATCAGCAAGAATGCCGAAGTGATGGCTTCGATTTCGTGCAGCACGTGGCTGGCGAAAAGCAGGCTCTTTCCCTCGACCGCCCAACCACGAAGCAGTTCTGTCATTTCTGAGCGTCCCACCGGATCGAGTCCGTTGTAGGGTTCATCCAAGATCAGCAAGTCAGGTTGATGGGCAATGGCTTGCGCGATTTTCGTTCTCTGGCGCATGCCCAACGAGTAGGTGCCCATCGGTCGATGCATGTTCTTGGTCATGCTGACGTGAGCCAGAGCTTCATCAGCCAATCGGCGACTTTCGGTGGGTGAAAAACCATGCAGGCGAACTTGGTAGCGTACCCATTCATGGGCGGACACGTTCGGATACAACACGTCCGTTGCAGGACACAAGCCGATTCGTCGCAGAATATCACGTCGCCAACATGGATTTGAACCAAACACTCGAACCGACCCCAAGGTGGGACGTAATTGTCCGATCAAGAGATTGATAAAGGTGGTCTTCCCAGAACCATTGGGACCGACCAAACCGTAGGCACCGGGTACTAAGTCCAACGAGATATCATTAACGCCAATGACGTTTCCATACAGTTTCGATACAGCAGTGAGTTGGATCATGCTTAGACGCTCAGCCTCGCAATGATCTTTCTGCGAATCGTCCAGAGACATCCGCCCGTTACCACCAACAATAGAATCATCGCCGGATAGGGGCTTGCCGGAGTGGTATCGAGCCCGAATACCCAACTCTCCACTTTGCCAAGCGTGTCGTAGGGCGACAGTAGACGCCATTTGTCGTAGTCAACCGTCGAAGACCACTGCTCCCACTCTGGATTTGCTTCTCGAACTCGCTGCCAGGGTGGCCCGCCCCCACGACCGCGCGGTGGTCGATCGAACCGCCTGGGCTCACCTGAGAACGTCAGAATTCGATAAGCAACCGACCCCATCACCCAAGTCGCAAACCAAGTGAACGTTGCATAGCGACTTTCAGACGTGAATGCTGAATAGCAAAGCGCGAGCGCCGTCGTCGGGACGATCAAGACAACCGTCGCGGCCAAAATACGAAACGGGATATCCCAGGTCTCACCGACAACCGACAAGTCCGGTGACAACAGCACCCCACAGACGTAAAGCATCATCGCAGGGAGGGTTACGATCATCATCAGATAGAACCACACGACGGCCGACTTCCCCAAGATGTACTCGCCCGGAGTGAGTGGACGTGAGAAGTACATCAAGTACGCTTTGCTGCGGAGGTCATAGGAGATCATCATCGGAGCGATCAAGCCGACCAACACAACCATCGCAATGGCTTGCGGATACCGGAAGAATGTCAAAATCAGAGTCGCCCAAACCTCGTGCCGAACCGAGTCAGGGTCCGTCAAAACACCTTGTGCGAGTTCCGGCTGTCCTACCAAAGGGCTCATGATCATCTGAGCCACCACTCGCCGCATCCCTTCGTTGGTCGTCGAGAACTCAAACACAAAGATCCCAAAGGCGGCCACAAACATGGGTAGCCAAGCCAACAGAATCACGAGCCGCAACCACTTCCGCCGCCAAACCAACGAAATGCCACTCTTTGCAACCACCCAAGGACGCAGTAAACGCGGCATGCGTTGCCCCTGCCAGCTTCGGTAGCCTAAGTCGTGAACTGGCACTGCTAGACCTCCGATTCGATCGTGGCGGAAGACCTGGCCGCATCGAAGAACACTTTGTCCAACGAATTTTCGGCTGGCACCAATCGACGAATCGCTACGCCGCTCTCAGCCGCCCACTTCCAAACCTGCGACAGGGCATCAGCTTCGATCCCCTGAATCTTAAGTGATCCATCCCCGCCAATGATCACTTCGTATCCCTGTGCCTTGGCAAGATCCGCCAAAGGTGCTCCATCGCCGTACACCGTCACATGCACTGTTGGCTCCGCTGGTCGACTGAGATTCTGCAGCGTGTCTGACAGTCGGCACTTTCCACCGACCAACATGTCCACTCGATCGCAAACCGTTCGCACATCATGCAGGATATGCGTCGAAAGAATGATCGACTTGCCATGCTCGGTTGCCAGTGTCTTGATCCGCGAAAGCATCGATTGTCGCTGAGCTGGATCAAGTCCCGTTGTTGGCTCATCCAGAATCAACAGTTTGGGATCATGAACGAGTGTTTGTGCGAACTTGAGTTTCTGTCGCATCCCTGTCGAATAGGTTTCCACTTCCCGGTAGCGTTCTTCGCCAATGTCACAAAAGTCCATGATCTCGTGAGCACGACGCAGGCCCTCGGTGCCAGGCAAACCCGAAAGGCGAGCCATGAAGGCCACCGACTCGATTCCAACCAAGCCAGCGATGTAGCAATCGTCTTCGGGCAAATAACCGACGTCGTCTCGGATCACGCGTGCCTGGTCAGGCCAGCGATGCCCAAGCACCGAGCCGCTTCCGCCTTGCACTTTGACCAACCCAAGCAGCGACTTGATCAGCGTACTCTTGCCAGAACCATTCGGCCCGAGAAGCCCGGTCACCCCAGGTTCAATCTGCAATCGCACATCGGAGAGCGCGTGCACGTCCCCGTATCGCTTCCAGACGCCTTCGATATCGACTACAAAATCCAGGGTGCATTCTCCAGTTCAGTGGTCCATCGTAAACAAATATTCGCGACGACACACCTACCAACCGTCAAACTTTCGCATTCAGGAAAACGCGAATTCGTCTAAACCTGCTTGCCAAAACATGGTCTTCACGCATCTAGACGTTTGAAACAATGCCACCGATAGTTTCCCGGCAAGGTCCTCTCAGGCCCAATCTCCAAATGAACCACGCGGCGGTGCATCTGCGCATCAGGCTCCGAGGCACGGCTTCCATGCAACAACATCGGGCGCATGATGAACAGATCTCCTACGTCGCAATGCACCACAGAGGCCTCTTCACCACAATCACCGGACGTTTCATGAGAGCCTTTGCAAACCACAAGGGGACCGTTCTCGTCTTGCATTGGATCCAAATGCAAACGCAGGGTTAGCATTTGGCAGAGCAGCGATTCGGTCGCCTCGACGTGGGGAACGCCAGCCTTACGAGTAGGCTTATCAAACGGATGCGGTGGACTCTGATGAGCTTCAACGGCAATCGTCTTGTCTCGATGCATCGACAAGGACCAGCTTTGCCCTGGAGGCTTGTCAAAGTACAAGATCCGCACCACCCCGGCAGAACGCCCCACACAGTGCTCCACCAGCGCGGCGACCTTCGGATGATCCGTGATCTCGCGCCAACCATTCCACAATAGAATCAAATTGCGACCGCCAACCAGTCCGCCGCGAGTAGATTGAATCGCCCCAGCGTCGGCTTGAAACGCCAGCTCAATCTCGCATGCCATCGCTACGCAGCGTTGCGGCGTCAAGACGCCGGGAATGATGTCGCATCCTTGGAGATCAACATCCATGAATCAAACAATCCGTTCGTCGAATTCTGCTGACTCTGAAATCGTCTTCGCACGGTGTGCGCGAAGGACTCAAATCGTGAGCCAAGCACAAAACCTGGCCCACGGTTAACGTTTGAGCTACTTGCTGGCCTTCAATGGAATCGTTGGCGTGATGTTCTGCAAGTCCGTCCACAGCGTGCCTTCGCCGGCATAAAAAAGCTTCAGGTCTAAACTTTCGGGAAGCTGCTCAGCGAACTCCCACTTATTGAAGGCTGTAGGACTCCCGAAAGCTTGAACAGCCAGACGAAACTTGTCGGCGGTAGCTTCAGCGCTAATTTGCTTCGCACCGGCTTCTGCTCGGCCCAGCATGATCGTCTTCTTCGCGTCCAACTCGGCGGTCTCACGATCAATTTCGGCAACCAACTGAGTGGTGGCAGCTTCGATTTCGCGAGCCTTCTTCTCGCCTTCAGCCATCACATTGGCCCGAAGACGATCGGTATCCACACGAACACGTTCCGCTTCCAACTCGACTTTGCTTTCTGCCTCTCGGAGGTTTGCTTCAATTCGAGCGGTCTTGGTTTCCTCGTCACGCGTCAAACGCAACTCGTCGGAAACGTAACCTCGTTGAATGGGCTCACGCACATCCTGCGGAATGTAGATATGACGAACCAATCCGTACAACAACGCGATATTTTTATCGGCAAGCACTCGTTGAAATTCTTCGCTGACGGCAGTTTGGAAACCCTCTCGAGATTCGCCAACCAACAACTCGACGGCTCCCATCTTCGATCCATTGTTACGACAGATACTTTCGCTCTGCGGCTCGATGACTTTCTCTTCAACAGCACTGATATTTCCAAACATGCGAACGATCGGCGCTGCATCTTCGGGCATCACGCCCCAGATCGCAGAGAAGTCCAATTGGATATCGAATCCATCGTTACTAGGAAAGTTGATCCCCGTCTCGGCAATCGCCAAAGGCTCGCCGTGGTCGTCGTAGGTAGGAGTCCCATCACTTCCCACCATCTTTTTTACTTGGATACTGGTTTCGCGATAGCCAACATTGATAATGTCGATCTGCTGTTCTTTGGGATTGATGGGATACAGTCCCGGCTGCAACACCTTGTCTTGAATACCGGCGATCAAGCCAAGGGCTGGGTTCCCGGTTTGCATGGTGATCACGCCCACATAACCTGCCGGGATTTCAACCCAACCACTTGTCTTTTCTTGGTTCCCAAAGTTCGTGACTTCTCGAGCAACGATCTTGAACTCGAATGCGTAGGGATTGGCACGGTATCGGCCTGGGCCAAACACTTTACGCAAGATTCCTTTGTGCGTGACTCGGTCGTCGCCATCTAGATCGCCATCGACAAGAAACTCGCCTGGTGGCAGCGGCTTTCCAACCTTGCTGGTCACGACGGCAATCTGTCCAGGCAAAACGACTTCGTCGGGTACCGTTTTTCGTTCCCAGTAAATGGGGTTGTAGAAGTGACGCCCTGGCCCACGCATTTCCTGCAGCACGCCTTGCTCGCCCTCCGCTGCAAGCCGGCCTGGCGGTGGCGATGCGGCGGTACTCAACAAGGGTCCCTTGTATCGCAACAGCAGGCTATTTCCGTCGGGAACATAGACTCGGCAGACAAACCATAGAAAGGCAAGGTAGAGACCAACGATGATCCAAACGCTACTGAACGCCAATCCAATCAGAGATTTTGTTTTACGTGAACTCATTCGTCTTCTCCTGCCTGCGGTGTTTTCTCAATTGTCTCGTCAGCGTCGGTGGGATTCGCTTCCTGATCCGCCGACATCTTTGCCTTGACCGAATCGACATTATTGAATTCAGTGAAGATGTCCATCAGCGGACTGTCCGCGGTGTTGACCATCATTTGCCGGAAGCTCGGGGCGATCTTCTTCAACATCACCCAGCGAGCGTATTCGTCTCCGCTTCCGTCATAAGCTTCAACTGATTTTTTCCAGCCAGCGGCTTCTGCTTCGTTCTCAAACGTGATCACTTCGGCGGTGGCTTTGCCACGGGCGGTGATTGCTTCTGCCTGATCTTCTGCGGCAGCAAGTTCGACTTCGGCTACCTTCTTCAGCTCCTCTGCTTTGATCACCGCAACTTCCTGTTGACGCTGTGCCTCAACGGTGAGTTTGACAACTTCCTGATCGACTTCGACCAAAACTTGTTTTTGTTTGACCAGTTCTTGCTCAACCTTCAGTTGCTGCTCGCTCAATTGCTGCTCGATTTCTTTGACGTACTGGTCCGCTTGTTGAACAGCGATTTGCCTTTCCCGAACGGGTAAAGCAATCTGCTGCGGCGGTGAGATACGCGTGATCAGCGCCTGAATGATATCGATCCCTTGGCTGCGACAAGTCTCCTCCAATGTCCGCTGAAAATCCTCTTGGAACTCCAAACGTTTCTCGCCCAAGATGAAGTCGCGACCAGAATTGTCGCTACCGCGAAGTCGACAGAACGATCGAGCATTGGGAAGGATGATCTTCTGAATGATCTCTTCCTCCACGATCGCGTCCAAACCTTTGTCGTTGAAGCCGTCGTTGTAAGTCACAAAGACCTCAGCTGCTTTTTCTGGATTGACGCGAAACTCAATTCGCCCGTCCAGCTTGACCCAGAACCCGTCGCGACTGGGGAACCCCATTTCGCCGCCCGTGCTGAGATTGAATCGTTGGCTTCGACAATCAACCAGTGACACTCGTTTGACATAGGGGTTGATGTAGTAGACACCAGGATTCAATGTATCTTGCTGAACCCCACGACTGCCAGCATTCACGATCAGCCGATTCGGATCATCATCCAATGGTGCTGATAAGAGTGTCACAACGCCCTTGAATCCGGCCGGAATGATCACCGGTTTGTGCAGTTCAACCAACTCGATGTAGTTGTCTCGGTCAGGCTTCGGTTGCGTACCCGACTCGAAGACGATGGCGTTCAGTGGATGGCGTCCTGGCCGGAGCACTTCCGCCATGATGCCTTTTTGATTGCCTTGGGTTGCGATCAAGTTGCCGTAATCCAAGTCGTCTCCATAGAGCCGCACCCGGACACCGAGGCGATTCTCCGGAACCTCGACCTGATCGACGATGTCCCAGTCCCATTTCCAAGGGTTGTAGAAATAGCGGCCTTCCGTCAGCGGATGCTCGTGAATCCCCTTGAAGAGTTCCGATTGCTCTGCTGTCACGATCTCCATCTCGTTGGTCAGTTCTTGGCCAGTCTTCTTGGTCAGTACGGCAATTTTTCGGCTTGGAACTTCGATCCGACAATACACAAAGACCCACAGCACCAATCCGCACAGACCGGCCAAACCGATCAAAATTGTCGCCCCGATTCCTCCAGCGCGGAGCATGCGGTTTCGCAAGCCCGAGTTGTTCCGATGGTCAAATTCACTTGACATTGAGTGACTCCAGTCAGTTTTTTGCTCGGGATAATCACCCGAGAGGGGGAAGTTCCCCGTTGTTTTGGCACCCAAACCTAGCACCTGTAGGCGCGCCCTTCGCCAGATTTCTTGGCGAAGCCGCGAACCATGTATCGCCTACCGGACTCTCAGATGTCGTGGATTGCCGCTTCGGCGGTCACCGCCACTCTCCTCATGGACTGATATCCGAACAGTCCTTTCTCTGCTCCGGCCTGCCAAACAGGCCTCTTTGGCGCTGGGAATCATGCGAATCATTCGCTGTAACGATCTCAGCGAGCCTGCTCTCAGGCACGCTGTCCCCGTCCCAGGCCGTTTCAAATCGGATATGTTTTGATTTATGGATATATCAACTGAACTGGCTGATCGCGTGATGCGATTGGTCGTCTCACCCGACTATCGGCCAAGCAAGCCGAAACAGCTTTCGACTCAATTGAAACTTGACGCGGATGGGTTCCGGGAACTTCGCCGAGTCATCAAACAGCTGGTCTTAGAAGGACGATTGGTCTACGGCTCGAACCATCTGGTGATGAGCGTGGGTAGCATTGGCGGTCCAAGTGACGTCATTCGCGGCAACTTTCGCCGGGCGATGGGAGGCGGATTTGGGTTTGTTCGCCCCAACCACGCCGAACAGGATGCCGATGCGCCTGATGATGTCTTCGTGCCTCCCGGTGCGACTGGCGGTGCTCTCGAAGGTGACTTGGTCGAAATCAAAATCCGTCCAAGCCGCAAGGGCGGCAATGAAGGCGTCGTCGTTCAGGTCGTAGAACGAGCTCGACGTCAATTCACTGCGACTTTCCAAATCATCGATGATAAACCCGCTGTCTTTCTAGATGGAACACCTTACACAGAGCCCGTTTCGGTTGGCGACGTGCGTGGACTTCCACTCCAGAAGGACGATAAGGTTTTTGTCGAAATTGTCGACTTCCCCGATGATGATGGGCGCGGTGGCGAAGCCGTCATCTTGGAGCGTCTTGGCAGCAACAACAATCCAGCCATCGATACGCTTACGATCATGCGTCAGTATGGGCTGCCGGACGAGTTCCCCGAAAGTGTCCTGAACGAGGCACGCAAGCAAGCAGACGCCTTCAATGATGAAGCTGTGCCCGAAGATCGCAAGGATCTTACCAAGCTACTGACGATCACGATCGATCCGTTCGATGCACGTGACTTTGACGACGCGATCTCGCTGGAACGAGAAGACGGACGATGGCGACTTTGGGTTCACATCGCCGATGTGAGTCACTTTGTTCCCAAGGGCAGCCCAATCGACGAAGAAGCAAAGAGACGGGCTACCAGCGTTTACTTGCCCGATCGCGTTGTGCCCATGATTCCCGAAATCATTAGCAACCACTTGGCGAGTCTACAACCAGACCGCATGCGACTGGTAAAGACGGTCGAGATCGAATTCCAAGACGACCTGACCATCACGCATACCGAAATTCACAACGCTGCGATTCACAGCGACAGGCAATTGTACTACGAACAGGTTGACCAATTCTTAGCGGACCCGGACAAGTTCCGCGAACAGTGGGGGGCAGACGTTTGCGAATTGCTACTTCACATGCACGAATTGGCGATGCAGA
>JBGCGI010000378.1:0-4434 GCA_045110715.1 Rubripirellula sp.
CGTGCTCTCACGCGGATTGGACGCGCAAACGGCGTTTGAAATCGTCTCGATCGATATCGCTGACATCGACGTCGGCGAGAACATCGGAGCCCGTTTGCAGAGCGATCAAGCTGAGGCGGATACGCGTGTCGCTCGTGCTCAGGCAGAGCGACGTCGTGCTGAGGCGATTGCCGAAGAACAGCAAATGCTTGCCAAGGTTGCCGACAATCGTTCGCAACTGGTGTTGGCAGAAGCAGAAGTTCCCAAAGCAATGGCAGAGGCGTTCACTGCTGGCCGAATCGATCTCGGCAATCCCTGATCGATCTGTCGCTGGCTTCCTCACAAGCACTGCAACCATTTTCCGGCGAACGAAACTGCAAGATGCCAAGAAAGTCCTATCGAGTTCGCTTCCCTGGCGGCTCTGGTGATGAACTTGCAGGGATTGTTGATCTGCCCGAGTCTTTGGATGGATTCCCCGTCGCGGTCTTCAGTCACTGCTTCACTTGCAACAAAGACCTCAAAGCAATCGTGCGTGTCTCACGTGGGCTCGCTGACGCTGGGATCGCTGTCTTGCGCTACGACATGACGGGGCTTGGTGGCAGCGATGGCGATTTTTCACGAACCAGCTTCACGACCAACGTGGCGGATCTCCGGATGGCAGTTCGGTTCGCCGAGCAGGAATTGGGCCCTGTGGATACGTTGATCGGGCACAGTTTCGGCGGGGCGGCATCTCTGTTCGCCGCAGGAGATTCACCCAGCCAAAGCATCCAATCCGTCGTGGCGCTCGCCGCCCCCAGCGATACACAACACTTGGCCGAACTGCTTAGCAGGATGAATCCGAAAATCGAATCCGAGGGCGAGGGAACGGTTTCGATCGGCGGAAGAGAGTGGTTGATCCGGCAGGAGATGCTGGATGACTTTCGCAGTCACGATCTGCCGTCGCAAATCGTGCGAAGCCAGACCCCGACGCTGTTGTTGCATTCCCCCAGTGACAGAACGGTATTGTTCGATCACGCGCTTCGAATCATGGGGCTGATTCAAAACTCTCCGCTCGCGACGCCTGTCAGTTTGGTGTCGCTCGCGGGTGCCGATCACTTGCTATCGAGTTCCGAAGCCGATCGAGAGTTCGTGATTGCCACGGTCTCGGCTTTCGTTCATCGTTTCAGATCGCCAACGGCTCACCAAGACGAGTGAACGTGTGGGCCGCAGCCACGTTAGCGTGGTCATTCCATTGAGAATGACTTGACGCGGCTACGACCAGAGTCCAAAGAACGCGTCTAGCAGGCGAAGGGACGCGATTTGCGACGGAGGCGTGTCGCTTTGATCATCATCATCAGCGACCGCTTCGTTTGGATCGGTCAGATCAGCCTCGAATGGATCGAGTGAACTGACTTTGCCGGACGCCGAGAAGTCTTGCGGAGTTGGAACGAACAACCGTGAGTCCACGAGTGGTTTCTCTGCTGGATCGTCGCCACCACCAGTACTGCCTTCGGGCGTTCCAAGACTCTCGGGGCCGTTCCAGTCACCGGTCAACGGAATCCATCCAGCACTTCCGCCTGGGCCGTAAGCGAAGAAATGGTCGGATGCTCCCGGCTCAAAGGTATCTTTCAAGTGAAAGATCGATGAATCCGGTTGATAGAGTCCAATCGTGTCCGATCCGTTTCCATTCCAGTCGCCTGTCAACGGAGTCCAGCCTGCGTTACCTGGACCAAAAGCGAAGTATTGATCCGACGCGCCAGGTGTGAAACTATCTTTCAAGTGAAACAAGGAGAGATCGGGTTGGTAGAGTCCGATCGTGTCGACTCCGTCACCGTCCCAGTCGCCTACAAGCGGCGTCCAACCAGCGTTTCCGCCCGGCCCAAACGCAAAGTACTGATCCGATGCCCCAGGGGTGAAAGAGTCTTTCAAGTGAAACAGAGAAACGTCGGGCTGGTAGAGGCCAACCGTGTCGATCCCGTCACCGTTCCAATCGCCTGCCAGCGGAATCCAACCGGCGTTACCGCTGGGACCAAAGGCAAAGTATTGGTCCGATGCACCTGGCGTGAACGAATCTTTCAAATGAAAGACGGACAAGTCAGGTTGATAGAAGCCAATCGTGTCGATTCCGTCGCCGTTCCAGTCTCCCGACAGCGGCGTCCAGCCGGCATTGCCGCTGGGCCCGAAGGCAAAGTACTGGTCGGCCACGCCCGTGGTAAGCGAGTCGCGGAGGTGGAACAGTGACAAATCGGGTTGGTAGAGCCCAATTGTGCTGAGTTTTTGACTGGCCCCCGGTAGGATCGTTCCGACAGCCGAATCGACCACCAGTGCCGCGCCGTCGGATGGGTTTGACAACGTGACAGTGAACCGTTCGCTGGGTTCGGTATTGTTATCCGCGACGACGCCCAAAACAACCAAGTCCGAGACCGATTCGCCGGCCGAAAACTGCACGGTTCCCGAGGGGAAAGAGCCTCCGAAGTCGTTGGGGTCCGCGGGGTTGCCATCACGTCCGCTGATGGCGAAGTCGACCGTTGCGGCACTGGAAACATCCCCGCTTCGCGTGACCCTGAACGTGAAAGGACTCACGCCCGATTCGCGTTCTTGCTTCTCCAAGTTCGAGGCATCAATCGATGCGATGGTCGTCGTTGGCACGACTTCCTCGATCGCCAAACCAGCGAGCGCAATCCCCATGCTATCGGGAATCACTTCGACGTAAACTCGAATCGTGCCATATTCAGTCGCAGTCACGCGTTCGCCGTACGATTCCAGGCTTCGGCTGCTACTGCCGGTCTCGTCGTTGATGAGCAACGTACCATTGCTCAAAACTTGATCAAACGAAATCGGTGCTCCTTCACCATGAATGGTGACACGCTGGCCAAACGCCCCGGCGAAGTTCTCTAAACCAAATGCATACAGATCGTATTCGAAGCCCGGTGTCAGGCCTGTCCAGATGATATCGTAGGGATTGCCGGAGCTAAACAGGATTCCGTCTAGACCGGAAAGCGAGGGCGAATGGACTGGTACCGTGCTGCCACTAGGAGTCGACGTCGAGCCTGAGCCATAGAATCCCGATAATTCAAGACCGATGCCCGTCGCCACACCGCTTTCGTCAATCATGTTTTCGTAAGATACAAAGAAGTTTGTGGCCCAGTTGGTTGGGACATTGAGTTGCAGACCATCAAAATCGACTCCAACCAACTGTCCGCTTCCCGAAGAAGGAACGGTCGTGTCGTTGTCTGATATTTGCACCGCCATGGTTGGGATGCCAAGACTCAAGGGATAGTTGACCGCGTCATCACTCGCGGTGATCGCATGGCTGATGGTACTGGTATGCACGCCCTCAATCGTTAAGTCGTCGATCGCGCGAACGTGAATCGTCTGGGCGGTCGTATCGGTGAACACCAAACCCAATTCCGTTGTGAAAGATCCAGCCACGCCAGTCGTGCTGATTTCAGTTTGAGTGTCCGCCGTCACCGTGATCGTGACGTCGGCTCCACCGTTCGGACTGGAATCTAACGATATCTGATACGTGTCGGCTGCAATGTCAGGACGCTCGCTGACCGAGGTTCGCTCCTCTGACTCGATGATCGTGACGCCTGGCTGCGCAGCAGCGGCAATCGTAAAGTCTGCATCTGAAACGTCAAAGAACACGTTGCCTGCACCCTCAATTTTCAAGCGTGCTTGGGTCGTTGTGGAACCCAGTTGCGGAACGACGATACTGGCCGAACCGTTGTTGAGATAGTTGCCCAGCAGAATCGGAAACGAGTTGCCTCCGTCGGTGGACAGTCGCAAGTTGACGGTGGGCGTATCGATGCCGTTACCCGTGGTTCCTGCAACGTCCCAGGTCACCGTCTGGCTTGCCCCGCTCGTCCACATCACCGCTGTGTTCGGGCTGGTCACTTGGAATGCGGCCCCTGTATCGACGACGTCCAATTTTACGTCGTCCGATCGGATCCCGCTGACCGTCTTTGCTGATACCGAATGGTTGTCTCGAACTGTTACCCGAAAGTTCATTTCACGCGACTGAGTCGGCAGGTGCTCGTCGCGGTTCGTTGCTGGGTCCGTGTTGGCAAGAATGTCGGACATCCGAGGGAACGTTCTGGTGGCACTGGTCGTCGGCGCGTACGAACGAAAAAGTGGTCCGTCTGCGTCAGCCGCATTAGGAATCGGAACCGTCTGGCCAGCGGTGTTGGGAAGATCGATTTGATCCCAAGTATAGGTCAGCACGTCCGCGACATCCGCATCTGAACCGGACGCCGTCAGCACAAAGGGTGTGCTGGCGGGAATGACAAAGTCGCTGCCTGCGTCAATGGTTGGCAGGTTGTTCCCATTCGGCACGGCGGGCCGAAGATCTGGGATTTCAACCAAGATGTATCGTTGAATTTCATCGTAGCTGGCGGCGTGGAAGTACTTTTCATCGCCGGGTTCCACCGTCAAGTTGTCTTGCCCGCATATCCCTTGGTAGGCAAGGATCGACGA
>JBGCGI010000379.1:0-23412 GCA_045110715.1 Rubripirellula sp.
TCTCGATTTTTAGAGTCACCGAGCAGCCCAGGACGTCGCCTAGAGACTCACACTCGTATTCAGGAGTGTTGCGAAAGACAGGGGCTATCTGACTGGCTGCGGCCTGGATTCTGGAGATGTCAAGTCGCACAAGCGTTGCACCGGATTGGAGTCCTGACGCGTGACACGCATCCTACATTGCCCGACGCCTCACACCTTGACGACGAAACGCCGTGCAGGCGGTGAATCAACGCATCACTTGGAAACCAGGTTCGATCTCTTTTGATTCAACGAAGCAGAGAGCAATTGATTGATCCTGTTCAGTTGCGTCTTCAAACGAGACGGGCTGAAGTTGGCACGCCGATTCAGATCCGCTTCCAGCGAAGTCGGGAAGATGAACTGTTTGCGACCAGAGGGGATTTTGGCTGCGACGCCAGCGGTGGACTCATCGCCCAGTGCCATCACGATCGTGCTGACCTGTGCGTCAATCGGAGCTCCCTTCTGTTTCATTTCGCGAACGATCGTTTGCATTGCCCAGATCACTTGTCGCGCCGAATCGTAGGTGAAGATTCGCTGCTCGGGGGCTCGCGACAGGCCAACCAAAACGGCTTTCGCAATGTTTGCAGTGACCGGCTTGTTCTCCATTTCTGCGATTGCCAGATCCAGTCGGCCGCGCAGTTGCTCGGCAATCGGACGAACGCGGTTTTGGTCTCCGAAAGGTTGTTCGCCGATGGCTGCGGTCAACTGAGCCTCAAGGCCTTGCATCGAAGACTTCGAGGTTGGGTTTTTATGAAACACGTACGCGTAGGCGATTTGCAGGACTGCGTCTGGCCATTCGTGCTGGCGAGGTCTTCCAGGTGCAGCGGGAAAGCCACGGAACTGCCGAACACTTTGCGATTGAAGTTCATGATGACAGGCGGCACAATCGTACAGCGAGTAGTCCGCCCAGCGATGCGCGTCGGCGGAGTCGATCAGCAGTTCCAGCGATTTCTTACGCGCTGTCAGAGCTCCAACCAACATCTTGCGAGTGTTCCAGAAGACGCCGTCAGCTTTGACTCCGCCCAATCCGGGGTAGTTGATGGCGAAGTAGCGATCACGGTCCTTGAAGCCGGCCAAGGACTCATACAGCTGGGACGGCGTTTGCCAATGCTGTGGCATTTCTTTGCAGAACTCTTCCAGTTCGATCGATGGAAGCGGTGGGTGTCCAGCCGCATACATTTGATGCGTGACGAACATGTTCTTGGAGCGATTTCCAACGTGGCAGTCCATGCAGAGCGTGGCTTGGTTTCCCGTATCAACGAGATTTCGCAAGCCGGCCGCTTCTTTCTCGGCAGGCGTCTTCATTCGCCACTTTTCTTGGACGTCGTGAACTTCGACCCAAGCGTTGTTCTCGCCAAGTTGATGACAGAAGTTGCAGTCGATTCCAAGTTGGGCGTTGGCAACTTGATCAAACTCGAAACCCGACGGATTGCCTTGGTAGCCGCCGTGGCACGTCAAGCAGTTCTCACGAAACTTGTCATAGCCCTCTTTCTTCGTGACGCTGCCATTGCCCCACAGTTTGTCGCAAATGCGGCGACTGAGCACGTTGCTGGCACCGACCCAACTCTCTTGGACACCTTTGACAAGTGAGTTGTTGTTGGGGTTGAACTTGATGTCAGCTTCGGTGAGCTGTGCCTTCAGTTCGGCGCGTTGAGCGTCCCATTTCGGAGCGATGACGTCGATTTGCTTCAACGCAGTTGCGGAGTCAAACGGTTCGACTCGGCGGCGGGCGATGGTGTGCTTGTCCATCGTCAACCACTTTTCCATCTCCACGCGGCGACTGAGCGTGCCGAAGCCATCTTTGTTACCGCTAAGCTTGATCGGTGGGCTCAGGTGACATTCAACGCATTCGCCGATCTTATCGTAGCCAAGCCAAGAAAGATAAATCGGATCATTGAGTCGCAGATCCCACTTGGTCGGTTCTTGCGCGGATACCGATGTTCCGATCAGCATCACCATCAAGGACGCAAAAGTGGCGTACGCTCTCAGACTACGATCCCAAAGTTTCATCTTGCTTGTCTTCTTGTGGTGACGTGTTGTTGCGTGCTTCCAACGCTTTGAGCTGTTCCTCGAGTTGCTTCTTCAGGTCTTCTCGGGACTTCTCTTCCAGCTCGGGCTTCTTCTCGTCGGCGCGATTGGTCGTGTCAGCGTCTTTCTTTTCGTTGTCGTCTTTTTTCTCAGCCTGTTCGTTGGCATCGATCTTCGCTCGTGCTTCGGCTAGCTCTTCCAAGCGAGCCTCCATTTGTTGGATCAACTGCTCCAACTCTTGTCGCATTCGCTGCGTGATCGTTTCATCATCTTCCTCGAACAGCGGCTCCAATTGAACCGGTCCAAGCCAACCCGCCATTTCAACTCCCAAGCGCGTTGTCTCGACCCGGTTTAAAACTGGACCGGCGCCGTCACGTTTCGCGTAGCGGCTGATGTCGATCATGTCGGGATAGCGTAATCCATTTTGCAGCTGATCGGCGACATTTCTTAGAGGACCGGACCATCCGCCCGGCCAGCTCTCACGAGCTGCGACTGCGGCCAAATAGAACTGTACGGCTGACTCCCATGTCCGGAATGTGTCCCGTTTTCCCGCGGCTGAGACGATGACTTGGGCAAGTCGGTCGCTTCGGAACATCGAGCGTTCTTCCATGCCGGGCTGACCGTCGAACCAGGTCGCGATCGCAGAACGGGCCTCGATCACGGCATTTCCAACGGTTTCGGGGTTGGGCTTGGGGCGAGCTTCCATGGCATCCCGCACGGCGTCCAAGGCTGAAATCAGTCGGAAGTCTTCGCTGGAACCCTGTCCGTTTTCAATGCGATAGTTGACCAACCAGCGGAGTCCAGCGTCGTTCCATTGCGAGTAGCTCGCGGTGGACTGGCGGTTCTTATCGAACGGCTTGCGGTCGTTGTTGATGCCAAGATTGTGGTGGCAGGACGCACAGTTGAAGGCCGCGAATTCAGGCCACTCGCTGACCGTGTGGGCGTCGGCAGTACGGGCGTGCAGCAAGGAAAGCGAGGCGTCCGTGGCGGCGATTTGGCCGGCCAACCACAATTGGGGCTCGTAGTAGGTCTTGTCATTGGCTTCCGCATCACGCCAATGTTTCGGCTGCCAAGCGTGGAAGGTCGCCAACTCATATCGAAGGGTTGGATGGCCCGCGGCAATGATGTCGTGGTTCATGTCTCGATCTTTGTCGCCAACATGACAGGCGGCGCACATTCGGGCTCGGACGTGCAGGTCACCAGCCTCAATGAAGCCGACGCCTGTGGCGCCCTGTGGCGACCAATGTTGCTGAAAATGCGTGTTGATCCACAGTTCACTCGGGCCATGGCAACTGCTGCATCCGACTCCCTCACGCAAGAAACCATTGGTGTCCGATGGCAGCGAACTTCGCTGCGAGCCGCTGCGTGTGCTGATCAGTCGATGGATCGATCGAGCCGTCTCCACGGGGCTGTGATGGCTCTCGGTGTGCGAGCCGAAGTGGTTGATCGAGAGATGATGCTGCTGTTTCTGTTGCCGTGGCTCGTTGTAGCGTTTGGTCGAGTTGTGGCAGGCCAGGCAGTTGTCAAAGCCGGCTTGGTCCACGATTTGGTCGCCCTCCATGATGTTCAGACGCTGCATGATCGCGACGCTTTCGTCGCTGCATAGCGTTCGCCAGCTTTGCATGTGTGGGTCGTTCTCGACCCAAATCTGATACTCCGATCCGCGCCGCGCCCACGGCTGCGACATGCCGGGCCGAGGACCGCCATGACAATTCGAAGTGGCGCACGACTGAGCTCCGTTGATCTGCAGATCTTGCCGCAGCATGGGGCTGTGAAGTCGATCCAGGGTTCCCGGTGCGATCAGCGAAAAGCCTGGGCGATGCTCTGAGTCGACGCCCGACTGATGATTGCGGGGTGGATCAAAAGAAGGTTGCGTCGAGGGCACAACGATCCGGGGGTTCTGCTTGGATGGGTACCCCAAGTCTGTCTCGATTTCGGAGTCCGGCTGTCTCGCATGATCAGGATTGGCTAGCCCTTGATCATCCGAGAACGGATTCGCGGCATGAGGGTCGATTTGTGCTTGCGGAAGCGGGATCGACTCTTGCGCGTTCGAGAAATTCCCTGCAAAAGCCAGCAAGAAGGCGCAGGGTAGTGTACAAGTTTTTAGGTTGGGCCACATCGCAACGTCTCGGGGTGAAAGATGGCGACTTCGGAGCAGATAAGCCCCCCCGATGGTCCCCTCAATAGTCGCTATCGTCATGGTCGCTAGAAATCGACCGTCGTTTTCACCCTGATGGCGATTGCTTGGTCTCCAATGGTGCTACTACTGGTTTGACCTGCACAGATTAACATGGAGGGGATGAAAGCCGGGCAGATTGTGCGTCAGAAGCGTGTAGCCAAATTGACTTCCCCATCTGATGGGATTAAACATGACGCACTCACGGGTGGTAAGAATGACATCAAAAATATTCTTGGGCTTTGCCGACGTGATTCGGATTCTCCCCATCAATCGTCCCTCCTCTTTTCTGCGAAGCTATCGTGCTACTGAACCGGAGCCAAGCAAAACTTCACTTAATGTTTGCTATTCCGGCTGCCATTGGCACCGCTGTTTGCCTGTACCTCTATCTGAGTGAAAGCGCATCTGCCGGTGAATTGGTGGGTGGAGGTAGTTTTTCGGGCTTGGTTTGCGGAGTCGCGGCAGGGGCTGTGATTGTCTTTGAGATGTTGCTTTGGCCTCGCAAGGCTTTTCGGCGTCTGCGATTGATTCCAGCAAAGTATTGGTTGGCCGCGCACGTTTGGTTTGGGATCGCTTCGTTGCCCTTGGCGATTGCTCACTGTGGGCTTCACCTTGGTGGCTGGTTGCCCGCAACCTTCATGGTGCTGTTTGTGCTGACGATCCTGAGTGGCTTGTATGGACTTGCCGTTCAGAACTTGTTGCCAAAATGGATGCTGCGGAATTTGCCCTCGGAAACGATTTACAGTCAGATCGATTACGTTTCCGATCAGACAGTTCGGGATGCACGCAGATTGTTGGTCACCGTTTGTGGTCGGCCGTCTTCCGCAGCTGACTTGCTTGAGGACGAGCCGGAGTTGGCAAAGAGCAACACGATTGTTGTTGGTGCAGTCAGGCAAGCCGGCAAGACCCGTGGACGCACGCTGGAGACCCGACAGGTCACCAACGCGTTTGATGATCAGCAGCAGCTTTGGAATGCTCTTGATGAGATTCAGCCTTTCCTGCTGGAGGGGCGGCGGACGGAAACGCCCGTCACGAATCCTCAGCAGTCGGCTCAGTGGTTCCGTAAGCTTCGGACCGTTTGTGGCAGCGAAAGTGAGTCAACGATCGACATTTTGGAAGGCATGTGTGATCAACGTCGGCAATTCGATACTCAGCAAACTGTGCACCGTTGGTTGCATGCTTGGTTGCCGGTTCACATCGGATTGTCAGTGGCAGTATCCGTCTTGTTGGCGGCGCATGTTTGGACAGCTTTGAAGTACTGGTAAAGATTGGTTTGAATCTCGATGGCTCGTGAAACCGGAAAACAGCGATCTCAGCGAATCGAGATTGATTACTACCGCAAAAAAGGCGGTTTGCATCGATTGAAGACCGCGTGTGTGCTCGCAGCGCTCGTTGGCTCCGGCGTCTACGTCGCCTACGTCCTGGCCGCTGGCGGTCAAACGCATACCAGCACCGGGCCGCTCTCGCGAGCTCACGCTTCTTTCGAGAACGATTGCAAACAATGCCATGAGGACTTTCGTCCCATCGATGCTCAGGGTGCGAAACTGAACTTCGAACTCGTTGGAATCAGCTCCAAGAAATCGATTGATCACATCGAAAGTTCGTGTCAGAAATGTCATGAAGTTGGCGATCACTACCGCGACACGATGAAGGAAGATTGGCAACTTCAGGACAAGAATTGCGGGGGCTGCCACGCAGATCACAAAGGTCGCGACTTTGATTTGAACCTGATCGCTGCCAACAAGTGCACGTCCTGTCATTCGGGTCTGGCGGAAGGCTGCCAAGGACAACCCACCGTTCGCGCCAACATCGCCGCGTTCACCAAAGAAGCTCACGGCGACTTTGCGTCCTTGTCTCAAGCCGATACCGGCACGATCAAGTTCGATCATCAACAACACATGTTGCCTGGACAGGTCAACCAGGGCGAAAAGGGCGCGTTCACGCTTGCGATGCTGGATGAAGCTCTTCGCCCGCGCTATCGCAAAGCAGGCCAGGACGATTCCGCTGCGGTCACGCTGGATTGCGGCAGCTGTCACGAGATGGCGGGCAACCCTGGCGGAAATCAAACGTTGGCTTTTGATGCCGAATTGGG
Source organism: Rubripirellula sp. (assembly GCA_045110715.1). Lineage (GTDB taxonomy): Bacteria > Planctomycetota > Planctomycetia > Pirellulales > Pirellulaceae > Rubripirellula. The sequence continues at coordinate 6,315 of JBGCGI010000379.1, forward strand.
ACGCTACATCAAGCCGATCGCCTTCGAGCAGCATTGTGCGGCGTGTCATTCGATGAACCCTGGTATCGCGACGGCCAACACCGCACCTCTGCCACATGCGGTTCCTTGGGCGAAGATCGATTTGTTGCTCCAGGCCACCATCACCGGCGGACGAGCCAGCGGACAGACGCGGGCACCCCGTGATGATCGGCAAGACACACCTCAGCCCGGAGCCGGTCTGGGTTCCGCGCCCGCCGACACGAATCCAATCGCTGCGGCAAGTTCTGTTCAGGCCGCACGCCAGCTGGTCCACGCACAGTGTTTGCAATGTCAGTACGAAGCATCTATCACGCACGACTCGATTCGTGATTCGATCGCTGGAGTCAGCCAACCGATGATTCCGCCACGTTGGTTCGTGAAGGGACTTTACGATCACGGAATCCACCGCGAAATCGATTGTCGCTACTGCCACGATGGAGCCTATCCCACTGACGGAGCGGCGAAACCGGCGCTGGATCAGGAACAGGTCATGATTGCAGGGATTGATACTTGCACCGGCTGTCATCGTGATGCAGAAACGCCAACGCCACAGTCTTTGACCAGTGTCAGTGATTTGTTGGGAAGCCAAACCACCTGGGCGTCGGACAATTGCACGACATGCCATCGATACCACACTCCTTTGGACAAGCACCTGGGCAGCCACGAATTGGCAGGAGAGGCGAGCGAATGACCGTTGCTGCGTCCTGCAACCGCCGGCTGATTGGCGCGATTTTGATCGTGCCGCTACTGTTCGTCTGCGCCAATGCCGCTGAACCAACATTGATTGGAAGCGGCTCCTGCGCGACGTCGACCTGTCATGGTGGGGTCATCGACCAAGGGCCCGCTTGGAATCATTCGCTGTCCACGTGGACGGCCAAGGATCCTCACGCCGGCGCCGGGATGTTGCTTCGCGACGAAGACTCGCGTCGGATTGTGATCGCTTTGAACTCAAAAGCAGCCAAGTCGCCGGAAGTCTTTGACACCGTTCTTCGCAGTCGATGCATCAGTTGCCACGCGACGTCCACGCCTGAGCTCTGCAACGAGACTGGCTTGTTGGATGATTCGGTGCTGGTGTCCGGAGTCTCTTGTGAGTCCTGTCACGGTGCGGCGAGTGAGTGGTTGGACCCACACCTGCAAGCGTCATGGGCTGGCCCGCAGCGGTTCGAACCGGCAACGGGCATGATCGACACCGAATCGATCGTGGGGCGATCGGAAACTTGCGTTCGGTGCCACATTGGTTCGCGAACAGCCAACGGCATGGTTCGCGACATGAACCACGACATTATCGCGGCCGGACATCCCGCTTTGCGTTTTGATGCCTTGCTCTACAACGAAAACTTGCCCAAACATTGGAATGTTTCCGGTGCGGTGGAAAACGAGTTCAGTGCTTCGCCCGTGCGAACCCGTGCGGTTGGACGCGCGATCAACTTGGCCGCTGCTGCCTCGCTTTCGGCCGAGCGTGCTGCTGGGCATTTGAAGGACAGGAAGGTCCCTTGGCCTGAACTGAGCGACTACGATTGCTTTGCTTGCCATCAGTCGCTTTCGATGCAGGAGTACAACCTGCCGTCCACCGATACAAACAAGTCACCGCTGCAAGTCAGCGATGGGCTGCCGGTCTGGAACTCTTGGCATACGAACAATCAAGCCCAGTTTCGCGGCAACCGCCCTTTGCTGGAAAGACTCTCGCCGCACTTGAGCAAGCCGGAAGACGTGATCGCGGTGGCAACCCGAATCGCCGAACTCCAGCGAGTCAAAGCAGCCGACTACTCCAAACAAACCTACGACGCCAAGGTCCGCATGACCGAAGCGCTTCGAGCGTTGGCCGCTTCGCCGCCTCACGACTGGCATCAAGCAGCGGTCACGTATTTGGAACTCGATGCGGCGACGCGGCAGTTAGAAATGGATGCCGAGATGGCCGACAAAGCGGCCAAAATCCGTCAGGTTCTGAGCGAAGTCGAGCAGCTACTTCGGTTTGATCAGCAGGCAGCCGAAGGTACCGCATCCGTTTTCGACTCGCCGGTTCGCTTCGATCCCCAGCAGTTTCAGAAATTTGTACTCAACCGGTTGAGCAAAATTTAGCTTTGTCACCGGCGAATGGTTCGCCATTCCCCTCCAGTTCTTCCCAGCCAAACATCCTGACCACGACACGCGAATCATGATCATCCCGGCGCTCAACGAACGTCAGAAACAACGTGGCGGCTATCTGACCGATGGCGACATGAAAACGGTTGCCGATGAACTTGGCGTCCCTTTGCATCGCGTCAACGCGTTGGTGACGTTCTTTCCTCACTTCACCACCGAACCACCTCCCAAAGTCGAGGTGCATGTCTGTCGCGACATGGCCTGCCACTTGAACGGTGCGGTCGACATGATCGGCGAGCTGCAAGAGTGGGCCGAAAAGAAGCACGGTCACGATGTCGAAGTCTGCGGCGTGTCCTGCCTCGGGCGTTGCGATCGTCCACCTGCGGTGATGGTCAACGAACAACTGGTTGCTGCTGGCACCAAGGAAGGTTTGATTTCGACGATCGATAAAGTCGTCGCCGGCGAAGAACCAGAATTCGATTCCGACTGGGAACTGGCTAAAGAGAAAGTCGGTAAGTGGGACATGGATCCCTACGACGGCGTTGGTCGCTACGACATGATCCGGGACTTTGTCACCGGCGGCGGTGACGCTGACAAAGTGCTTTCTGCTTTGGAACAGGCGGGGCTGTTGGGCATGGGAGGTGCCGGCGGTCGTGCCTACCTGAAGTGGGGCGACGTGATGAGAGCCGAAGGCACTTCCGGCGAAAAATTCATCGTGTGCAACGCGGATGAAAGTGAACCTGGCACATTCAAAGATCGCGAAATCCTGTTGGCGACGCCGCATTTGACCATCGAGGGCATGATCGTTGCCGCGCTGGTCACCAACGCGACTCGTGGTTGGATTTACATTCGGCACGAGTACCCTGAGCAGATCGCCAAGTGTCGCGAAGAAATCGCACGGGCCGTCAAGTTGGGCGCCTGTGGCCGTAATATCTTTGGCAGCAACCGGTCCTTTGAACTCGATGTGTTCCCTAGCCCAGGCGGATACATTTGCGGCGAGCAGACGGCGCTGATCGAGGCGATGGAGGACAAACGAGCCGAACCTAGAAATCGTCCTCCAGAGTTGATGACCAACGGTTTGTATGATCAGCCGACTCTACTTTCCAACGTGGAGACGTTTGCCTGGGCGCCTCGCATTTTGAAAGACGGCGGCGAGTGGTTTGCCAATCAAGGCATCAAAGAAGGGCCGTTGACGGTCGGTTCCGGTGAACGCATGAAGGGCAAGCGTTTGTTTTCGATTAGCGGTGACTTGGTTCGGCCAGGTGTCTATGAAGTTCCAACCGGTACGACGCTGGGCGAATTGATCGACAAGCATTGCTTGGGAATGAAAGACGGCAAGGAGATCGCTGCGGTCGCACTGAGTGGTCCGTCCGGCGGATTGTTGCCAGCCAAAATTCCAACCAAGCACCTGAGTCGACGCTTTGTTGACAAGAACGTTCCCGAAGGGGTGACAGAGATCGACATTCGCGATTTGCCATTGGATATCAATGTTTCGCGTGCCGTTGGTTACATGTTGGGAGCTGGGATTGTGATTTACGGAACCGGTTGCAACGTGCTGTCCGAAGCGGTGGCCAACAGTCGGTTCTATCGCAACGAATCCTGTGGGAAATGCGTTCCTTGTCGAATCGGTTCACAGAAAGTGACTGAGATGGGAGAGCGTTTGTTGGCCGGTGAAGTCAGCGAAGCCGAGTTGGCGACGTTCGAGCCTGTCGCCATGCAATTGAGCAGCGTGATGCAGGCGACCAGCATTTGTGGTTTGGGGCAGGTGGCCAGCAATCCACTGCAGACGTTTTTGAAGTTTTTCCCCGAGCAGGCGCGGCAAGCCTGCTCGAAGAAGTGATCCTTCGTTTTTTCGCCCGTTTTCCAATCGTTCCTCGCGCCAAGCTTCTCTCATGAGCACCGTACCTGATTCCAACGCCGTGAACTTTGATATCGGTGAACTGGAGATTCGTCCCGACGACGAGGGTTTGTTCGCGCGCGATGTCGACGGCCAACTGATTCGCGTCGAAAAAGCGACCGCGTCCGAGTTGGACGAGGATGTCAAATTGACCATCGACGGCCGCGAAGTCGTTGTCAAGAAAGCGGTTCCCACTCGCGATAGCCAAGGCAACGTCATTCGTGGTGACGATGGGGCGCCGGTCCCACGCGCGACGACCATCTTCGATGCGACCAGCGCCGCTTTCGTATTGAAGCCAGGAGATCCGCACCCGATTCCCGCGCTGTGCCACAAAGAACACTTGCCGCCGGTCGGTGTCTGCCGCGTTTGCGTGGTCGAAGCCGCCGAAGAAACTCGCCGCGGTCTGCGGAAGAAACTTGTGCCTTCCTGTGTCCAACGAGTGACCGACGGAATGGTGGTCAACACCATCAACAGCGAAGCGGATCCCGAAGCCGCCGCCCGCGTCAAAGCTGCTAGCCAGACCGTCGTTGAACTGTTGTTGGCCGACCACTTGCCTGACAAAGACAACGCGGCGCCGGGGAACGAGTTGGCTGCGATTGCGAACCGAATGGAAATCGGTGAGTCTCGGTTCCAGCGGCGTCCTGTGGACCGCGGCAAGGACATGAGCAGCAAGATGATCATGGTCGATCATGATCAATGCATCATGTGCGGTCGCTGCCAACGAGGTTGCAACTGGGTCAAAGGAAACAATGTGATCGGACGTGGCGAGAAAGGCTACGAGTCGCGGATCGCGTTCGACTTGGATGACCCGATGATGGAGAGTTCCTGTGTCTCGTGCGGCGAATGTGCCGTCAGTTGCCCCACAGGTGCACTCGAGTTCCAACCTTCCTTCATCGACACGCAAATCAAACGTGTTCGCGATGAGATGAAAGAAGAGAAGAAGGACGGCGAGATCGTCACGGCGGATGAGCTGATCAAGTACCCGTTGTTCTCTGGAATCCCGTATAAGTTTTTGCAGTTCAACGGTGCCGCTGTCGTTCGCCGGGTGCTCAAAGAAGGCGATGTGCTTTGCAAGGAAGGCGAGTACGGATCGACCGCCTTCATCATTCTGGATGGTGAGTTCGAGATTTTCCTGAACACCACTCGAGGAGCGGTTCGTAACGAGAAAGCCGGCGGTCTGGCTGGCATGTTCGGCGGGCTGAAAACCGTTTTGGAGAAGGCCGGCGGCCGCGCTAAGTTGGCAGACGTTGGCGCTGCACAACTCGCAGAAGATCAACGCATCATGCGCAACAGCGACGATGTGATTTTGGGTGAGATGACGTGCATGAATCGTTATCCGCGATCCGCGACCGTCGTCGCGACCAAGCCGGCGGAAGTGTTGGAGATTCGCCGAAACGTGCTGTTCATGCTGCAGCGAAACGCAGTCAGTCGCGAGATTTTGGATCGCGTCTATCGAGAACGCTCATTGCGTGGACAGCTATCATCTCTGCCGATCTTCGATTCACTCGATGATGCCTCCAAGGACAAGGCTGCGGAGTACTTGAAGGACAAAGCCGATCTGGTGACGGTTGATCCCGGCCAGACGATTTTCAAGCAAGGCGATTTGGCCGACAACTATTACATCAATCGTTTGGGCTTTATCAAAGTCACGCAAGCGTATGGGCGTGATGAACGTGTTTTGAACTACCTCGGACCTGGAAACGGGTTTGGTGAGATCGGTTTGCTCAGCAGTATCGGTGACTTGCTGAAGGACTCTCTGGGTGGCAGCATCGTCGAGGGCACGCGAACGGCAAGTTGCTCGGCATTGGATCACGTCGAACTGATTCGAATCCGCGGAGAAGACTTTCGCAGTTTGTTAGAGCAGTTCCCTGAGTTGAAGGCCACGCTGTCGGAGAAAGCGACGCAAATTCTGGAACGTGACCAAGAGGCTCGCACGCGATTGCAGGCAGTTCAGGCCGACGAGTTCTTGGATCAAGGTTTGTACTTGGCACAGAGTTTGTTGGTGTTGGATCTCGAACGATGCACGCGCTGTGACGAATGCACCAAGGCATGTGCAGACACGCACGACGGCGTAACACGATTGGTTCGCGATGGTTTGCGGTTCGACAAGTTCTTGGTCGCCAGTAGCTGTCGATCGTGCATGGACCCCTATTGTCTTGTCGGTTGTCCGGTGGACGCGATTCATCGCAACGGGGACTCGTTGGAAATCGAGATCGAAGACTATTGCATCGGCTGTGGACTGTGTGCGGAAAACTGTCCGTACGGAAACATCAACATGCATGGCTTCCCCAAGCAGGAAGTCAACGAGAAAGGCAAGTTGAAGAATGTCTACGAAGAGCGGGATGGCAAGAAGCTGCCAGTGGTTCAGCAGCGAGCAACGACGTGCGATCTATGCCGAAGCGTCGACGGTCGGCCAAGTTGCGTCTACGCCTGCCCCCACGAAGCCGCCTTCCGAATGACCGGAAAAGAGCTCATGGAAAAAGTCGTCAAATAACGTAGGCCGGATCCAGGAGCGACAGCGACGCCGCTCCGGCAATCCAATCAACGTAGGCCGGATCCAGGAGCGACAGCGACGCCGCTCCGGCAATCCAACTTTCGCTTGTCTTTCCCCCCATCTGGCTATAATGGGGAACAAGCGGCATGCAGATCGCGTCTGAAATGGGTCGCCGCAGGCACATTTGCGATGTTGACCGGTTCGTTGCAGGATCGCCGTGACAACGGGCGATTTTTTCGGTCCTGGTAAAGCGTGCGGGTTGTGCGGGATTTGTTTGTCCTGCGGCTTATCGGGTGCCGAACAAATGCGATACCGCGTGGATCATGCGTCGTTTTGATGGCTGCTTTGATCTCGCTGAGGCCGTGCCTCTAAACACTTGTTCATTCATTCACGGCCGAAACTCCTGAATCTCACGTTCCTTTGAGACCTCTGATGCGTTCAAACAAGACTCGTCTTCAATCATCTGCCCCAAGTCGCCGTACGGTCCGTCAGCTGCTCGGAAAGCTCCTGCTGGGTGATTCGAGCCCAACGGAAGCCAAACGCGGTCGATTGCTGCTGGAGTCGTTGGAGCAGCGTCAGATGCTCGCAGGCGACATCGACCTGTTCGCCACCGATGGCAATGCGGCAGAGCAGCCATCGCAGGCTGCTGAAACCGGCGGCTTGCAAGTCGAAGGGCAGGCTGAGGGCGAAGCGATGCCCGATTTGGTTCAGTTCGCTCAGGCGCTGACTGATGCTGGGGTCGAGTTTTTCGGCGCTGGCTGGTGTCCTGCCTGCACGCAGCAGAAGGAGTTATTCGAGGACGGCAAAGACGATCTGCCTTTCATCGAGGTGACCAACTCGGACCGTTCACTGAATTCGATCGGCATTGCCGAGAACATCCAGAGCTTTCCAACTTGGAAATTTCCAAATGGAACCGTTTTGGAAGGCGTGCAATCGCTGGAAACGCTGAGTCAGACCAGTGGCGTCGCAATTCCGCAAAGCGAGCAACCGACTTTCGAGCCGATCGGAAACACGACTGTTCAGATCGGATCTCCACTTCACATTCCGATCGATGCCTATGATCCCGATGGTGGTCCATTGACCGTGACCGTTTCGGTTGCCGACCCAACACTGTTGGAAGCGACCGTCCTGACGGGAAATCGCTCGATCCGGATCGATATGGAAACCTATGGCGACATGGTGTTTGAGCTATTCGAGCAACGTGCGCCGCGGGCTTCCGGGCGTGTTGCCGATTTGGCCGACACCGGGTTTTATGACGGAATCATTTTCCATCGTGTGACCGAGAGTTTTGTGATTCAAGGCGGTGACCCCACGGGCACCGGCACCAGCGGATCAAGCTTGGGCCAATTTGACGATGATTTTCATCCCGAACTGCAACACAATCGCGAAGGCGTGCTGTCGTTTGCGAAGTCCAGTGACGACACGAACAACTCTCAGTTCTTTGTGACTGAAATCCCGACCCGCTTTTTGGATTTCAATCATTCGATTTTCGGTCAACTTGTCGAGGGATTTGACGTGCGGGAGGACATCAGCCGCGCCAGCACTCCCGAATCAAGAGGCGTCTCTAGTTCGCAGGTGCCTGATGTTGACGTTGTGATTGAGTCGATTGACGTCTTTGATGACACCGAGAACTCCGTGGTGATGTTGAAGCCAACGGGAACGGCAACCGGAACGACCACCGTGACGTTCTTGGTCACCGACCAGGACGGCAACACGCATTCGGAAACGGTGACGGTGGCCGTCGTCGCTGATACTGCCAATAGCCAACCGTTCTTGGAGGACATCCCAACGCCGGCGACTACGCCGATCAATAGCAACGCTCAGTTGCAACTGGTTGGAGTGGACGTTGAGAATGATGCGATGACCTTCTTCGCGCAAGCCATCGGCTCCGGCGCCGCTGCCAGCGTCAACCCAACCACTGGCTTGGTCACCGTCACACCCGAAACCGGTTTCACTGGATCGGTCAATGTTCAAGTCGGCGTCCGACCGGGATCTGGCGTTACCGGAAATAGCGCAAGCGACCAAGACACGCAGACGGTCACCTTTACGTTTGAGGGCGAATCGACTGCTCTAGCGCCGACTTCCATCGACCTGCAGGCCGGTAGCGACACTGGCTCCAGCAACATTGACAACATCACCAATGCTGGATCGCTGTCGTTCCTGGTGGAAGGCGTGACCAGCGGTTCGGTTGTTGAACTTGTCAACGTGTTGGACAACAACACCGTGGTTGGCACAGCGACGGCGACCGGAACAACGGTTGTGGTCACCACCAGCAATATCGCGGCACTTGGCGACGGCAATTACACGCTTGCGGCGAGACAGACCAGCGGCAGCGAGACCAGTACGCTGTCACCAAGCTTGTCCTTGACCTACGACGCAACGAGTCCTGCTTCGGTGATTGGCTCGGCCAACACACTTGCGAATGTTGGACGGGCATACCAAACGGATTTGATCAGTAGTGAAGAGGGCAGCGGTTTGGTTTATGCAGGCACGTTGCCGACCGGAGCGACGATCAATTCCACGACCGGAGTGATCGACTGGACACCCGCCAGCGATCAACAGGGGACCAACGCGTTTACGATCGATGTGACTGACTTGGCCGGAAACACGCGATCGGAGTCTTTCAATGTCGACGTTGCTGACGTGCCGATCGCTGAAATCGCCTTGACGTTGACGGACTTGCAGGGGACGCCGATATCTTCCATTGAAGTTGGCCAGACTTTCCTGCTGAACATGACCGCCGTCGACGCTCGCTTGTTCACGCAACCGGGTGTCTTTGCGGCCTACGCGGACATCTTGTTCGACAGCAATCTGATTCGTCCCGTCCCCGGGGCAACGATTGACTACAGCGATAACTTCACGATTGTGCCCAAGGGCTCTTTCTCGACTGGCCTGATCGATGAATTGGGTGCGGTCAGCAATCAGCTGGCAGCCTCCAATGTTCGCGAGAGTTTGATTGCGACGGTTCGCATGGAAGCGTTGGCAAGCGGTACGGTCAATATTCGTAGTGAAGCAGCTGATGAGAGTGACAGTGACTTCTTGCTATTCGCTCTCGATGATCCGATTCCTGCCAACCAGATCGCTTTCGGCAGTGTTGCCCTTGCTGTTGGTCAGAGCTTCACCGTTGGAGCGGACACATTCACCGTCGCAGAGGATTCGGCAGCAACGACTTTGGACGTGCTGGCAAACGACGTGGTTGTCTCGGGAAGTCAGACGCTCTCGGTCGTCTCGGTGACTCAGCCAACCAGCGGTGGAACTGTGGTTCTGAGTGGCGGAGTGGTCAGCTTCACGCCAGACGCAGATTTTAACGGCGACGCGGTCTTCACTTACCGAGTCAGTGACACCAACGGAATTCAGGAAACGGGCAGTGTGACCGTGACGGTGACCGCGGTGAACGACCTTCCCACAGGCGTGGACGACACCTTCAACGTCGATCAAAACTCAGCCGATAACACATTGGACGTGTTGACCAACGATTCGATTGCTCCCGATAGCGGTGAAACGCTCAACGTGATCGATGTCAGCACGCCATCGGCCGGCGGCACGGTCACGATCAGCAGTGACGGTCAATCGGTTGTGTACACACCGGCGACTGACTTCACTGGTACCGATAGCTTCACCTACACACTCAGTGACGGGGCGTTGACGGACTTGGTCCAAGTCTCGGTCACCGTCGCTCCGTCGGATGATCCACCCACCGCCGTGGACGATGCGTTTACGGTTACCGAAGATGCAGCGGAGGCTAGCTTTGACGTTGTCGCTAATGACACGCAGGACGCCGACGGCCAAAGCTTTGTGATCAGCTCCGTTGGCACACCAACACAAGGTGGATCGGCCCGCGTCAGCGCCGATGGTACTCAGTTCTTCTATGCTCCTGCGGCGGACTTTGCCGGTAGCGAACAGGTCACCTATACGATTCGAGATACCGGTGGCGGTCTAGCTGTCGCAACCGTGACGTTCACGGTGACTGCCGTGAACGACGCACCGCCGGATGCCAGTCCAACGGTCAATTTCAACCGTGGTGCTGCTGAGTCGGTGGCGCTGTCGTTGACGGACTTGCCGGACAATGTTGACGCGAATGAGACGCTGGTGCTTTCGGTCACGTCGGCCGCCACAACGGCTGGCGGCTCCGTGCGTGTCGACAACGATTCGATCCTTTACACGCCGCCGTCCGCCACTTTTACCGGAACGGACTCGTTCTCTTACACCGTTGGCGATGGATCGGGGCTGACCAGCAACGGTACGGTTTCGGTCAATGTCAACGACTTCACGTCGCGCGATATCTTCCTGACGGTTCCCTCCCAATCATCCGGTGGGCAAGTCAACGGAATCATGTTGAAAGGAACGAACCTGCTGGGCGAAACCGTCGAAGTTCCTTTGACGTACGGTACCGACAATGCTGTCTTCGATGACGTGTTGCCTGGTGATTACGTGATCGAGATCCCTGCCGTTCCGTTCCTGCAAAACGCGTCAGCCATTCGTGAGATTCCTGTGACCAGTGCTGCCGATGACGGCGATGCGGTGGTCGAGTCGGGAATCGGACGTCTGCGACCAGAGTTCCTCTCAATTCGCGACTGGTTGGGGTCTAGTTCCAGCAAGACATTGTTGGTGGCAGTCGCGCCTGGCGAGTCCAGCACTGCAACGCAGCAAACGCCTTCCACCGACACGATCGAGAATCCAGTCGTGGAGCTCGACGCGACCGGTAGCAACGTGGTCATTCGCGGAACGGCTCAGCGTGTGCCTGCTGGCAGCGATGGCAACGCCACCGCCGTCACGACAAACGTGGAAGCGACTCTCGCGACCAACGATTCCCGCGTTCAACTGCGTGGCGAGCAAGACGGCATGCGACTGTTCCGAATCGATGTCGAGAGAGAAGACACGTTCGTCGAATCAACGACCTCGGCTGCCTCGGGTGAGCAAGTCGTGGTCGAGGGAAGCACGGCGGCGGTCACCGCTCCTGCAGCAGTTCAGGTTGCGTCCAACACATTGACCTTGGGAGACATCCAAGCGGAGGGCGAGTCGATTGCTGCGGCGGCGACCACGCTGGCTGACTTGTTCGTTCCGGTCACAGATAACGGCGATTCACGCACCGACGTGGCCGTCTTGGCGACCGAGGAAGGTGAGGTATGGGCTGCCCAGTCGCTGGCGTCTTCTGTCCAAGAGAAGTTGGTCGCTGCGGCCGAATCGGTGGACTCGGCGATGCAGTCGGTCACCTCGGATCTAAGCCTTCACTCGCTTGCAGGCGACGAAATTGCCGCAAATTCCTCGGATAATCGCATTGATGAACTTGCCGTCGATGCGGCCCTGGAATCCGAGTTGTAAAGTTGGTGAATGCGTCTGAGGCGGCAAAACACGGTGTTTCATGGTTTTTTGACGGCCGATTCGCGTAAAGCGATCTCACCGGATCCCGTCAACCCCAGTAGGAAACCCCGAAAAATGCGGGCTTTTTTAGTCAAAGCCGGGTTGCAACGATTGCTGGACGGACATAACACTTTGCCCTTAGCAATCACGGGCTAAAACAAAATCACGCCCACACCGACCATTCACTCTAGGAAAAGGTTTCCCACCATGGCAAAAGCCGCGCCGAAGGCACCCACCAAGACCCAAATCCTGGCTAACATCGCTGAAGAAACTGAGCTGTCGAAAAAGCAGGTCGCTGAAGTTTTTGATGCGTTGTCGAGCGAGATTGAGAAAGCGATCTCGAAGAACGGCCCTGGCCAGTTCTCGATTCCAGGTCTGTGCAAGATCGTTCGTAAGGACGTGCCTGCCAAGCCAAAGCGTAAGGGCCGCAATCCTTCCGACGGTCAAGAGATCTGGCTGAAGCCAAAGCCCGCCAGCAAGAAGGTCGTTATCCGACCTCTCAAAGGCCTCAAGGAAATGATCTAAGGGCGAATGCCACTGAAGATCACTGAGTGTCAGTCTCCATCAAGTAGCCACAATATGCATCGAGATCGATCAGCATATTGTGCGATTGGGAAGTTGGCCGACAAGGATTTTACTTCGCTTGGTTGACTTGCACTGTGGTGCGAATTCCAACGTTTCACGTTGGGGCCTCCAGGCTTTGAGCTGAGCCGCCCGTGACATCGGGCGGCATGCTCCTCACTCCAAATCAAACACGATGGGTGAGTTCACAAGCCGCTTCAAGCTGGATCTGTACAGCGAAGCGTTGATGTATCGCGTCTGGTTGCGAGTCTCCTGGCCGTATCCGTGGTGGATATGACCAAAGACATGGACCCTTGGGGTAACGTCTAGCAATCGCTTCTTCAGGCCACGACTGCCTTGAGGTCCACGCATCTTGGGCCGATCAAGGATCCCGATTGGCGGCCGGTGCGTCACCAGCACGTCGATGCCAGGCGGGATGCGACTCCAGTCTTCGCCTCGCTTGTTCGCCGGAGAGGGCACCCCCCAGATTCGCAAGCCACCGATCAAACACTCGCTGTCATTCAATCGCGTGATGCTGGACGGCATCTCCACAGGAAACAGCACGCGATTGGTGGACAAGTCGAAGTCATGGTTCCCCCAGATCAGGCACTTGTGAGAGAACGGTAGATCCGACATCCAGAGGAAGAAGTCTTCCACCTGATCGTGGGACCCTCGATCACAAACGTCACCGGCGTGTATCAAGACATCGCCCGCTGGTAAGTCCAGTTGGCGGTGACAGCCGTGCGTGTCAGAAATCGCTACAAACCTCATGATCGATCGCTCGCGTTTCGCTACGTCACGTGCGATTCGGGGGCCCCTTCGTTTGGAGATCAGGGTTCACTGGGGGATTCAACCTGCGCTTCGGGCATCTCTTCGACCCGATTGGGCTTATCGATCACCGAACGGATTTGAACCGCTTTCTTGCCTTTGAAAGCGCCCGCAGAAGCCTGGAATTTTGGCACATCCTGGACTGCCAGTTCCAGCGGAACATTGACTTCTTTCTCGGTGGTGATGATGTCGCCAATCGACAGGTCCAGCAAGTCACCAGTTCGTATTTTGGAGCGTGCCAGCGTCACGACCACGTCGACTGGCGCATTGTCGACGCTGGTTGTGATCTTGCCTCGTGACTCGTTGGTCGGTTTGCCTTTTCCGTATCCGACCCAACCATTGCGTGACAGTTTGGAGTTGTAGTTTTCGATCGTGTTGAACGGGATACACAGATTCAGCATCCCGCGGTTCTTGCCCAGCAGGATCTCGAATCCGACCAAAATCACGACTTCGTTGGGTGGCACGATTTGAACCAACTGCGGATTGCTCTCGACGCTTTCCACCTCCAGTTTTAGATCGACGATGTTCTCCCAGGAACTTCTCAGCTGAACGAGAAACAGTTCGACGACGCGCCCAATCAGCCGCGTTTCAATTTCCGTCAGTGGTCGACGGACCGCGTCATTGGGGTTTGGGTCGCCGCCCAGCATTCGATCGATGATCGCGTAGGAAAGCGTTGGTGCAATGTCGAGGATCCAGTTGCCGTCGAGCGGTTCAGGCTTGAGGACATTGAAGCAGCTGGGGTTGTCCAGACTGAACACGAACTCGCTGTACGTCAGCTGATCGACGCTCAATAACTTGACTTCGATCATCGTCCGCAGCATGCCGGAGACCGACGCACCGAAGTTTCGCGCGAGAGTTTCGTGCAGCGAATGCATCGCCCGCATTTGGTCTTTACCGACTCGCTCAGGTCGCTTGAAGTCGTACGCCGTCACGCGAGCGCTGGTATTGGCAGGGCCTTGCGAGCTTGCGCCAGCAGTCGGGCTTTTCTCTGTCGAGAATTTCGGAGGCTGTGGTTTGGCCGCGCCGTCCACATCTTCCATCGCCTTCAAAAGGCTCTCGACCTGATTTTGGCTCAGTGATTCGTCGGACATTTCCTTCGTCCCTCTTTGGTTTGGATCAACTTGAACGGAAAGATCAAGTTGCTTCCGATCCTATTGAATGTTTCAATTTCACTCGCGCACGTGCCCGTCGCCACGGACAATGTACTTGTAGGTCGTTAGCTCGCGGATTCCACAGGGCCCACGTGCATGGAACTTGTCGGTCGAGATTCCGATCTCGGCACCGAGACCAAACACGCCGCCGTCATTGAAACGCGTGCTGGCGTTGACCATCACAGCCGAGCTGTCGACAAGTGTTGTGAATCGTTCCGCCGATCTCAGATTCAGAGTCACGATGGCATCGGTATGGTGCGAACCATAACGGTTGATGTGAGCCGCTGCTTGGTCAAGCGAGTCCACCACAGCAATGCTGATCTCTGGGCCCAAGTACTCGGTGCCCCAATCTTGCTCGGTCGCTGGCACGCCATCCTTGATCAGGTCCGAGGCTCGCTCGTCGACATGCATCGTGATGCCGCGTTCACGCAATCGATCGGCAATCGCTGGCAACGCTCGCTCGGCGATTCCTGCATGAACCAAGAGCGACTCGCAGGCATTGCAAACGCCCATCCTCTGGCACTTGGAATTCTCGATGATGTTGACGGCCATCTCGACTTCCGCCGCTTCGTCCACGTAGACATGGCAATTGCCATCGTAGTGTTTGATCACAGGCATCGTTGCTTCACTGGCAACCCGGCGAATCAATCCTTCGCCGCCCCTCGGAATCGCGACATCGATCGCGTCGTCCATTTTCAGGAAGTGTCCGACTGCATCGCGATCGGTTGTCTGAACGAGTTGAACGGCATGCTCGGGGACACCACACTGCTGCGCACAACGCGCTAGGATCGCCACAATCGCGCGGCTGCTTTCGATGGCTTCCTTGCCGCCGCGAAGCACGACAGCGTTCCCACTTTTTACACAGATCCCGGCTGCGTCGGCCGTCACGTTAGGGCGACTTTCGTAGATGAAAAAGACAACGCCAATCGGGACGCGTTGCTTCTGAATTTGTAGTCCGCCAGGGCGAGTGAAACCGTCGATGACCTCACCAATCGGATCTGGCAACATGGCGATTTCACGTAGGGCGACCGCGATGCCCTCGATTCGCGCCTCGTCCAGCTTCAGGCGATCAATCTGGGCCTCCGTGAGCCCGTAGCCGGGAGCTGCTGCGAGGTCCAACTGGTTGGCTTCGATCAGCTCCGCAGCGCATTCGACGAGCTGATCGGCCGACATCGTCAGCCAGCGATTCTTGACCGCAGCATCCAGCGAAGCGAGTTGATAAGCAGCGGCCTTCGCGTTCTCTGCGGTTTGGCGGCAATATTGGCCGAGATCGGATTCGGCAGCAGTGGACATGGGAAAATGAAGCCAGAAAATGGGTTTGCGGAGACGGAATCAGGAACGATTCTCGGTAAAGGACCCGCTAGGGTCAACGCCGATAACGCGGACGCTACTATCTCGCCCAAACTACGCCGTTTATGGCTTGTTTGTCCGGCTTTGCGGGGCTGGCGGAGGGGGGCAGGAAGAGGTTTTGCCACGGAGGACTCCGAGGGCACTGAGTTGCAGTGTGTCTTTTCTTGGTGTGCTTGGTGATCTCTGTGGCTTGTTTGTCGGGCTTTGCGGGGCTGGCGGAGGGGCGCAGGAAGAGGTTTTGCCACAGAGGACTCCGAGGGCACTGAGTTGCAGTGTGTCTTTTCATGGTGTGCTTGGGGATCTCTGTGTCTTTGTTTGTCCGGCTTTGCGGCTTGTTCGTTGGAGCGGGTCGATTCAACAACTTGTCTGGCGCTGTTAGAATATGGGGATGAAACGCATCCAACTTCGCCTGCACGGCCATTGTTTTCTTGTCATTGTTTCCCTTTTGCTGACGGGATGCAGTCCGGATCCCGATCGAACTCCGGAGGCCGTTCAGGCCGAGCCGATCGCGGTCGATGTGACAACGGTTGCTACGGAGAATTCGGAACCCGCTGACCTTGAAACCGACGCATCCGTTCCGGACCTGAATCCGCCCGCGTCTGGGGTTAGCATCAGCGCCGATGCGTTTCGAATGGCAGCAGAGAAAGGACGCGTCGAGAAAATTCAGGAGGCGATCAGTGCGGGCGTCGATGTGGACGGCGTCGACGGGTCGAGTCAATTCGGTGCCCTTCATCTGGCTGCTCATGAAGGCCACCTGCCTGTCGTCAAACTGTTGCTGCAGAACAAAGCGACGGTCGATCTTCTTGGGCAGAACGACTTAACCCCACTGCACCTGGCTGCTTACAACGGGCACACAGACGTTGTGGCGTTGCTGATCAAGTCCGGCGCTAAGGTGGATCCGCGAGATCGCGAAGGTAAGACTCCTCTTCTGCATGCTTGCACGGGGCCGTTTGAAAAGAGCGTCAAACTCCTGGTTGAATCTGGCGCCGACATCAACGTGAAGGAATCAACCGAAAGCTTCACACCGCTGATGACGGCGGCCGGTCTTGGCGAAATTGAAGTCGTCAAAGTGCTGCTGCGAAACGACGCTGATAAAGCGGCTGTCGATCAAGACGGCGACACCGCGCTTAGCCACGCTCAGACGAGCGGCCACACCGACATCATCAAGCTGCTGGAATAAAGATCGCTCGCCGTGCTTACGATCCCAGTCGCTCCAGGTGGTGACTGTTGACGCGAGCGGTGGCTGGGTTCTCCTGGACGAACTTGGATGTTGCCTGTAGGTCGTACAGTTCAGTCGACATCCGCTGGTAGCCGTCCACCATGGACGCCAGTGACCCGGTTTGTAGCACCAATTCA
>JBGCGI010000380.1:0-8575 GCA_045110715.1 Rubripirellula sp.
GACTTCCATGGTGTCCCTGAGTCCACCGACCGATCGCCAGAAAAAGAAACGATCCGAGACACCGTGCAGTTGTTCGCTCAACTTCAGGAACTCGCGGTATCCCTCTCCGTTGGACGTTGAACCCGTAAATTCGTCAATCCGCTTTTGCATCTGCGTTGTGTCGGCGACAAGGTCCAGGACGGCGTTGTCCTGGCCATGATCATTGCCTTCGAAGAAACACCGCCATTGTGGGTCAAGTTTGACCATGTCGATGTAGTCTTCTACGTTTCGGCCTGCTTCGTCGAAGACTTTTCGCAAGACACTCGGCAGCGTCAAGATCGTCGGCCCCATGTCAAAACGGTAACCGTCGGACTCGAGCGAAGCCGCTTTACCTCCCACCCAATCGTTTTTGTCCAGCAACGTGACGCGATGACCGCGTGCGGCGAGAACACAGGCCGACGCGAGCCCTCCCAGTCCTGCCCCGACGACGATCACGTGACTTGAATCTTGCTTGCCTGCAATCATGGTTTGACGTTATCTGAGTTTCGCTTGCTTGTCGAAGAAACCATCTTCTTCAATCCCGAGATTCGTTTGCTAAACGAACCAGCATGTAATAGTTGTAGTGCACCGATCAAGGTTTGAGCATCCGATTCACTTTGGAACGCAAGGTGAGCAGCGAATTTGCCGCGCCGCTGACTGATCACTTTGGGCGTGGTCATCTGCAACAATCCCTCGCGGCCACGAGTGACGCCGAAGCCGCTGTCGCCTCTGCCGCCGAAAGGCAATCTGGGATCGGCGGTAGGGACGACGAGGTCGTTGATCGCGACCGAACCGACCTGGAGAAGCTTGGCCAGTTTGGTCGCGGCCGTTGTCGGGCCAAACACCGAGGCTGCAAGCCGATAGGGGCACTGATTGACCATTTCCACCGCCTCATTGATGTCCGACACCCGAATTAGGGAGACAACGGGCGCGAAGATGTCAGCCGACGCGATCGAGTCATTGGGTTTTACCTGATCCAAGACAAGGGGCTTGATCCAGCCAGTCTCACGCAACCTGGATTCCTCGAAGTGCCCCATGCTCTCGCTGGCACCCTGTTGAATCGCTTGGCAGATCACGTCGGCAGCGCCGTTTCGAGCGACTTCATGGACGGTCAAGGGAGGGTGGTCTTGCAGTGCTTCACACAAACGGTTGAGCAGATCGTCTGCAACCCGGTCTTCGACGACCAATCGTCGCGGTCCGATGCAGGTGGCTCCACCGTTCATCGTCAGCGCAAACACGATCGACCGGACCGCAAGATCCAGGTCGCAGTCCGGCATCAGGATTGTTGCATCACATCCGCTGAGCTCCATGATGGCTGGCGTCAGCGATTTCGCCGCTTGCTTCAGCACGGCTCGGCCAGTCGCGGCCGCGCCGGTCAGCACGATCAAGTCGACGCCAGCGTCCATCGCGTCGATCGCAGCCTGAGTTGAAGAATCCAATCGTCGTAAATGAGACTCTGGTACGCCGGCTTTATAAAAGGCCTCGACCATCAACTTTGTGGTTGGCTCACTGCCCGCTGCAGGTTTGATGATCACACGATTTCCTGCTGCCAGCGCTTGGGCGGTCTGCACGCCAGTCAAGAACAGCGGGTAGTTCCAGGTTCCCAGGATCAACACGGTTCCTCGGGGATCACGCCGAACCGTGCTGTGAACGCCCCATAGCCATGCTGGTCGGCCCATCAGACCGTAGCGAGTCGGACGAAGTATTCTCGCTCCCTGCTTACCGATGAATCGCAAGGCGCTGCACAGAGGCAGGACTTCTGCGCCGATCGTTTGTAGCCGACTGCTCCGCTGTTTGCTCGTGCAGGAATCGAGCAACGCGTCTTGGCAGTCAACGAGGTGGGCTGCAACTTTGGCAATGCGTTGACAGCGCGCCTTGGTGGAAAGTGATTCCCATTGGTCATTATTGCTATACTGATTCATCGAGAGACCAGAATTTTCAAATCGGACAAAACTACACCGTCCCGCTAGAGAGTGACCATGTCGATCAATCCTACCGACTATCCAGTATTGGAATCCATTCGTGATCGCTGGAGCCCGTATCGATTCCTACCTCAGGAAGTGGAGGACGAGAAGCTGCTGATGTGTATGGAGGCAGCGCGATGGGCGGCAAGCAGTTTCAACGATCAACCTTGGTCTTGGATTGTGGCTCGACGTCAAGACAGCGAAGCTTTTGAGAAGATGGTCGGCTGTTTGCTGGAAGCTAACCAGGGGTGGGCTGGGAAAGCCGGAGCACTGATTCTGACGGTGACGCGGTCGTCCTTCGGGTACAACAACAAGCCAAACCGCGTGGCACTACACGATTTGGGGCAAGCCGCAGCTCAACTCTCCCTGCAGGCGACCCAACTTGGTTTGCAAGTTCATCAGATGGCTGGTTTGAATTTGAGTTTGGTACGCCAGGAATATGGGATTCCTGAGGGGCATGAACCGCAGACGGCAATTGCAATTGGGTATGCCGACACCAGCGATCCGAGCGACGAAATGGGCGTCGAACTGCAGAAACGTGACGGCGGGCCCCGAACTCGAAACGAACTCGCGAAGCAGGTTTTTAGCGGAAAGTGGGGAAATCAAGCGGACTTTGTGCTGTGACTTGCCGCAAACTTGGCCGTGTCGGAAGCGAAGGCGTTGGGTGGCTGAAACGGGGGCCGTAAACCCTGTATACTGACCCCTCGTTTAACTTTTGTTCGTTCGTTCCAATTCCAATGCGGGTTCACGACCTCCCTTTCGCGTGGTGAGATGGTGTGACTTTGTTCACAATCAAGGTTGCCGGTTGGGGAGAGCCCCTGCCGGGTTTCCGATTAGGATTGGTTGTGATCGTCTTGCCCCCGTTTGACATGATCTGTAGTCGTTGATCTTCTGCGATGTGATCGCTTTGCTGATTCCATGCAATCGGCGAGCTAAAAACCCTTTCCTCTCCACCCTTGAGTCAATTTACCGGTGTCTGATCGCTGGAATTCAGGAATCGTCTTCGCAGAGCTTTCCGATATCGGGATGCGTCGAGCCAACAATCAAGACTCGATGGCAAGTCTGCCCGCTAAGTCGGCAGAGCGGTATCTTTCACGCGGACATCTTTTTGTCGTTGCGGACGGGATGGGAGCTCATGCCGCTGGTGAGCTGGCCAGTAGTATCGCGACCGAAAAGATTGCGATGGAATATTTCCGACACCCGGAGATGGAATCCATCGATGCTCTTCACAATGCGGTTCGCGATGCGAATGACGAAATCTATCAGAGAGGACAGAGCAATCCTGAGTTCCACAACATGGGAACGACGGCAAGCTCGCTGGCTCTTCTGCCCGAAGGAGCCGTCGTCGCGCATGTCGGCGACTCACGCGTCTACCGACTACGGGATGGTGTTTTCGAGCAACTGACGTTCGACCACTCTCTGGTCTGGGAGATGGAGGCCAGCGGTCATGCGGACAGCAGTGCCTGGGGAGCATCGATTCCTAAGAACGTGATCACGCGCTCGTTGGGGCCGAATCCATCGGTGGATATCGACGTCGAAGGCCCGTTTCCAATTCAAAAGAACGATAGCTTCTTGCTCTGCAGTGATGGATTGACGGGGTTGGTTGAAGACCCGGAAATTGGTGCGCTGGTCGATTGCCTGTCAGAAGAACAGGCCGTTCGCGTATTGGTTGACTTGGCGAATCTTCGCGGTGGGCCCGACAATACTTCCATCATCATCGTTCGAGTGGACGATGAGCCCTCCCAGGGTGGTGGCAAAAAACGTGCAGTTCGGTCCAAGGAATCGCCGCTCTCACCCATTCTGATGGCAACCACTGTTTTTTGTTTTGTGATCGCTGCCGTTCTTGGTGTGATGCAATCCTTCGGGCCGATGATCGTGGCGGCGATTTTGGGCGCGATCGCGGCGGGCTTTACGATCGCACAAATGTTGCAGCAAAATAGTGCTAGCCCCGCAGATCCACCGCCCGCTCGAGGCGGCAAAGGGCCGTACCGTCGTTACGATGCCAAGGCAAGCAAAGAACTCGTGGGACGTTTGGGAGACACCGTTCAGCAACTGCGCGACGCGGCGAAAGAAAACAACTGGATGATGGATTGGAAGGTCGTTGATCAACATCAGGCCGCCGGTACCGCGGCTCTTAAGGCGGGCAAGCCCCGAGACGCGATTCGAAGCCAATCAGAAGCGATCATCGAAACGATGAATCAGCTGCGTGAGCAGAACAACCGCGCTGCGAACGAAACCGCGATCGATCTCTGATAATTTGGCCTGCGGCTCTTCATGAAACGTCCCAATATTCTCTGGTACTGCACCGATCAGCAGCGGTTTGACACGATCGGGGCATTGGGAAATCCCCACGTCACCACGCCAAACATTGACGCGTTGATTGCCCAGGGAGTCGCCTTCACGCACGCGTATTGCCAGAGTCCGATCTGCACCCCCAGCCGTTCAAGCTTCATGACGGGGATGTATCCGTCGCGTGTGCACAACACGCGCAATGGCAACGAGTCCTTTCCCGGCTATCCGCCGGTGATCACAAAGTTGATCGCAGAATCGGGCTATCACTGCGGGATGATCGGCAAATTTCATCTGCAGAGCTCTGGCTATCGAACGGAGCCTCGCATGGACGACGGCTATTCGTATTGGAAGTTCAGCCACGCGCCGCGAGACGACTGGAAAGAAGGCCACGATTACGCCGAGTGGGTTCGTCAGCAGGGCGGTGATCTGGACGCAAGGCGCGCCAGTGAGCAGCGAGTCGCTCCGGAAATGCACCAGACGACCTGGGCCAGTGAGTGTGCGATCGATTTCATCTCCACGCAGAAGGACGTGGATGAACCTTGGCTCTTGAACGTCAATATTTACGATCCCCATCCGCCATTCATTCCTCCGCAAGAGTACGCCCGGCGGTTCGATCCAGCTGCGATGCCTGGACCGCATTTTCGCGAGACCGATTTGCAGCAACAGGATAAGTTGGCATCCCTTGATTTTCAGGATGAATTGAAGACTCCCGAAGAACACGATGCCTATCGAGTCCAAGCTCTGTACTACGCGATGATCGCTCAGATCGATGATCAATTCGCCAGGATCTTAAAGGCTCTGGATGAAAGCGGCCAACGTGACAACACCGTGATATTGTTCACAAGCGATCATGGCGAGGCGCTTGGCGATCATGGATTGATGTACAAGGGCTGTCGATTCTATGAGGGATTGGTGCGAGTGCCTTTGATCTTTTCCTGGCCAAGCAAGTTTCAAAAAGGTGTGGCGAGCGATGCCCTCGTCGAGTTGATCGACATGAGTTCAACCCTGGTTGAGCTGGCGGGGATCGATTGTCCGGACTACATGCAAGGCAAGAGTTTGCTTCCGATATTGCGTGGAGAGGCCAGCGAAACGGAATTTCGGGAGTCGGTGAGAAGCGAGTATTTCGATGCTCTTGATCCACACTTCACCGGAGGCACCGGTACTTTTGGGACCATGTATCGAACCCGTCAGTACAAGCTTTGTATGTATCACGACAAAAAGCTTGGCGAGTTGTATGACTTGCAGGCGGACCCTTGGGAGTTCGATGATCTTTGGGATTCACCCGATCACCAGTCCATCAAGCACGAACTGATCCGCGACGCTTTTGATTCGCATGTCGTTTTAACAACGGACATGGGATCAGCACGCATCGCGCCCATGTAGGACTATTTTCCTTTCGGGCGAAACGCGACGAAGCGTTTCTCGTTGGTCGTAAGTCTTGGCCCTTCGATCAGATCAACGCAGTAGGGAATCGCAGGGAACACAGCGTCCAAGCACTCCGCAATTGCTTTGGGCTTGCCCGGCAGATTCACAATCAGTGATTTGCCGCGAATGCCAGCGGTCTGGCGTGAGAGGATTGCGGTGGGGACTTTCGTCAACGAAACCTGACGCATCAGTTCGCCGAATCCCGGCATCATTTTTTCGCACACGGCCTCGGTCGCTTCGGGCGTCACGTCACGCTTGGAGGGACCTGTGCCGCCGGTGGTAACGACGAGGCAGCAGTCTTCCTGCTCGCAAAGCTCGATCAGCGTATTGCGAATGCCGTCTTCATCATCCGAGATCACCCGTGCCACGGGCTCCCACTCACTCGACAGAACTTCCATCAGGTATGCCTGAATCGCGGGCCCACCCAAGTCCTCGTATTCGCCGCGGCTGGCCCGGTCCGAAACCGTCAACACGCCGATCTTTGCTCGTGTCATGCCAAAATCTCTTTTACAACTCGTGCGCCTTCGACACCGGTCAACCGCGAATCGAGACCCTGGTACTTGAATGAGAAACGTTCATGATCAATGCCCAACGAATGCAAAATCGTGGCGTTGAAATCGTTGATGTGTACTGGATCTTCTAGAACGTTATAGGAGTAGTCGTCGGTCAAACCGTAGTCGAACCCCTGTTTGAATCCGCCGCCCGCTACCCAGGTGCTGAAGCAGCGCCCGTGATGATCCCGGCCGTGATTGTCCGCGGTCAGCTTTCCTTGGCTATAGATCGTTCTGCCAAACTCGCCGCCAAAGATCACGACCGTATCGTCCAGCATCCCGCGTTGCTTTAGATCTTTCACCAAAGCAGCGGCAGGCTGATCAACGCTGAGGCAGTTCTTCCGCAAGTCCTTGGGAAGATTTCCATGCTGATCCCAGCCGCGATGGAAGAGTTGAACGAACGGTACGCCACGCTCGGCAAGGCGTCGGGCCAGAACACAGTTTGCCGCGAACGTCCCGGGCTTTCTTGATTCGGGGCCATACAATTCGTACGTCGACTCAGACTCCGAAGACATGCTGACCAGATCAGGAACGGAGGTCTGCATCCGGTAAGCCATTTCGTATTGCGCGATGCGGGTTTGGATTTCAGGATCACCCACTTCATCAAAACGAGTTGCGTTGAGTTCGGAGATCCCGTCAAGCATTTTACGGCGAACGTCAGCGCTGACGCCCGCAGGATTGTTCAAGTACAGAACCGGATCGTCTCCGCTCCGAAATTGCACGCCTTGATGTTGTGACGGTAGGAAGCCGCTGCCCCACAATCGCGAAAACAAAGCTTGCCCCGGTTTTGCTCCCACCGAGATCATCGTTACGTAGGCAGGCAGATTTTCGTTGGGGCTGCCAAGTCCGTAGCTGAGCCAGGCACCCATGCTTGGACGTCCCAGTTGCTGTGTTCCTGTGTTGATGAAGGTCATCGCTGGATCATGATTGATCGCTTCGGTATTCATCGTTCGAACGATTGTCATTTCATCGACAATCGATGCGGTATGCGGCAGCACTTCGTCGTTGACCCAGGTCCCACGCTCGCCATGACGATTGAATTTGAACATTGGAGCGACACAGGGAAATTCTTTCTGACCGCTGCTCATGCCTGTCAAACGCTGGCCATTGCGAATGGAATCGGGCAGTTCTGTGCCATGAAGTCCTGGCATCGCAGGCTTGTAATCGAACATGTCGATGTGCGACGGACCGCCTGCCATGAACAGGTAAATGACTCGTTTGGCAGTTCCCGGAAAGTGTGGCAGACCGGGAACGCCAGGGTTGGCGACAGAACTCGTTGTCGACGCGGATGCCTCTTCACGACCCAGGAGGGACGCCAAAGCAGCTGCCCCCAAACAACCACGGCTCCTGGCTAAGAGCTGACGCCGCGTCATGTGTAGCTGGTGCTGATCCATTGGGGTCATGATTCGTACCGTAAATTGGCTGGAGAGTCTCGATCCAGAACGTAGCTGAAGTCGAGCTGAATTTCGACCGTGCAGAGCGTCTTCACGCTGTTGGCGTCCGAGGCTGAAACAAACGTTAGCGAGCCGTTGTTTGGCCTCAGGGAGCCAGTCAATCGGTTGCTCGGGGCGAAAACGAAGGTCTAGGAACTAGACGCAGCTTTCTCAGGTAACCAGAATAAACCCATTCTATAGTCCGACAACATGATCGAAGAATCTGTTTCAAGAGAGAAACCATGGCTCGCTCCAAATCACCCTCCCATCATGTTAGCTGGGGCGAAATTGCGCGATGTGGGTTTCTGTCTTGCCTTCTGCTTGGTTCGATGACGTTCGTCCAAGCGGATCAACCTGTTTTCGCGACGTTGCTTCAGGATGAGCCGGTGGAGTTGCCAGCTGAGAACACGGCACTGTTTTCCACTGCTGGTGTCGTTTCGATTGAGTTGGACATGCTGGCGGCGATGGATCAGAGTCGCGCGAAGGATGTGCTGGTTACGATTGTTCGCCCCGATGGTTCGAAGACGAATTTGCGGCCTGATGAGAAAGGTCGCGTCCAGATCACCAATACGAAACGCGGCCCTCATGCCGTCGTCGCCAATGGAAAAGGAGTTCATGGTGCGACTCTCTTCTATTTTGAAGAGAAGCCGACTGGCGATGACACGAAGGTCAACGATGCAAAACCGAAGGATGAGGGAAAAACTGATGACGCGAAAGAGTCAAACTCCGCCAAGATGACGTTGGCTGTGGTACGCGAGAAAGAACTGCTTCCGTTCGTTGATCGAATTCGCGAAGTAGGCGAGAGCGATTCACCGAACATCCTCGAAGAGTCCGTTGATGCGGGCGGGCCATTCCGATTTCGCGTTAAAATGAGCGATCAGAGCTCCGTGGG
>JBGCGI010000381.1:0-4230 GCA_045110715.1 Rubripirellula sp.
GAGGTGTTCTTAGCCACCGCAGATGAACAGCGTCAGGTTCAACAGATCCTCCGAAGTGATCGCGACTCGGGCAAAAAGAACTGGAAAGCCATCGAGCACGAAGGACGTTTGAAAACCAGCGGCAAGAAGAAAGCCAACAAAAAAGCATCACTGGCTTCTTCTACCGTTGCAACCGATGGGGAGCGATTGTTCATCAACTTCTTGAATGACGATGCCGTCACCACGACAGCGTTGGACCTTGAAGGCAAACAATTGTGGCAGCGAAAGATCACCGACTACATCGTCCATCAAGGATACGGATCCTCTCCAACAATCTACAAACACTTGGTCATCGTCTCGGCTGACAACAAAGGCGGCGGTGCGGTGGCAGGACTCAATCGCGAGACCGGCGAGATCGAGTGGAAACGAGACCGACCGGCGTTTCCCAACTATGCATCGCCGATCATCGTCAACGCCGCAGGAAAGGACCAACTGATCTTTACCGGATGCGACTTGGTCACCAGCCTTGATCCGTTGACCGGCAAAGAACTGTGGGAGATCAAAGGATCCACCACCGAATGCGTGACTTCGACCGTGACCGATGGCACTCATGTTTTCACCAGTGGCGGGTATCCGACGAATCATATTTCGGCGGTCAAAGCCGATGGCTCCGGCGAGATCTCCTGGGAAAACAACACGCGTGCCTATGTTCCTTCGCTCCTGCAGCGAAACGGCTTCTTGTTCGCTGCCCTCGATGAGGGTGTCGCCAGTTGTTTTCGATGCGATACTGGCGAGCAAGTCTGGAAAGCTAGACTCGGAGGCACTTACAGCAGTTCCCCCGTTCTCGTTGGCGACCTGATTTTCGCAACCAGCGAAGAGGGAGTGACGACGATTTTCAAGGCGGACCCAAGCAAGTTCCAGAAAGTCGGCGAAAACAAACTCGGCGAAAGCGTGTTTGCAACGCCCGTCTATTGCGGTGGGCGAATTTACACACGTGTCGCTCATGAAGAGAACGGACAACGTCAAGAATACTTGTATTGCATCGGCAAATGAACAAAGGGAAAAAGTTGGATCTTCAAGAACGCCTCACCAAGATTGCGCAAACCCTGGTCGATCAGACGGCTGCTCGAACAATCGTCGCGCCGCAGCGCGCATCGACTGGGCATTGGTTTGGCGGAGGCAACATGGTCGAGGATCGCGATGGCACATTGTGGCTTGTTGGTCGCTTCCGCAATCAAGGTGACTCGCGAACCGGCTTGGGCATGGGCGAACGCGGACTGGAACTGGCAATCTTTCGCTCCAGCGATCATGGCAAGACCTTCGAGAAAGCGATGCGGTTCAGCAAAGCAGATCTCAACGTTGGTTCCCGTGAAGTGTTGTCCATCGAAGGAACGGCTCTTCGATTGTCCGACGGTGATGTCGAACTGTTTATCTCAACCGAGAAATCAGGAATCGGCTATCCGCCAGGCCTCGAGTCCTACCTGAAACCAGGCACAGGTGTCTGGACAGTCGACCGATTGCGTTCGGGCTCCTTGGAAGGACTGCGTACCGCACCGATTGAAACGCTGCTTCAAGCGGACGACGGTCAGTTCGTTCACGTCAAAGATCCGTTCCTGGGCAAACAAAACGGCCAGGATTGCCTGCTATTCTGTACGCATCCCTTCTGCTGGACCAGTTCCAACACGGGCTACGCTTCTCTTGCTGGAACCCCCAGCATGGACAGTGCGGTCTTGGATTTCTTTCCGCGAGGATTCACCTGGGATGTCGCCATCACCCGAGGAACTTCCGTGCTGCCGCTCCCCAAAGTCGGTGTGCTGGCCGAACATGAGCGAAGCCTCTTCTTCTACGACGGTGGCGAGTGCGTCCGCAACTTGGACGAACACTCCGCAGCGGTTCAACGGCCGCGCGGGTACTCATGCGAGGAACTTGGCGGCGTGGCTTACTGCGACTCTGCCAACCTTCATGCCCTGACGCGTTTGTCGATCAACGCACCCCTATTCGTCAGCCCCCATGGCACGGGCTGTAGTCGATACGTCGATGTCTTGGCAACAAAAGATCGCTACTACGCGACGTGGCAACAGGCACAGCCGGACGGCTCGCAACCGCTAGTGATGAACGTCGTCGAGCGACAACAGATCGAGGATCTGCTCACGAGCTAGTGCTTCGTCAAACCTAAGTGGTTGGGCAGGCAAAGCCGCGGACGCTTCCACCACGTGTTCAACGTGGTTTTGGCAAACAGGTTGCTGCCCCCCTTTCCCAATCTTGATCCGGATGGAGTGCAATTCGTCTTAAGGCAACGTGGTCGCGAAGACTTCTGTGAAGATAAATTCGGCACCGAAGCCCGTCAGCAAGGCCAACTGCACAAGCACGATCCAGCGCGATCTTTGACCGTTCAGCATCAGTCCACCGATCAGCAACACCATCGCAGCCGAGACGATTGCGAATGGAAGCCAACCGCGTCCAAGCACGAACACGTACGCACACAGCGAAACCAGACACGCGACCGCTATCCCGGGACGCCTTCTGAACGGTGCGGTTTCCACTTTCAAAGGATTCGGTTCTTCTTGATCGGTACCGCGCACCGCTTCGACCAGCACCCACGCCAGCAGCAGTCCGACAATCGCGCCGACATAGGCGGGAAAGTTCGGAAGCGAAGACTTTTTTTGCGCGACCACACCCTCGAATCGAGAAACCGTCTCATCCATTCGATCCTGGAATGACTTACCTTGATCAAAGGCCGGTGACATCCTCAGCCGTGCAAGTTCGCTTCGCACGGTGTGATTCTTCATCGCTTGCTCCAGCACCGCAGCAATTTCAGCAATGATTGGTTGCGGAGTCCCCTTGGGCGCCCACCAATAATTCGCGTTGCTCAAGACAACGGGAATGCCCATCTCCACCGTGGTCGGAACATCCGGAATCGATTCGTGACGCTGGTCGCTCAAGACCGCAATCGCTCGAATGTTCTGATCCGGCGGAGTCCCTTCGACGCCGCGAAAGTCCAAGTACTCCGAAAGTGAAAAAACACCTGCTTCCAAATGCCCGCCTAGTAACTTGGAATAGCGGTCGGCACCACCACCCGCCGAGACAACACTAAAATCGGCGCCCGGCCAAGCCTTCTCGAGCTGCAGCGTTGTGAAGTACGCCGGAGCTCCCTTGTTCGCGCCAAAACGCACTTGCTTCGGTGTCGCCTTGGCCTGTTCCAACAGGTCACCAATGTTTTGAAACGGAGCGTCTTCGCGAACAAGAATCACCATCGACATCTCACCCGTCAAAGCGATTGGCTCGAAGGCCTCCGGACCATAGCCCACTGTCTCGGCCAGCTTGGCCGTGATGATGGCGTTGTGATGACACAGAATCTTGTAACCATCCGGTTCCGCATTCTTCACTTCGCGGCTTCCAATGGTGCCAATTCCGCCTGGCTGATTGATGATCACAAGTGGTTGATCGAGCAACTGATCCTCGACAATTCCCTTTTGAACGATCCGCACAAAGGTGTCGCTGCCCCCCCCAGCTGCGTAGGGCACCACGATCTGAATCGGCCGATTCGGATAGTCATTGGACGGATCCGGCGTTGCGTATCGCATCCCCCACCAGACGATCAGGGCAAGGATCGCGGTGCTGACCACTAGGTGCCAGGTGAGTAAAGGCTTCGTCATGGAGCTGATGAACGGTTGTAATGATCGCTGAGACGGCCAGCAATAAACGGATGGTAATGGGGGAAAACGGCTCACAAGGCATTTGAAGCGTTCCTTGCGAACTTTTCTCCTTCCGAAGTCGTCTCTCTTGCGGTAATTTAACCGCCTGAGCCTTCCGGGTGCGAACACCACCTTGAACCCCGGCCTCGTTGGCCGAACCCTCCACAGTAAACGGATTCTAACAATCCACTGTGTATCCCAGGCTTACAAGCGACAGGTCTTCCAGAAAATCCTTTCTCAGAACTGAGATGTGATTGGCCACCCCGGCCATTCATCACATCCCTGAGCAGCCCACCCGGCTGAGGATTCAGTGTGAGTGAAGCGGCGTCGCGAATAGTGTTTTTGATCGAAGCGAACGCCTTTCCAGCTAACCACACTCGATGCCGCACCGTGCTGTGCCGGTAGTCGATCCAACTTCATTGGATGCCCGCAAGCGCCCGACGATACGGTCGTTGTTTGAGGGGAAGGCTCGTACCAACAAGAGAATGATTGAAGTGTCCGAAAATCAAACAGGCAATGACGCCCAACTTGAAAACAACAACGTCCAACCGATCGA
>JBGCGI010000382.1:0-4591 GCA_045110715.1 Rubripirellula sp.
GGCAATGCTGCGACGAGTAGTCAGGCTCGGCCGATTATCAGAACGCGTCTGCGAGCGGCGAGTTCAGGACCGCGGATGTCACCTGCACAAGTTCAGCAAACGGCAACCAATCATCTTCGAGCGCTACCATCTCAGTCACGCTTGAACGGTGTGAACGTGAGCATGAATGGCCGCACTGCTGTGATCAGCGGTGCTGTTGGCAGCGAGCGAGATCGCCGCATGAGCGAAATGATGATGCGGCTTGAGCCAGGGGTTCGAAACGTCGAAAACCGCGTCGTCGTGCTCCCGTAACCACTGCCTCAAGAGCCGGGACCCCGTGTGTGCCTCATTCAGGTGCCGGCTGCGCTGCTGCTACTTGTCGCTGCATGCTCTCGATGGTTTTCTCGTAGTGACGAGTCCAATGTTGGCCGATCGGCAGGCGCGTCTCGGGCCAAGTGATCGCACTCCACAACTCGTCGCGTTGGCGGAAACCTTCGCTTGCCGATGACTCGGGAAGTTCGTCGATCTGGTCCAACAGCAATTGCGTTAGCGAATCAATCTCGCGATCAGTACGCCGTCTCTCAAACGCAAACATCGAGCGTTCGCTATGGACTTGGTTGCCGAGAAAAAACTTGATGTACCAAGTTGTTCGGCCAGCGCTGCGATGGCCCCATGGCTGCTGTTGGTAATTCTGCCAGGCGATTTGAAGTGCTTTCCTCCGTGAGCTGGCACGCAGTTCGGTGCTGGGAATCAACGCAGCCAGTTCTTTCACCCTCTGGTGGTCGAGGTAACCAACCAACGAGGAAAGGTAATCGACCGCTTGAGCTTCAGATGCTTCCACGAGTTCTAGCTCCCTCATGGTGTTCTTCGCCAACATCGCGCGCTCGCGGATCCTCGTGGACCAGTGAAACAAGACTTCGATGCAAAGCCCCTTCATGCGTTTGTCCATGGCCTCTGCTTTCGTCTCTGGATGGACGGTAACGGGCTCGAATTCGTCCATCGACATGAAGTCACGGTCAAAGTCAGCTTGTGGATAGCTCCTCAACGCGCAATCGATATCGTCCAGGCACGCATAGGAACCAATCGTCTCGCTCGCCAGTTCTTGCTCCAGCAGTTTGCAATTCTCTTCACTTGTATTCTGGTCAAAGTAGCTGGATGAACCAAGCCGCAGAATGTCTGGCTCAATCCCTGAACCAACGGGGGATCCTGAATAGTTGACGGCCGCCTCGGGCAAATCGAGCTCGTTCATGTCGGCTCGCCAGGCGGTTTGGATTGGCGGAGTCGTCGCGACTCGGTGCACGCCGATTGAAATCAGCGGCAAGAAGAGTGCCAAACCGATGTATCCGATCGCTCGGGTGTGGTATCCAGAATCAGTTTTTCCGGCCAACCAGCGAGCAGACAATCGCCAACTCGCAAACATCAGTACAGGCGCGATCAATAGCGCCATCCAGGAGTAGCCGCTGTACATGGATTGAACTTGCACCCAAAAAACCAGCAGTCCAAAGACGAGTCCGGGGCCTGCAAAGAATGACAAAGTCGGACGCTTCGTCCACTGCCCAGCCAACTGACCGATCGCGAACACCACGACGATCAACGGAAAGAAAGCTAGACTGGCGCGATTTCGGCCGTCATCGGCGAACTGCCAGGTAAACGCAACCAGGGCAACACAGCAGAGCATTGGCAGCAACATCCGAGTCGCCCAAACTGTGGTTGGCGAGACTCCGCGGTCAGCGAAGAAGACACAGCGCCGCCGCACATTGTCGCCGTAGAACACAAGTCCACCCAGCCAACACGTCAACAACAGTAACAGCAGCGGCGATAGTTGACTCAGGAAATTCATCACTCCATCAGAGAAGTCCGTGGCCCCGATCACGGCCAGGCACATCGCAATCAAGGTGATCAAGATGCTGGGCCAACCTGCTTGGCGAAGTTGCTGCCACAGCAAGGCTTGGATCTGACTTGGCTTTCCGCCCATCGACGAACCAACGATGTGCTTGGGCGGTTGGTAGGCTGATGTCGAATCGTGTTGAGTTGATCGCGATGGGACTTGGAACTTGGGCGAAACCAGTCGGCGCTTGGCCAACATTCTTTGCACCGACCAAAGCACAAACAGTAGTAGTCCACCGGCCAATCCAAGCAGCAAGTAGTCCGAGAAGTCGCCGGTCATGGTGGCACCAATTTCACGGGTGTCGCCAAACATTAGCCAGCGACCGACCGCGGAAGCGCCGACGGACAAGCCAAGAATCATTGGCATCACGGCAACCAATCCAGCAACCGGAGACCGGAACAAGTAAGCAGTGACGAATCCACTGAACAGCAACAACAAGCTGAAAAACAGCAGGTAGGCGACACCGGAGACACTGAGCAAGTCACTTGCATAATCGCCCAAGAAACCTCGCGACGGCAACAAAAGACACAAGGCGATCGAAGACGCGATCCAAACCAGTCCAAGCGCTACCACCGCAACCAGGAACTTCGAGTCAGCAACCGACTGCCAGCGAATCGGCAATGTACGCAGCCAGCCCATCGTTCCGTTTTCTTCCTCTGATCCAATCAGCAGGGCGGGTGCGCCGAGAGCGAGTAGATTGGGGATCAACACCCAAGCCGAAACGTAATAGTGGCCTGGATAGCCGCTGGAGAAGGAGGACAGCAGGATCATCAAAGCGTTGATTCCAACGGTGGCAATCAACAAGGCAATCATCAGGGGGCGAATCGTATGCCCGTCTTTCCAAATCAGATGTCGCATCATCATCGTCTGTTTCTCCGGTCTCGATGGGGCATCAGGCCATTGACAGACGCCCGCAATTGAAGGATCTGGTCTTCGTAATCGCTTGACCAAGTCGACATCAGAACTGTTGGTGAACGGACATCACGTTCAAGGTCCGAAATTTCTTCCCATAAACGCTCCCGTCGATTCCATTCGGGGGAAGAGACGGCGGGCGGACGATGAATCTGGGCAAGCGTCAGTTTCGTGAACTCATCGACATACCGATCGGCGCGTCTTCGCTCGAAGAATAGCCAGCCAACACGTGACCCAATCACGGTGCCTGCGAAACTCTTGCGAAA
Source organism: Rubripirellula sp. (assembly GCA_045110715.1). Classification (GTDB taxonomy): domain Bacteria; phylum Planctomycetota; class Planctomycetia; order Pirellulales; family Pirellulaceae; genus Rubripirellula. Next base: position 3,046 of record JBGCGI010000382.1, read on the forward strand.
GTACGTGCGATCAGCTTGCTTCACTTCCCATTCCGAGGTGCTGTACAAATTCCATTCAAAGAGCAATGCGTTGCGCCGAGATTCTTGCCGTAAGCTCGCATCAGGAATCAGCCGGACCAACTCCTGTAAGTCTTCGAGATCATGTCGGTTTGAGGATCGAGCAGCAAACAGCCACTGCACCGCTCGAGCTTCACCCCTTTCCGCTAACTGTTCCAACGCGTATAGCTGGAGTTGCCCGCTACGAGCGACCTCTCGAGTCTTGGTCGCCCAATGCAGAAGGACACGCACGGCAGATTCTTGCAACTTCGCCGGAGTCCCCGGAGAGTTCAATAGATACAACAGATCATCCACCGAGACAAAATCGCCTATCGAGTCTGCATCGAGTTCAGAATCCAACCGCTGTCGTTGCTCCGTGTCGGAGACCGTGTCGAATTCACTTGCAAAACCGTGAGTTTCGAACGCGGCAAGGCTGCCCGCCAGCAGATTCCCAAGATGCAGATCGCCATCTTTCGCCTGGACGTAATCACGATACGCTTCGTTGATTGACAACCGCAAGTCGCTGTTCCGAGGCGGGGTCGTCCGGATTCGATCGCCGAATGCCAGTAAGATCGGCAACGCGATGGCCGCCATCGAAAAAGCCGCTGCCCGCCAGGTAAACGCAAAGCCGTTGTTGTCTGTCAGCCAGCGCTCTGTCAAACGCCAGGATGCAATCAGTAGGACCGGCGCCATCGCCAGGGCAAGCAATCGCATCGCGGGCGAGTACATGGTGAGTACGTAGACCGGCAGGATTCCCATCAGAAGGACGTAGACCGGCGCCGCGAAGAACGTCAGGATTGGGCGTTGCGATCGCCATTGCCCCACAAACTGGCCCATGGCAAAGGAGTTCACTAGCAGACCAATCGCAATTGCTGGGGCGTGAGCGTTGACCTGCTCGGCCAGGAATTGGTGAAATAGCACGATCGCAGTCAACGCCAAGCAACCGAGCCCTGGCCAAAACAACCTTGTGAACCAAACCAAACTCGGTGAGTAACCGCGGTCGGCAAAGAACACGCGGCGGCGAAGTACGTTCTCGCCGTAGAAAACGAGGCTGCCCAGCCAGCATGCTCCTAAGGTGATGATCACCGGTCCAACGTCCCGAAAGAAGCCTCGCGGACTGGATAGAAAACCGAAAGTCCCGATCATCGTGATCACCGTGATGGCCAGGCAAGGCAGCCCCGCCTGTCGCCATTGTTGCCAAAGAAGCGCTCTTAGCAGTCCTGGTCGTTCCGTCCCAATGACCGCGACAGGTGGTCGGTATGCCGAAGGCTCCCTCGCAGGAATCAGATTTTTGATGGTGTCTGATTCTGGCGACGATAGCCGCCGCGCAGCAACGTAAGTCTGTAAGATCCAACAGCCCCCCAGCGTCGCGATGCCAGTACAAACCAGCAGTACGGATTGAGTTGCCGTGGGCGTGACCTCAAAGCCTCGGTCGAGGATCAAAAGGCCGAGATCGAAGGGTTGCTGAACAATGCGCTGAGCGTTGAGGAAGCCACAGCCGAGGCCGCGC
>JBGCGI010000383.1:0-6781 GCA_045110715.1 Rubripirellula sp.
CGAGATGACGTTGCCGTTGAGCAAGTGATGCGGGCGATTGAGCGGATCGTTGATGGTTGCGTCGGACTCAACACCAAGAGCATTAAAAATCGTGCTGCAGATGTCCGCGGGTGACCATGAGTTCGTCACGGGGTAAGCCGCCTGCCCGTCGGTCTGGCCGAGCACTTGTCCGCCTCGGATACCGGCTCCCGCGAACAACCCGGAATACGCGTGAGCCCAATGGTCGCGGCCCGGAATGGTTTGGCCGGGCAAGGTGCTCACTTTGGGCGTTCGTCCGAATTCACCCATCACGATCAGCAGCGTTTCGTCCATCAAGCCGCTCGCCGTCAAGTCATCGGTGAGCGCCGCCAAGCCTTGATCCAACTGTGGACACAAGGTGTTCTTGAGCTTGCCCCAGTTATCGGTATGCGTATCCCAAGTTTGCACGATTCCCATTGTCGCTTGAACGACCGGCACGCCAGCTTCGATCATACGCTTGGACAACAGCAGCGATTGGCCGAATTTGTTGCGACCGTAACGATCTCGTGTGTCATCGGTCTCGCGATTGATCTCGAAAGCGTCCGTCAACTTGCCAGAAGTCAGCAAGCCGTAGGCAAGGGTCTGCTGATCGCGGAGTGAATCGGTTTCGACTCCCGTCAACCGGCTGTGCCCACGGTTCAATTCATCAAGCAGCTGTCGTCGCGATTGCAGTCGCATTGTTGAGACGCCCTCGCGCATCGAGAGCGCCTGCATCCGAAAATCCTTGTCATTCGGATCGCCGTTGATCTGCCAGGGGTCATGCTTCGCGCCCAGAAAGCCAGAATGTTGACCGGGCCAAGTCAACGGGCCTTCGATCAAATAGTTCGGCAACGAAACACCCGAAGGCATGCCATCGCTGCGCGGACGGATGAAGTCCAAGGCCGAGGCGTAATTGGGAAAATCGTTGCGTGTTTCGACGCGATCCAAATCCGATCCGCCGCGTGGCACCGGGGTGGGACGACCGGTCAGCGCCACATGCGTTGCCAGCAAATGATTGTGTTCGCGATGGGCGAGCGTCCGCACGATGGCCCAGCGATCTGCCTGTAGCGCGAGTTTCGGCAAGTGCTCGCAAAGCTGGACACCCGGAATCGTGGTCGAGATGGGCGAGAACTCACCGCGAACTTCCGCCGGCGCATTGGGCTTCGGATCGAGTGTGTCCAGCTGACTCGGACCGCCGCTAAGCAGCACGATCAGTACCGACTTGGCCTTGCCAAATCCGACCGGCTTGTCGGACATCGAATCGCCCGCCCATGAAATGCCTTTCGGCAACGTCGTTCCTACGACGCCAGCGGCAGCGGCACGTAGCAAACCTCGGCGATCCAGTCCATAGACAGGATTTAACATGGGCGAGTACCCAATCAGGTAGGATGAAGGTGGGCAGGCGATAACAGGCGGGGGACGGCATTCTACACCAAACGTGGAGCACTAACCAAACGTCGAGCATTGGTCGTCTGGGCAACTCACTTCTTGAGTTTGGGTAAGCACGACAATGTAGCCGCGTTTGTCAAAATGCCGATTCCCTGGGTCTCTCCACCATCTGGCGACGGAAGCTACGGACGAAAACGCCCCAGCTAGAAAAGTGCGTTGCCCTAGATTGGCCTTACGGGACGCGAACACGCGTATTTCGTCATCTGAAAGCAGAGCCGCACGCCATTTCGATCGCCTGGCTATTCACTGCCAATTGTCGTTGCGTTTTCCGCCATCGCTTTGTTGGCGAATTCCAGATAGTGCTGTAGTTCAGGCGGAAGCGTTTTGCCGCTGCCGGTCACTCCATGGCTACCCGGTCGAACATACCAGCTGTAGCCGTCAGCAGTCTGATGGATTTCGATGCGAATGGGCGAGTTGTCTTTGGACCAGCCGAGCAACGACGGATAGGCGTCTGAATCGCTTTTCCAGATTTCGTCAAAAGCTCGGTCAGTGCGATTTTTGACGGCGGACCAGATGCGATCACGTTGAGCATCAGACACGAACTTGCGCAGCTTTGACAAGAACTCGTTCGCAAGCCCTTTGCGGTCATTGGCAAGATCGCCGATTTCGGCAACCAAGTCCCCATCCGCAGCCAGCGAGTACTTCGTGCGATCACGTTCATCGTCAATGTACTCGGCCCAAATCTCGGTTAACAACGATTCGACCGCTGTTCGCGTCTGGCCATCCAGGTCCAAGGTGTCGGCAAACTTTTGACGCAGACGAACCTCGCCACCCGATTCCCAAACCAGACAGTAGGGCGTGTCGCCGTTCATCGTGCCTTGGCTTGAAGCGTCCGAAACGCTTCCTTCATCCTTGGGTGGTGCCGTTTCCGCATTTGCATCACGGATTCGTTTTAGGCGAGTGGTCACGCCGTCGCGGGTGAAAACCAGTGAATCGCCATCGAGCTCATATTCGAATCGCAGTTGTTTTAAGCGATAGTCAAAGGCGGACTCGGGTTCGTGGTTGAACTGCAGAATCAGTTCATCGCCCTCAACATAGTAAGTGATGCTGATCGGAAGCGTACTTGCGCGTTCGTACCATTGCCCCAATGCCCCACCGCTGAAAACCAAAGTCTGATTGAATTCTGGGCCTTCGTCGTGATCCAACTCCTGCCAACGCCCTTGAAGGGCCGCAAGAACCGTGGGCGTGTTGAAGGAAGTCTTCCCCATGGATTCTGGCGGAGACTCATGCACTGTTAGCTGGTCGACCGATTCCAGCTCCATGCTATGGATCCAAGTCGAAGGGGAAAAAGGAGGTGAGACCGAGCCGCCCAAGTGAGCTGGAACCGATGTCACCGGCCCGGAAATTGTGATCGTTTTGCCCGCGAAATGCGATTCCAGATCAGCGATGCCCTGTGCTTTCAAGGCAGCCTCAGCGGCAGGCCATATCCAAACCTTGAGATAGCCCGCTCCGAGCTCACTTGGTTGTTCCGACGGGCAGAGATACCAAGCTGAGTAGTCACCGTATCGAATTTGTTTTGCGACACTACCAACACGGAACCGCACAGCAACGGATGGCTGAGGAAGCCCCATCTGCGAAGCCAGGACCCACAGTCTTGCGCGATCGAGGGCCTGCTTTGGTGTAAGGATTTCAGTTGGTTTTGGCTGGAACAGCGATTCACGAGCAATCGCGGCATCATCCAGGGTGGTACGTGTTGGTTCAATCACCCGCACCATTTCACAGTAGTGAAATCCCAGTGCAGGTTCGAGCTTCACCGGACGAGTTGGATCTGATTCGCCCCCTGTATTCTTGGAGTTGACCACTTTGAGCGTGTCGCCAGTAACGTCTATCAGTCCGAGTAAACCGCTATTTCCCTCCGAAGCGATGAGCACATCAAACTGGGCCGGAACTTGAGTTTCATCCAACCGGAATGGCAGCTCCGCCTGTATGTGCTCGCCAAAGTTGGTGAACTTGTGGCCCTCGATAATCCATCCGGTTGCCTTCCTTGGTTTGTAGTCTGCACCCTCTGGATCGACAATTCGGACGACCCGCCACTTTCCCTGCAGGCGTTGGATCAGTCGTGATTCATCTCCGACGGCTGGTGGCTGATTTCTTAACGAAATTCTGGCAATCGTTGATTGACCGCGTTTCAACGTCACTTGATTGCCGAGAAGGTCAATGGCCGCACTCGGGTCATCCACTTCAATGACGTATTTGCCTGCACTCAAACGAGTTGTAAAGCCTCTTCTTGAAACCGTTAGTTGCTTGACAATCTGATCCCCTTGCATGATCCGAATCGGAATATCGTCCGCCTCCGACTCGATGGTCAGCGTGCCTTTGTCCAGTTCCAGCACGATGAGGACGCCGGCGAAGGCCAGGAAACCAAACGCGGCCATTGCGATCAGCCACTTGGCAAGCCCCCCCTTTGCTCCAGCTGCTTTTGCCAGCGGCAACGACTTGCGGTCAAGTTTCTCTGGTGGATCGACAGCATCGGGTTGTTGTAGATGGGCGTGCCAACGCTGCAGCAACTCGGCGACTTCGGATGCGGTTTGGAAACGATCCTCGCGCGGCTTGGCAAGCAGTTTCATCACAATCTGCTCAAGCCACTCGGGGATGTCCGCGTTGATGCTACGAAGACTGCGCGGTTGTTCGTTTCCGATGCGGTTCAGAACGCCCATGGTCGTTTCGGCGCGAAACGGTGAATGACCGGTCAGCATGAAGTAGATCAAACTGCCGAGGCTGAACAAATCGCTGCGGTGATCGATCGAGTCGCCGTGAGCTTGTTCTGGCGACATGTATTGCGGCGTTCCCGCGATGACGCCACTGCGCGTCATGCTGGCGTCGTCGATGGCGCGGGCGAGACCAAAATCGGTGATCTGCACTCGCTCGACACCATTCTCCAGCAACACGTTGGCCGGCTTGATATCGCGATGCACCAGTCCTTGCGCATGTGCTGCGCCAAGCCCTTCGGCAATTTGCGATGCGATGCGGACGGCTTCAATGACCGTCACTGGCCCCGATTCGCGAACGCGAGCGTCGACACTCTGACCTTCGACGACGGGCATCACCAGATACGGTAAGCCATCATGCTCATCGACTGTTTGAATCGGTACGACATGTGGATGGACGACCGCAGCGGCACTTTTTGCTTCGCGAGAAAATCGTTTGCGAGCTGCGGCACTTGTTGCCAATTCGGGTGCTAATACTTTTACGGCCGAGTGACGATTCAGCGACGTGTCGAAACCTCGCATGACGATGCCCATTCCGCCAAGACCGAGAAATTCCATGATCTCAAAGCGGGCGAAGCGACCGAGCGATTCTGGATGGTCGGAAGGCTCGAGGAAAGTGGAACGATCAAGCTCGGTCAAGCGTTCCGAGCGGGTGGGTTCCCAAGTCAATTCGTCCGATGCACAGTCGCGCAGCAGTCCCCCGGCGGCTTCCATCGTAAGCCCTTCACCCAACAGAGACTCAAGGGTTGATTGACATTCGCGACATTGCTCCAGATGCAAGGCGATGTCCGAATCACTTTCCGGAGGTGCATCGGTTTCTGGCAGCGCATTATTCAGGAATTCCTCAAGCGTGAAGCGGTCATAGTGTGAACGGGCTATCATCGGCCTGTACCTCTTTTCTAAGTTGTGCCAAGACGCGGCAACGAGCGACACGAACCGCTCCTTCGGATTTGCCCAATTGCTCTGCGACGTCGGTGATCGATTGGCCTTCCACGGCTGTCCGCCAAAAGGCATTCCAAATCGAAGGACTGATCTTGGGACGCAACCGCTCGGACGCTTGAGCGAGCATCAAACGTTGATGCTCGATCCTCAGCAACGTCTCGGTTTCCTCTCGCTGCGGATGTTCGTTCATCAACTCGCGAGCCTGCGAATCACCCGAGCCCACTTCGCGAGGCCCACGCGTCAGCTTGTTCACGACCAAATCCCGAGTGATCTTCAGCAACCAACCGCGGAACGATCCACCTTGCTGGAGATCAAACTTCTCCACTTTCCGTCCTACAGTGGCGAAGACATCCTGAGTGAGGTCCTCCGCATCAGCATGCTGTAGGCCGCGACGCACGGCGACGCGATGGACAATTGGCAGATACAGACGCACGAACTCAGCCCAAGCTTCCGCGGCAGCCGGGTCGTGCAGCTTTCCAATCAGCGACGGTCGTGTTTCTGGTCCCTGCAAAATCATCCTCCAAGAGTTACCCACAACTTGAGGCCTATTGTTACAAGAAATACTGAAGAAATTGCGATCCAGCGCAAATCCGCGGCAAAAAACGTGCTCGACACCTACGCGAGAGAAGAGCAACGATTACCGTGCATGCACGAGTGATTGAGGGCATACTGTTAGGGCGATGTCTCTTGAGAATGAAAAGAAAACAACCAAGCCAGCCCCGCAATGCCCAAGGTCTACTCGCCTTTTCGATCGCTACCTTTTTGGCCTGCGAAGCGCGAGCAGTTGATTTTGAAACCGACATCGCGCCCAACCCTATCGACTTGCGTGATCACAAACCGATGCTGGAAAAGCATCACGGAGAAGTTTCCCATTTCGGTGAAAACGTGGAGGCGTTTCAGAATGGCCTGAGTTCGTGGATCAGTTATACGTTGGATTCGATCAACGAGGACCTGCCGACGTTCTACGACATTCACACCACCATTTTGCGCTTTCTCGGTATCGACCACACGCGGTTGACCGTTCAGCATGACGACATTGATCGTCGACGAACCGAGGTCCATGGGCATGTGATCAAGGATATCATGGCGTGAATGATAAATTGTTCTCGAGTCATCGCTGGAGGTTCGCCAACGTGAAACCGCTTGTTTCTCCGTTCTTCGCCACGACTTCTGTGGTCCATCTGTTGCGTTTAAGTTTCGTCGTTTTGGCGTTCGTTTCCGGAGTGGTCTCCGTTTCGGCTGCGGAACCGTTCGAAGCCTTTTTGAAGAAACATTGCGTCCGTTGTCATGGCCCGGAGAAAGAGGAAGGGGACATCCAGATCGATCAGCTATCGCGCGATTTCAAAGTGGGAGTGGACACGCACCACTGGGCCGAGACGCTTGATAAAGTCAACAGCAGCGAGATGCCACCTGAAGATGAGCCGCAGCCGACTCAGGACGAGATCGCGGCGTTTGTGATGAGTCTCAACTCTCGGCTCAAAGAAGGACGGGCGGCCCGCATGGCAGCTCGACCCGCTGTGGCACACTACCGCTTGAGCCGGCAAGAATACCAGAACACGGTCTACGATCTGCTCGGCGTGCGTTACGATCCGGCCAAGCCAGGCGAGCTGAACGAGGACACGCTGTGGCACGGCTATGAACGTATTGGGTCGCAGCTTTCGCTCTCGCCGTCACATGTGGATCGC
>JBGCGI010000384.1:0-2951 GCA_045110715.1 Rubripirellula sp.
CGTCCCCATTACAGTCGTTACAGCGGCTACGGCCAAAACGGTTCAACCGGCGTGATGACCCAATGGGAGAAGTTCAAGAAGACCCAGCGTGGACACGGCATTGCCGATCCAAAGCTAGTCTGCATCGACATTCAACCGTACGGAACCAGCCAGGCAGCTGGGCCAGCAGCGGGGCGAGACGACAACAGCATTTTGAACATCGGCGGCTTCAGTGACGCCGTGTTCAACGTAGTCTCATCGTTCCTAGAAAACGACGCATCCCGCCTCGTCCGCGAAGTCGAATCCGTCGAACTGTAAGTCGAAAGACGAACAGAACCGAAACGCCCGAGGCGGAGCAATTCTCCACGGGCGTTTTTTGCGGCATGAAGCCATGTGCTGCTGAGCTTTTGCGTCTTTGAAAAGTTTTCTCAGAAAGCTGCGCCCCAAGTTCAGCTGTCTCCTGCCTAGTTTAGTGAGGGCAAGCCAGCGTGGCCTGCCGTTTCAAACATGAAGAGTAGGGCTGACGCCCTCGCCAACCTGCCCCGTCCGGGTGAGGTGGTTCCCGAGACTCTAATCGTTGTGATTTGGATCGAGGGCATGCGGCCAAGCTTGGCAATCAAGCGGACCCATCGCGTCAGCTCTCCGAAACAAACACTTGGAGAGATTCTGATGACAAATTCTGTGACCAATGGCAGCGACATTGAGCCAACCTGTCCACTCGGCGATCTGACGAAAGCGCTCAGCGAGGCAGCCGGCTTCTACCGCCGGCGTGAAACGAACGATTCCAACTACCGGGAAGCAACAGGCTGGGATGAGCCAGAGATCGCAGCCTGCCGCCGAGTTCTCGCAACTGCATGCGGCGACGAGGGTGTTGATGAAGTCAGTGTCAACGGAGTTTTTTGGCGTCGAGCCACTGTACCAACGCATTCTTGGATAAAGGTTGCGCCTTCCCCTGATCCATACGGCGGACACCGTTCGCATTGTCACACATCCTTCGATTTCGCTGGACACGCCGTACATGTGGACTTCATCAAAAGAAGTTCATCAGGCCCAGGCTGTGGCGTCGACGATCTTCAATTCTTTGTTGATGGCGAATTTGTCTCTCGTGGCGGGCACGCCTTTACTGTTCCTGCACGCATACCTCGTGGCGAGCCGGCGGCGATGTACTGGAAAGAGTACCTGTTGATTTGCGAACGAAACATCGATCATTGGAGTACTCCACACCCATCCTGGTTCACACTTTGGAATCGAGTGCAGCGAGGTGATACTCAAAATATCACGCCGTGAAATCAATCAAAGCCATCCATTGGGTCGATTTGGCCAAGGCAGTCGACGATCTTTTGACCAACCTGAACGGAGAAAGAATACGATGAGTAGTGAACTCGAGAAACGCTACGGCTTCGCCGCTCAGCTAGCCGCTCTGTCCGATGACCAAATGGTCAGTCGATTCAACACCGAAGTCGGGAATCGCGGATGGGGGCAAGCGAGAATGTACTTCATGTCTTGTCTCAATGCCGAGCTGCATGTTCGTTCGATTGACACGAGTTGCATTTCATCAAGCGATGGACTTCAGCTGAATCGAAAAGTAGTCAAGAGTGGCGAGACAATCGTTCCCGAAAACAACACCCAGCAATGAGGATCAATCATGAATGCGAACGAGAACAAACGAATCGTTGGAGCGATGGAGAATGTCCATTCGATCGAAAGCGAACTATCAAGCGATCAGACTGATGACGCTCAAACGACCCGCGACCGAGAACTCGAGCTGATCGATGACTTGCTCACACTTCAAATGGGCATCGGACCGCTGAGACGCAAGATGGCGACCGGTGAAAATTCCAACAATTCTGAAACGTGAAGGAATCCCTGAGCGGAGTATTGGCAGCCTTCGATTCAATTCTTCAGAGAAATGAAAGACGTCAAGCCTATCTGCTGGGTGTCGACACCAAAGAGACCTGACCCCTTAGATCTCTCCGGACTGAGCGGTATTGCCGGCAACCCAAGACGTCCTTGGCGACGTACCGAAGACGGCTACGTCGAGACGCTTGGCATGCTCTTGTGTGAGGAGCCAGCGATCACACTCTTGCACGATGGACCTGACGCTCCAGCCAAGGGCTTCCGTGGGTCACCGCGCATACGAGAAGTCTTCGTGCATTCCGCTAATACCCTTGTTGTCAGAGGTCATTCACATTGGCCAGAGCCTTTCGCCGAGCTTGAATGCGGCACTCAAGTACTCAATGTGGATGCGAGAGTGGTTATTCTGACTGAGAACGAAACGTGAACCCAACCATCGTCAATCAACCGTGACCATCGCCTGCATCGACGTCGGCTACACCGAATCTGAATCAAAGCCAACGACTGCAGTCGCCGCGTGCGTTGTCATCAACGAATGGCGAGATGCATCGCCGGCGTCCGAACACATTGTCCATCTGCCCGAAGTTCAGGACTATCACCCTGGTGAGTTCTATCGCCGAGAACTGCCGTGCATCCAGGCCGTCCTTGCACAGCTTTCCAGCCCACCCAAGTGTGTTGTCGTCGACGGCTATGTTTGGCTCGACAACGAAAACCACCCAGGGCTGGGCGCCTACCTGCATCAATCGCTGGGCAACGAAATCCCCGTTGTCGGAGTGGCAAAGAACCCGTTTAAGCGATCGGAATTCGCCACTGATTTAAGAAGAGGCAACAGTGTTCGGCCACTTTATATCACGAGTGTAGGAATACCGGTTGCTCAAGCAGTCATCAACATTGCGGCGATGCACGGGCCGCATAGGTTCCCAGCGATCTTAAAACGAGTCGACCACCTAAGCCGGCGAAGATGAACTTGTCTTTGAGCATCAGACTTCGATAACAAACCCATTGTTTCTCAATTTCGCTGCGAGGTTGCAGCATGAACAGTTGATGTACTGCGTTGTCCCGCGAGTGAACATCCCGTAGTTGCTGATGCCTTTCTCGTCATGTAAATGACCGAAGGC
>JBGCGI010000385.1:0-18875 GCA_045110715.1 Rubripirellula sp.
GGTCTGCGAGAAAATGAAGTCAAGTGTTCCTGTAAACCGTTTGATGGGTTGCGACAAAAGGTGGCGATCTCGTGTGCCTATCTACGCTCACCTGATGTGTTGTTGTTGGATGAGCCAATGACCGGCTTGGATCCTGCCAGCATTCGAACTTTGAAGGCGACCATTCAGATGCAGTCAGACCGCGGTGCTACGATTCTGGTCAGCTCGCACCTTTTGTCACTCGTCGACGATCTTTGCAACCACTTGGTGTTGATCCGTCGCGGCAAAGTGTTGTTCTCCGGTGCCATGCAGGAAGCGCGAGAGAAGTTTGGTGGGGAGAGTAGTTCTTTGGAGGAAGTCTTCTTTCGACTGACCGGGGATGAATCGGTTCTGGAGGAACCGAAAGATGTTTGATCGCGCATTGATCCATTTGATGGCTCTGCTTTTCCGCGCGGGGCTTCGCAAGGTCAAGCAGCAAGCGAAGACACCGACCGGAGCGATCATGACCCTGGCAATGTTTGGCATGGTCTTGATGGGCATTGGCCCGAGCATCGCCATGGCATTTTTTGATCGCGAAGTAGGCGAGAACTCGTTCTTTCACGCCTTGGGCTTGATGATGCCGTTCTTCTTGTATGGGATGGCAACCATTGGGATCGTCTCCAATGCCGGCAAGGCGTTTTTGGAACTCAAGCCAGCAGAGCTGCAATTTGTTTTGGCGGGGCCCTTCACGGATCGCCAAATCCTCAGCTACCGCTTGCTGACGATGGCGATTGGTTGGATGCCAATGAGTCTGCTATTCGCGTTGCTGATGATGCCATACACGAGCACTTTCATCGGAACCTGTTTCGGAGTCGGGCTCAGTGGATCGTTTGTGATCCTGTTGGTGATCGCCATCGCGTTGGCAACGCCGAAAGTCCCGGTTGCAGCATTGACCGCTGTGCGCGTTGGTCTTGTTTTGGGTTTGGCGGCATTGATGTCAGAAACGCTCTCGGCGTCACTTGGATCGGACTTCTCCGCGGTCAGTCAATCTCTCGGTAGCTCCCAGGTGACCGCAGCGTGTTTGATCCCTTTTCGACCTTTTGCAAACCTGATGTATGGGACAGTCGATGCGTCGATGATGGTGAACCTCGGGATGTCCGTTCTGCTGGTCTTGGTGTCGCTCGTTGTCTGCTACAGCTTGAACGCCGGCTTTTCGGAGCTTGCTGCCGATGGTGTAGGTCGACGTATTCGCAAGCTTGAAAGAATGAAGGGGGGTAACGCAGTTGCCTCGAATCCAACCCGTGCAGAACCGCGTCTTGCAATTCCAATTTTGGGGTGGTGGGGTGGCGCAGGTCCGATTGCTTGGCAACAACTGACGATGTCCATGCGTCGACTAGGACGCTTGGTGTCGATCATCTTTGTGGTTGGAATGGTGGCCGCGATGGTTGCTGGCTACGTTCACTTCAGCTATCCCAACGCGCTGACAAGGGGACAGCGATTGGCGGCTGTGCCCGTCGCGTTGGGCGCGGCGTCGTACTTGGGGTTTCTAATCACGATGAGCATTCCGCTTGGGTTTGCCATGCCGCCTAGAAGTCTGTCCTGGTTTCAACTCATCCCGATTCGCCCATTGCCTCTTGCAGCCGCAATGGTCCTGGGAAGCACCGCAAGCTGGATTGCTCTTCGCGTCGCCATCTTCTTGCCAGCGTTGGTTCTGACGTCCTTCACGATGATGCAGTGCGTCGCATTTCTACTCGCCGGGATTGCGATCGACGTGATGATGATTTCAGCGATCAACTTCGTGACTGCGGTCACCAATTTGCGTGCCCACGCACAGGGGCCACCAGATATTCTGCAGGGCGCGCGAGCAATCTTGTACATGATCGTCGTGATGGCTGCCACGTTGCCAACGATTCTGGTCGGAACATTGTCGACCTCCATCGTGGGTTTCGCGACTGGGTTCTCCCTGACCGCCTGTGCTCTGACGGCAGCGTTTTCGATCATGATGGTGCAGCCAATCGTGTGGTGGTTTTCCGGCACGATGTTTCTAGGTCGCGAGCTGCCAGCAAACTGACCGGCGTGAGATGTGGATTCAGGAGTTTCTTCGTAGAAACTCTGTGGATTACCTGGGGTTCAATCGTTAACAAACATCGACGACGTTGTCTTTTCGGTTCCAGCTGGAGCCTGACGTTGGTGTTGAATCGCGATCATTGCCTTTTTGCGGGATGTGTTCCTATGAGTCTGTTTCGATTTGCTGGTTTGGCGACTCTCTTGGTGGGATTGAGCTGTTGCCATGCACAGGGCCCGCGGCCGGGTGACTTAGGTGCCTCAAAGCTAGATCTCGGGGAACCAGGAATCGCTTGGTACACCACCTGGGAAACAGGCGAAGCGGAAGCCAAGCGTAGCGGTAGGCCGATCATGTTTGTCGCTGCAGCAACGCAGTGCAAAGGCATCTCGGGAGTGTTCTGACCGGGTTATACAGCAACGCAGAACGGTCTGTTCGCATCCAAAGATTTTATTGAAGCAAGTCGTGAATTCGTCTGTGTCCGATTGGATTCCTACGAGAGTGCGAGACATCAAGCCTTTGTCCGTCGTTTTCTGGATGGACGATTCGAGAATAGCGTGTTTTGTTTGCTCGCCCCCAATGGTCAAGACTGGCTGACGCGAGCAGATAGGGGACCACAGATGGTACTCGGTCGCCGCGCTGGTTCGGAGGAGATGGAGCGATACTCCTTGCAGTATCCCCCAACTGCGGATGTAAGTGAGGCGCTCGTTCAAGACTTTCACAGTTTTCGTCAAGCGTTGAATGTTGCTTCGGCAGATCAACGAGTCTTGGTGGTCGTGAACGTTGACGCCGAAGTCGAGCTGGAACTCAGGCAGTCACTTCGCACTGCTGCGAACGACCCGCAAGTGGTTGGGCGGTTCCATTTCGATTTTGAGCAGGGCGAAGACTGGAAAGAGAACATCGAAGGCACTTCCACTGAAGCCGGAATCGTGCTGATCAATCCCGGTGAGTTCGGATTGAAAGGGACGGTGATGAAACAGTTGCCAGCTGACTCATCCAAGGAGCAGATCTTGGGGGCACTGGCAGAGGCGAACAGCGAGTTTGCAGCGACAACCAAAAAGAAGGTCTACTCAGAGCATGTGAGTAAAGGACGCGCTGCCGGTGTCTATTTTGAGGGCGCAGTGCCGTACGGTGAAGATCGCGACGGTGATGGTCAAGTTGATCGCGGAGGTTCGGGCCGTGGAGGAGCGGGAGGTCGGGGAGGATCACGCCGCGGTTCTTAGTGCTCTTGGAGAGTATCACGGCACCTTTGAGAAAGATGGAATTTTGGTCAGGTGAAGGTTTTGGGCAAGATCGACCTTGCCCTCGTCTCAGGCAACTTCGTAAAGACTGATTACGACTGAAATTCGGGGTAGCACCCGTGTGTTCGGGGCCTGGGAAAGCCACACGATCTATCACCAAAGTTCCAACCATGCTCGACGTTCCGGTCGCGTTCATCGTCTTCAACCGCCCAGATCTGACTCGCCGCACCTATGCCGCGATCCGTCGGGCTCAGCCCAAGAATCTCTGTATCATCAGTGATGGGCCGAGGCCAGATCGTGTGGGTGAGGCCGACCTGGTACGTCAGTCCCGGGAAATAGCTGAGAGCTGCGACTGGGCTTGTGACGTCAGCACGTTCTATTCCGAGATCAACTTGGGTTGCGGTCGCCGAGTGAGTTCCGGAATCAGCGGTGTATTCGAGCAGCATGAACGAGCGATCATCATCGAGGATGATTGTGAAGTCGGTGCAAGCTTCTTCGAGTACTGCAGTGCTCTCCTGGACCGCTACTCAGAGGATCGCCGAGTGATGGCGGTCAGTGGAGACAACTTCCATCACAATCAGAAAGTGGGCGATGCCAGCTACTATTTCTCGAAGTATCCGCACTGTTGGGGATGGGCATCGTGGCGCCGAGCCTGGCAGCACTACGATCATGCACTGGAAAGCTGGCCCGTCTTTCGAGAAAGCCAAAATCTAGCAGCGCTCTGCGATAACTTTGTCGAGTTGGACTACTGGACCCGCATGTTTGATGCCGTTCACGAAGGCCGCATCGATACCTGGGACTTCACCTGGACACTGGCGTGTTGGATGAATCACGGACTAACGGCGATTCCGAATGTGAACCTGGTTTCCAATTTGGGTTTTGGCGTTGACGCGACGCACACCTTGGCCAGCAGTCAGTTTGCCGAACTACCGATCGGACAGTTGGGCCCCTTGGTTCATCCCGATTGTGTCAGCCGATCTTATGCGGCCGACAAAAAACTCGACCTCCAGATGTTCAGCCGGGGCAAGCTTCGCCCTCGGCATCTGATTCGACTTGGCAAGAACTGGTCGAAGGCATTGTCGCGGGCCGCCTAGTGCTCCTGAACTGAATCGATGATGGGCTAGGCGGCGAGTCGCTGACCCGTGAGTTGATCGAGCATCTCCAGTTCATTGTTGAACACAGAGAAATCCTCAACGCCCATTGCTGGGAAGTCGTTGTAGTTGCCGTAGATCTGCTCGCCTCCGTAGCGGTGGTAGACCATCAGACGCCCTGGAAACAGTGCGTTCAAGTAAGTCGCGCCACCTTGTGCCGCAATGCGCATTTTCGATTGTGCCAGCAGGCAAAGCTGAAATTCGTTAAACGAAACATGATCGAATTGGGCGTAGAGTTCTTCTGCAAGGATCACGCCTCGATCTCGCAGCGCTTCTTTCTCATTCAACTCTCCGACCGGCATGTGGTCGTGCACGATGTGACTGGTTGGCCGATTGTAGATGATCGTGAACTCGTTCTGAAGCGAGTCAACGAGTCGTTCTAGAAACGGGCGTGAGAGGAAGTTGATTGGCGGATGGTACCACTCGAAGTTGTACTTGTTGAAAACCAGAAGCGGCGGCTTCTCGAATCCAAAGTCGATTCGATCGCGGTAGTGTTCAGCGAGCGGTGGTGGTTCCCATCGTTGAAAATCCGGCCGCTCATGAGGGACTTGGGCAATGGAGTCAAAGTGCTCGACAAAATCGCGTTTGTCGTAGACTTCGTTGTGCTGCGGTGAGAAAAAGTAGAAACACTTGGTTGCCTTACAACTCACTGTCCGCTTCAGAAGGCCCTGTTTGAACAAATGATACGCGTAAGGCAGGTGATAGAACATCTCGTAGCCAAACTCACAGCCTTGGCTATCCACCACATCGCTGGGATAGTCTCCGAGAGGTTGGGTGTTTGGCTGGCGGCGAATTCGGTTGGACCAGCGGCGCATGCGATTGCCGATGGACAACACGCTGGCTGCAGGCGAAGGAATGATGAGTGATTGTTTCTTCGGCATGCAACTAGGCCGCCCGTCGCATTGGGATCGTGTGACGTCCGTCATATAGAATTTCTTTCTCCGCCTTGCTCATTGCTGAGGCAATCACTTGGTGCATGTCGTAGTAGCGGAAAGTGGCGAGCCGACCGCCGATGACGTATTGATCTGGAAGCATGGCTTCGTATTGCTTCTGTAGTTTTTCGCCCGCGTCGTTTGTGACCGGGTAGTACATCTCGTCACCGATTGACCAGTCAGCAGGAAACTCGTGTGTGACGACTGTATGGTCCGATTCAACCGGATCGAAGTGTTTATGTTCGACGCGGCGGGTGTAGGGGACGTCCGGATCGGTGAAGTTGATCGTCGCAATGCCCTGGTAGTCGGGGACGTTCATCACTTCCTGCTCGAATCGGAGACCACGCCAATCGTTGGCTCCTAATTCGTAGTCGAACAAACGATCGAGAGGACCGGTGTAGACAATCTTCTTGCCCTTCCTCTCGAATCGTTCCCGGTCGGCGATGAAGTCGATACTGGTTTCCACCGGAATGTCTTTCAACAGAGCATTGAAAAGTTCCGTGTAGCCACCTGTTGGGATGCCGCAGAAGCGGTCATTGAAGTAGTCGTCGTTCCATGTCATTCGAATCGGTAGTCTGCGAATGATCGAGGCCGGCAGTTCGCTGGGTTCCCGCCCCCATTGCTTCTTCGTGTAGCCATACACAAAGGTCTCGTAGAGTTCACGTCCAACCTGCGAAAGGATCCATTCTTCGAGGTTCTGTGGATGATTGATTGGAACGCGTTCGGCTTCCAATCTCTGTCGTGCAGATTCCGGCGTCGTGACACCCCACAACTGGTACAGCGTCGTCAAGTTGATTGGGAACGACAGCATTTTGCCGCGATAGTTGACCTTCGGTCGATAACTGAAGCGGCTGAACTCGGCGAACTGATTGACGAACTCCCACACTTTCTGATTGTTGGTGTGAAAGATATGCGGGCCGTACTTATGGACTTGGATCCCACCGATGTTCTCGGTGAAACAGTTGCCACCGATATGCTCGCGCTTTTCGATGATCATGCATCGAGCGCCGGCGTCTGTCATTTGTCGCGCGAACACAGATCCGAAAAGGCCTGCCCCGACGATCACATAGTCATACATCTACAACGCCAATAACGAACGTAACGATCACCTACGTTGGATCGTCGGCGCTTGTGAAGGCACTTGAGTATTTCGGAGATGCCAAGAGTGTGCAATGCGGACAACGTGAAAGGTCGTGTCAATGTTTACCGATCGTCCGGCTTGTGTAGCCCGCAATCAACAAACGAAACCGAACTCGGTGCGTCATGCGGCGTGACGTGTCGCTTTCTGCGCTGCTCGTTGAAAGCGGCCATGCACCAGGAAATGAATCACCTGTCGAACGGATTCGACGCAGCCAGGCAATCGCTGGTGACTGGTCGAAACGACAAGATGGTCGCTCTGCGTCTTCAGGTGAGTTCGTTCCAGGTCGACCACCCTGTCGTGTTGAGCCGCCATGACCCCGATTTCGAAAACGGCGGGATCTTCCAATTGATTGACCAGGCTATTTGCCGATTCGGATAGCTCAGGCAATTGTGGGAACCAGTGTGCGATTGGCCCCATGGGGATCCTTGTCAGTCGTGATCCAGAGTTCGGTGGAGCCAGCATCACGATCCGAGTAGAAGCCGGAAGCGTCGCCAGTTGCAGTGCTACTCGAAGCACGATGCAGCCCATGCTATGAGTTACAAAATGCAAACGTTGGATGCTCTGATTGGCAACCAAGTCCCTGATCGAGGACGCCAGATTCTGCCCATGGACCCGAATGGACTGCGGCTTGATACTGGGGTAGCTCCAGTAGTTCACCTGATAGCCGGAGTCATTCAATGCATCTCCCATCGTCCTCATGCTATTGGCATTGGCCAACATGCCGTGGATAAGCACGACGGCCTCACGGCAAGAAGATGCACTCGCATTAGAACCGCGCGTGAAACTCAAAGTATCACGCATGCTATCAACGGCCGGTCGTTTCGCTGTCAGCACGGCAGGTTTCCTTCGCTAAGTACCTGGCATTCGCATTCTTGAACGAGTTTCTCTACTCCGTTAATCGGCAACCCTACGACCCGCACAACACGAAGATGCTAACTTTCCAAGGCATCGGTAGTGGTCCCCCCCTACCTTGGTCAAATTGAGCAGCTAGTGAATCTCAATGCTCAGCGTCTGATCACCTTCTGCCGCGTTGAATACGGCCTGGGCGTATTCCGGCGGTCCAAAGGTGGCGCGTGCGTTGTTGGAAAAACCGTAGGGCTCGGTTGGATACCCAATCAACGCTCGATTCATTTCCCCATTCTCATCGATGTCCTGATACACCGCGATTACATAGTCACCAGGCAGCAATGCGTCGATTTGAAACGTGTCATTGCTTTGGTCGTTCTTCGATTCGATCGCGAACGACTGGACGCACGCCGCCTGTTTGTGGTCGGGGAATCCCGTGGCCTGATCAAAGACTGCTACCTTCAGTTTGCCACGGCGTTCCCTGATACCAGAAACCTCCAGTGTGAGCATGGACTTCGACGGTTCATGATCGTTGTCAGCTGACGTTCCGATTCCCGAGGAAGCGGCGGGCGAATTGCCGCCAATGAAACCAGAGACCACGACTGAAATTCCGACCGCAGCAATCGTCAAAATGACGATCACAGCCATTCCTTTGCGTTTGTGAAGCACAGGCTCAAGCCTCCCAGCGACGGGCGCAAACGCGGGCCGCGAGACCCATCGCGACTGCAGAGAATAGCAAGACGAACAATTGCGGTTGCAGTTCACGCACAGGTAAGTCGCGCCAGAAGACTTTGTCGAAACCATCCAGAGCCCATGCGTTGAAGGTGATCAATCCGTAACTTCGCAGCTCTTCACTCATGATGTATCGCGGCACCATGCTTCCACCCAAGGCAGACATCGTCAGAATGAGAATCACTGAAATTCCGTTGAGTTGGCTTCGACTTCGGCACAGCGTTGCGAGCAAGAGAGACAAACTTGCGGCTGCTGCGGCAGTCCCAACTGCCATCACGGCGAACCCCTCGAGGTGCCCTACTAAATCGACGTGAAAGACGAGCTGTGCGTAAATGAACATCACGAGCAGCTGCAAAGATCCGCAGACCGTGATGTAAATCCATTTGCCAGTCAGAAGTTGTCCAACCGTGAGCTGGCTACTTAGCAAGCGTTCAAGCGTCCCCTCTTCCTGTTCTTCGAGGAGCGTTCCTCCTGCTCCGCTGGCGCTAAACAGGAGGAACATCACCGCGATTCCGGCTGCATACATTGAGATTCGAGGATTCGCCTTTTCGGAGGCCAGCACATCGCGGACCGTGATCATGTCGTGTGGCGTCTCTTTCGAGATTGCTTCTTGCGAATCCGATGTGGGCACCGATGCTTCCCCAGCGCTTCGTCGCGAGGCAAGGCTGGCCAGGCGACCGCGTTCGACGTAGACCGCTTGGCGAACGAGCGCCGAGACCACTTGCGTGGCAATTTGATCCGACGTGTCGGCTAAGAGTTCGACATTCGGTTCTCCAGAATTTCGTAGCGTATCGCCTAAGTGACGAGGCAGGACGATCGCAAGCGTCGCTTCACCAGCTTGGATCTTCGACATCGCTTGTTCGCGACCGATCCGCGAGCCGTTTTCCGAAACTCGTTCCAAGCCGGGCTCTTTCGAGAGCCCATCCATCAGATTCTGTGCAATCGCAGTCTGATCCTGGTCAACGAAAATGACACGCACCGGCGAGCTTTTTCCACTGCCGATTCCGCGTCCAAAGATCAAGGCGAAGATGCTGAAGAAGATGATCGGTACAACGAACATCAACAACAACTCGAGAGGGTTGTTGCGCAGGCGAAGGAGGCCGATTCGCAAGACAGTGGTGATCACTCACGCAACTCCTTGCCTGTCAGGTGCAAGAATACATCCTGCAGTGATGGCGCGGACATGTTCAGGCGGTCAATTGCGACGCCCTTGCTTTCGGCCTTTGCAAGCACCTGCGGCAGTTCTTGCACAATGTCGTTGACCTCGACGGTGTGCGATCCCTGCACGGCTTGGCCGTCGGTTTTGGTGCTCATCCAAAGGGTGAGTTTTCGGCTATGCCCGACCGTTGATTCGATCAAACTGTCCAAAGTCCCCGAAGCAACGACTTTTCCTCCGTCAATGATCACGATTCGGTCGCACTGCGATTCCGCTTCATCCAACTGGTGCGTGGTCAAAACGATGGACGTGCCCTGTTGTTTCAGCTCGCCGAGCATTTCGAAAATCCGTTCCCGGCTTTGCGGATCAACGCCGACGGTTGGTTCATCAAGAAGTAATACCGTGGGTTGGTGCAGCACGCCACAAGCAATGTTCAATCGCCGCTGCATGCCTCCTGAGAGACGCTTGGACATCTCCTGACGACGGTCCGCGAGTCGCGTCCATTCCAGTGCCTGTTCAACGCGTGACTTCAGCTCACGTCGACCAACGCCATGCAAACGACCGAAGACTTCCAGGTTCTGCTGAACGCTCAGGTCAGAGTAGAGTGCAAGTTCTTGTGGAACGAAACCAAGTTGTGAGCGCTGTGATTTGTCTTGCAAAAGTTTTCCGTGTAAACGCACTTCACCGGCGTCGAGTGGGTGACGCCCACAAATCGCTCGAATCAGCGTGGTCTTGCCTGCGCCGTTGGGGCCCA
Source organism: Rubripirellula sp. (assembly GCA_045110715.1). Taxonomy (GTDB): domain Bacteria; phylum Planctomycetota; class Planctomycetia; order Pirellulales; family Pirellulaceae; genus Rubripirellula. Next base: position 9,974 of record JBGCGI010000385.1, read on the forward strand.
GTAACGCCAGAAGTTCTCCGGAATGTACGTCAAAACTGGCTCCGCGAAGCGCCTGATGTGATCCGTAGGCTTTGCGAACATCCTTGACTTCCAGCAGCGGTTGATTCATGTCTCCTCCTGAGCAGGAGCCGATGCGGCTTCATGACTGGGGTCGAATTTTCGACCGGAAACCATCGATTTGACACGTCGGGCAAAGTCATAGAGCCCACCTTCACCAACGCGGCCACCAACAATCGTGTTGAACCCATCTGCGGAACGCGAGATACCTTTGGCCGCCAAACTTGCTTGTGTGGATGCCAGGGTCGCTTCCAAGAACCTGTTCCAATCTTCTTTCGAGCGTTCTGTCTCGACCGTGACATCGATTGGGCTACCGAATTGAACCAGAATCTCAGGTGTGCTTTCGTCCCAATAGGTGTACTCGATTGCCATTGGAAGAACCGTGCCGATTTTCATTCGCGAAACAACGTGCGCCAGTCCTGGCTCGAATGGTTGCTGATCTCGAACGTCAACAAACTTGCCTTGTGGCGTGATGTAGATGGCCGTCGGTTGGCTAAGTAGCGTTTGCATCGCGGTCAGAAAGCCGCGGGTGCCCTGAGAGGATTCACGCTCGATTGGGAAGAATCCCAAACGACCAAGGATCGCATATTTTTTTAGTGCTTCGGCATCAATCGGCGCCCGGAATTGACGTGTGTTGAACAACGACTCGTTCAGCGTGACGGCAACCAACGGGTCCCACCAGCTTGGATGATTGGTGTAGATCAGTAGCGGTTCCCCGTCAGCAACGTGCGGAAACGATTCCTGAGCAACCCGGAGGGCCCGAAATCGTTTTCGCAATAAACGTCGAGAATAATCACGAAAGCCGCGATACAGAAACGGTGAGACCGCCGCCAAATCAGACTTGTCGAGGTCTCGCGAGGTCATCGATTCGGCTCTCCTAAGGACACTACCAATGCCGTGGTCACCAACAGCATCGTCGTCTAACCAACGTTCGTCAATTCAGGAAGCTGCGAGTCTTGATTGATGGCGTCGATGGCGATCCAACCCGGCACCATTGGCATTGGCAAAGCGGTGGCAATCTGACGCGACAGTTTCTCCGCGATGTCTTGCTCAAGTGATTGCTGTGGTCGCAGCGACAGGCGGCGAAACCGGTGTGGTGCGATCGGCAGGTCCGAGGTCCTTGTCGATCAGTTTGGATGTAATTCGTGCAGACTCGTAGATCACTGGCAATCCACTTCCAGGGTGTGTGCCACCACCGACGAGATAGACTCCGTCTAAGTCTTCGAATCGATTGCCAGGTCGCTTGTGCAGCATCTGTCCCAGGTTGTGGGCCATATTGAACGTTGCCCCGTTGTGAACCTCGAAGCCGCTGTCCCAGTCATCGGGGGTGACAATTCGCTCAAACCGAATTCTGCTTTCCACATCATTGATTCCGATTTTCGAGAGTCGGCTGAGCACGTGGTTTCTGAATCGATCCTTTTCGATCGACCAGTCAATGTTTGGGTGCTGGCTCGACACGGGCACGAGAACGTAGAGCGCGCTCATGCCTTCTGGCGCGAGTGTTGGATCGGTGACGCAAGCGTTCTGCACGTAGAAGGAAGGATCGTCCGAGAGCACATGCCGATTCTCGATGTCGTTGAGGTTGGACTGGTAATCGTCAGCGATGTGAATGGTGTGATGCTTTGTGTCGTAACTTCCCTCGATGCCCAGATACATCATGAAAGTCGAGCAAGAGAATTTGGTCCGAGAGATTTTGTGATCGTTCCAGCGGCGCCGAAGATGATCAGGAACCAGTTTGGTCATCGTCCTCGCAAAGTCCGAGTTGATCACGAGCCCATCGGATTCGTAGACTCGTTTGGGAGTCTGAACACCCGTCACGCGTCGCCCCGAAAGAATCAGTTTTTCTACCGGCTCATTCAGACATATCTTCACGCCCATTTCGGTCGCCAGTTCCGCCATCTTCTCGCTGACTGCACTGCACCCGCCGGTTGGATGCCAAACACCGTACTCGTATTCGAGGAAAGCCAAGATCGTGAATAGGCTGGGGCACTGAAAAGGCGACATGCCCAGGTACTTTGCCTGGAACGAAAATGCAATCGCCAGTCGCGGATCCTTGAACAATGCTTCCAGTTCGCTTCCGACTGAGTGCCACGGTTTGAGCCATGGCACAGCTTTTAAGGTCGAAGGGCGAAGAAGATCCGCGCGGCTTAAGAATGGTGATTCCAAGATGGGGCGAAACATTGCCAGTTTCTTACGGTTCGCTTGCATGTACTGAGCGAACGCGCCAGCATCTGCGGGGGAGAATCGAGCGATTTCGCTTTCCATCTTGTCGGCGTCCCCCGTCGCATCCAAGTATCCGCCGGTCCCAAAGTTGATTCGATATTGGGGATCCAAGCGAGTCATCGGAACCTCATCGAACAAGTTGTAACCAACCTGCGCAAAGATTTCCTCGAGAACCCTCGGATAGAGAAAGAACGTAGGGCCGACGTCGAATCGAAAGCCTTCCTCCTCGATTGCAGAACAGCGTCCGCCAACTCGGGGAAGTCTTTCCAGTACACGTACTTGCCGACCTTGATGCGCGAGCAACATCGCGGCCGCCAGTCCTCCGGGGCCCGCGCCAATGATTGTGATTTCGTTACTCATGGTCGATTCCTTGACGCCAGCGGTCTCCGCATGCCTTCGAGATTAGCAACTTCCTTCGGTAGAGCAAACACTTGATGTTCTTGCATGAAATCCCGCGACTCAACTTCCGCATCAAACTCCGCGAGGAACCAACGCAGCACCTCTTGCACGGCAGTTTCCGGTGCGCTCGCCCCTGCGGTGATTGCAATGGTCTGGTACTCGCGAAAGTCATCCGCGGACAAATGGCTCGAGTCATCCGTCAACATCGAGGCGATTCCTGTTTGAGCTGCAGTCTCGCGAAGTCTCTGGCTGTTCGAACTGTTCACACTTCCCACGACAACCATCGCATCTGCCTCCTCGCAAACGCCAAGCACAGCCACTTGACGATTTTGCGTTGCGTAGCAAATGTCGTCTTTTCGCGGTCCCAAGATGCGTGGGAAACGCTCCTGCAATCGGTCGGTGATGGCCTGAGTCTCGGAAACGCTCAGAGTCGTTTGCGTAATCCAAGCCAGTGGGGTTTCGTCAGGAAACTGTAGTTCGTCGACATCATCAACTGACTCGACGAGGTGAAAAGCATCGGGCGCTTCTCCAAGTGTTCCAACCACTTCATCGTGTCCAGCATGCCCGACCAGAATCAACTTGTGTCCTGACTTGGAAAGTCGGATTGCTTCCAGGTGCACCTTCGTGACCAGCGGGCAGGTGGCGTCGATTGTGCGAAGTTTTCGCTGCCTCGCTTGTTCTTTGACTTCCGGCGAGACGCCATGAGCAGAATAGACGAGGACTTCGCCGTGCGGGACTTCCTCTAGCGAATCGACGAACACCGCTCCGCGTTTAAGAAAGTCTTCCACCACATGGCGATTGTGGACGATCTCATGAAAAACATAGACCGGAGGCCCGATTTGTTGAAGCACCAGATCCAATGCATCGATCGCCATGCGAACGCCGGCACAGAATCCTCGAGGATTGACAAGTAGAATTTTCATCGCAAGCTCCCCTGCTCTCCTACCTGCCGCTCGTCTTCATTCGATGCTGCTAGTTGCAACAGGAGTTGCGCCACCTCTTCTCGGCCAAGTTTTGCTCCTGGGCCATCCGTTCGCAACAAAGCCAGGGTCGAGGATGCCAATAGAACTGGGAGCATCGTGAACCGAATGACCGCTTGTTCGGCACCGTGATCGCGAAGCGTATCGATGTATTGCCTTGCAATATTGATTCTTTGCTGGGCCTGTTCGATGAGCGAATCCCAGCTAGCATCGCTTGGGATGAACCGACGGCCCTCGCTCTGATCGCTATCACAATCTTTCAAGATGTTCACCAACTGCAGAGCTTCGCCGAATCCGACGGCTGCTGTCTTCAGAATGTCTTGGGCCGACTCAAGTTGGGAGTCATGTTTTAGGAATAGGTCCGTCAACATTTCTCCAACCATTCCGGCAACACAGTAGCAGTAGTGACCCAGTTCACTCCGCGTGCTCAGTTGAATGTTGCCACTCGAATCGCCACTCTCGACGAACCGACGCATTCCAGTGGAGGATCTTCCTACGTGGTCGAGAATGATCCCGCGAACCGATGGCTCAAATTCGCAGGAACTGGCGATCACGCGAGCCGTCTGGCTGAATAAAAGAGCATCGTCTTCGTCACTGGTCGCCGAAACGCTCTGCAGATCTTTCGCCAGCGTGGGCCACCGAGGCAAAGCCTGATCCGCCGCGTCGAGCGTTGCGGTGTAGTCCCCCAGTAGTTGCAGTTTCTGTTTGCGGGAAACCATCGTGCTATCTTCAATGGTGTCGGCAATTCGAAACAACAGATACGCAACGCCAACCTGTCGCCGAAGTGCCGATGGTAGCATCGGGATACAGAGGGCAAAGGTTCGGCTGGTTCGCTCGAGCAGGTCGTCGATTTCGGTATCGGACAGCGGCGAGACTTGATCTTTCCGGACTGCCGCTGTCGTATTAACCCCGTGCTTCTCCATTCTCGGCCCAGTTGTTGATTCTTCAGTGATGGTTTGCCACGGTCTGGTTGTAGCCAGGAAACATCATTATTAGACACAGTCAACCACAGTTACGCTTGGCTTGTTTCACTGCTTGTCTCCAGTCCACAATATTGGGGTTGGAATTTGACCATCATGCCACCGAAGCGTTTTTTCCGCTGGCGAAAAATATCAAGAATCTCGACGAATGCCTGAAGGCCACAAGCTACACCGAATCGCCCAGGATCACGCCAAATCGCTTGTTGATCGAAAGGTCATGGTAACGAGCCCCCAGGGACGCTTCAGGGCTGGTGCTAAGCAATTGAACGGGGCCAAGCTAGTAGGGGTGGAAGCGCACGGAAAGCACTTGTTTTATTGCTTTTCGGGAGAGAAGACGCTTCACGTGCACCTTGGCTTGTATGGGAAATTCCGATGTCACAACAATCCGGCCCCTGACCCACGCGGTGCGGTGAGAATCCGCATGGTTAGTCAAGAGTGCACGATTGATCTCAACGGCCCCAACCAATGCGAACTACTTTCAAGGAACGCGTGTGCAGAGCGAATCGCAAGAATTGGTGCGGATCCGCTTCGTGAAGACGCGGATGTCCCGGCGTGTTGCGAGACGATCCGGCGAAGCCGAGCCAGGATTGGTGCCCTGCTCATGAACCAACAGGTGATTGCAGGAATTGGCAATATTTATCGTTCGGAGATACTGCATCGACTTGGCATTCACCCGCTTCTTCGCGGATGTGACCTGACTTCCCAGCAGGTCCAAGAAATCTGGGACACGACCGTTGAGATGATGCGAGTTGGAATGAAGTACAACCGAATCATCACGAAACGCCGTAGTGAGGTAGAGGTGCCGCTCAGCCGACTCACTGCTGACGAATGCCTGCTGGTCTATAAGAAAGAAATTTGCCAAATGTGCGGTTCTGAAATCGATTCTTGGGATCTCGGAGGTCGTAAAGTCTTCGTATGTCCAGTCTGCCAACCACGCGGATGAGTCAATTTTACGATAAAAGGATCGATGGTTTTATTGGACTTGTTCCATGAATCGGAGGATTTCCAAGGTCTCCTCCAATTCCACCGGGGCAATGCCTGTCAAAAAGAACTTCGCGATTTCGATGCACAGCTCGCGGTAGGGCACGCCAAGCTGAAAGGAACTTGTTGCTTTGCTTCCGAATACCGTCGCACCAAACTCGGTCATGCCAGTACGAAGACCGCGATAGGTGCCGATTCGTCCATCCTTCCAAGTGCCTACTAGTACGTCAGTTTCTTTCGTTTGAACGCGTTGAACCGACTGAAAACCAGGTCCCATCAAGGCAAACAGGCCTTCGATTCCGTGCAGGCCGTAGAAGAAGAGACCAGTCCCATCGTCCTGATAATGACATGGCCCCCAGGTTGCTGCGCCGCAAATTTTTCCAATCCGGGAATCCTGCTTTGCCGCTTGAAGTGGTCGTGAAAACCGAATGCAAGATGATGAAAAGCACGGGACACGATGATCGGTGATCCAATCGACGATTCGTTTGGCATCTGCAAAGGAACTCGCCAGCGGTTTGTCGATGAACAGTGGCTTCCCCGTCTTGATGACGGGAATCGCTTGTTCGAGGTGAACGCTTCCGTCCACACTTTCCAGCATCACCGCATCAACAAGCGGAAGAAGTTCCTGAATGTCGTCAACGATCGTGACGCCCTTCGTCTGCATTTCGGCTGTGAACTTCGCGACGCGTTGCCTGCTCAGCGGCAGTTCGCTTCCTGCAGGGACAGCGGCAACGATGTCGACGCTTGCGAGATGCGGATCGCCTTGGTCGTCCTGAAAGATGTCTGTGAACTCGACGGTGTGCGACGTGTCCAGCCCAATCATTCCAACTCGCATCGGCCGCACCTACTTTGAAGAATGATCTTTCGATTCAGCTTCTTGCAAGGCTTCGAGCATTCTCTGCCCGCGCCTCGCATCAAAGCCTGCGGGGTTTCGCTCGAGGAGCCAGCTCAGATCTGCGATCGCTCCGACTCGCCGATCCGTCATCGCTCGAATCTGCGAACGTAGCATTCTTGGCTCGGCTGACTCGGGATCGATTGCGACCAAGGCCTCGCAGTATCGGTTGATCGCTTCGGTGTCTTTACGCTCGCTTGCGAGCCCCATTAGATTGTTTAAAACACGCGAGAGAATTTCTTGAGTCGACTGACCACGCAAGTCTTCGTTGGTCAATTGGCGACCGGCATAGGCGAGCACAATTCGTCGTGCGTCTTGTTTCGTGAGGAGGGACCCTTTCTCGAAAACGTCGATCAACTGCTCGTTGTCGTCGGTGATGTGTTTGACAACAAAGTGCCCCGGCAGGCCAACACCTTGTAGCTTCAGACCCAGCTGTCTGCCGAGTTCCATGTACAGAATCGAAAGTGTGATGGGCAGCCCCTCACGGTCGTCGATGACGCGATTCAGATGACTGTTGGCTGGATGGTAGTATTCATTTCGCCCTCCCTGAAAACCATTCTCCTCGAACAGATACTGATGAAGCATGCTTCGTCGTGCGGCTGCCTCGGATTCGTCTTCGTTTGATTCCGTGATTTCGTCAGCCATCTCACCAACACGATTCACGTACGAATCGACATCCAGGTCCAGATTGTCCAGCTTGGCAATCAACAACGCGCCGACGAGCAATCGCTGATCATTGTCAGAATCGTTGGCCATCAGGTCTCTGATGCGTTCAAGGATCGGGGCGACTTCAACGTCAGCAGCCAACCCGCGGAGACGGGCGGCCTGGGCTTCCAGTTTGGCTGCATGTGTCAGGAGTTTTCGAGCAGCGACCTCGGAAGCAGCACCCAGCATGGAAACTTCGGCCGGATCGATTTTGAATCTCTCGGGGCCACTTCCAGTAAGATCGGTGAGTATCTTCGCTGCCTCAGGTGAAACAGTGGCCCCTGAAACGTCGGGCCCGACCCTGAAGCTCTTGAAGTCAGGCTTGGTGTCGCGAAATTTGACCAGACCAAACCGACCGGAAGTCAGTTGACGGTCGGTCGACTCCACCAACAAGTGTCCGTTGACGAAACATTGGAATCGGTCCTCTTCGACTCGAACGCGAATTCGATTCCATTGATTCGGAACGTAATGCTCACACTCAAGCTCCTCCAGGACTTCCCATTGGTAGACAGAAGGACCTTTGAAGCATGTCAAACGCATTCGTCCCGCGCTGGGGTAGAAACCGTAGTGCCGATCTGCGCCGTCGGAGAAGAACGCAAGTCCAGCTGCTCCCGATTCACTGTCGAGCTTGACTTGCACGGTGATCTCGAAAGGCAACTTCTCGGGCATCGTCTCGGTAGACAGGCAAAGAGACCTCCCGCCGAAACCGGAGCCCATTCCGCGCGCCGTGATGACACCGCCTTTGTCTTGCCAAGTGGCGCCCATCAGCGGAGTCCACTTTTTGTCGCTGATTCGGCCCAGGCGACTCCAACGATCGATCAGAACAGGATTCGGTTTTTCGCGAAGTGGCTGCAGTTGAGAAATGGGGATGGCGAAGCCGAGGTTGTCGTCGATCGACGACTTCATGTTGATCACCCCAACGACATCGCCGCTCTCGTCGACCAGAGGTCCACCGCTGTTTCCACGTTCGACCGGGATAGCGAGTTGAATCAAGTTTCGGCCTTCCACTTCGCGGATCGCGGACACGATTCCGGTCACAACGCTGTTCTCTAAACCCAAGGGATTCCCCAATGCTAAGACGTGGGTTCCTTGCGGTGGAACGTCGGTGGTCGACAGATTCAAGGCTGGCAACGGTTCTTCGCCAACGTCAACTCGAATCAAGGCAAGATCATGGTTTCGATCAGAAGCTTCGACCGAGAGCACCTTCAGTTGGCGGCCGGACGACATCACGACTGTGAATCGTCGCCCCTCACCAATCACATGGAAATTGGTCACAATCAATCCGTCGGGCTCAATTACAAAGCCAGTTCCCATCTGCAGTTGGTCACCATCGCGGCCACGAACTTTCAGCGTGGCCAAAGACGGTTTGAGCTTCTGAATCAGAGTCGTGATCTTGTTGCCCGCACCAGCCTTCTCGTCAGCGGGATTCGAATCTTGGGCCTGGCAAGCAATTGAAATCAGGAGGGCGATCACTGGAGCAAGTATCTGTCGCATTTGCGTTTCCTTTGGTTTCTCAAAACACATCCTAACTGGCCCGATAACGGAAATGTGATTTTGACTCGTTCCTCTGCGTGGTCGTAAACAGAACTCAATCGTCAAAGCTTGACATGACCCTGCGGGCTGTGCCGTTTCCTTGGGATCTACCGGGTGGATTCAGCATCCGGTTATTCCAGAAAGAACGCATG
>JBGCGI010000386.1:0-19566 GCA_045110715.1 Rubripirellula sp.
CCTAGCGCAGGTCCTTCCCGCCTTGCTTACCAGCCACGGTCTTGCGTGGACCTTGGCGTGTTCTTGCGTTGGTTTTGGTACGCTGTCCGCGAACTGGCAAGCCAATTCGATGCCGGATACCGCGGTAGCTCTTGATCTCTCGCATGCGGCTGATGTTCTGAGCAACCTGGCGACGCAGTGGACCTTCCACGACGTAGTCACGCTCCAACAATGCAGCTAGCCGACCGAGCTCATCCTCTTGGATTTCGCTGGCTTTTCGAGCAGGATCGATTCCCAGTTTCTCGCAGACCTCACGCGCGCTGTAGAGACCAACGCCGTAAAGGTAGGTGAGGGAATATTGAATCTGTTTGTCGTTGGGGATGTCGACGCCCATCAAACGGGGCATAACCACACTCCAGTTAAGGTTTTTGACACAAATGTTGGTCCGATTGAGATCGTCTGGCAGCAGAAATCTGCAAAACGCCCAATCAAGGATCACGAAATATAGCGACCGGCCCCCTTTTTGCTCAATGGGGACAGACCCTCATTTTCTGAGGAATTCCAGAGTCAGGAATCCACACGCTTGAGTTTGAGGAATTCAGTCGGGACATCGTCCCGATCCGACGCGGGGACGAGAGTTTGTTCGATGATTTCAAATTGGGAAAGGTCAATCGACAATTTTGTGTCGCCTTGGACCTCAGAAAAGACTCGCGTGAGGTACAAGTTGACGCACTTGGGCAAGAGTTGGCGGTAAATCTCCGCCCCGCCGACGACAAAGACACCGCCCTCAGAAAAATTCGTCACAGCAGTAAATCCCATTTCGAGGGCCTGTTCAGGGCTGGTGGCACGGTCTACCCCCGCTGCTGACCAGGTTGGGTCACGGGTGATCACGATGGTTCGCCGGCCCGGAAGTGGCCGGCCAATCGAATCGTAAGTGCGGCGTCCCATGATCAGGGTGCCGCCCATCGTTAGCTTCTTGAAGCGTTTCAGGTCGCTGCTGAGTCTCCAAGGCAGGTCACCATCGAGGCCAATCACGCCATCGGGGGTCATCGCAACGATTGCCGTTAGTTCATGCTCCACCTTGCGATCGCTCATACAGCAACGGGCGCCTTGATCGCTGGATGAGGGTCGTAGTCGTTGAAGACAAAGTCCTCGAAGTTGAAATCAGAGACCGATTTGGGTTTCGATTTGATCTGAAGAGTCGGCAGCGGCCGAGGGTGGCGTGAAAGCTGCTCACGAGCTTGGTCGAAATGGTTTCGGTAGAGATGGAGGTCGCCCAGGGTGTGGACGAATTCGCCAGGCTTCAGTCCGGTTACCTTGGCCATCATCATCGTCAGCAGGGCGTAGCTGGCAATGTTGAACGGGACTCCCAAAAAGAAGTCGGCGCTTCGCTGGTAAAGCTGGCAGGATAGACGATCACCCGATACGTAGAACTGAAACAGCAGGTGGCAGGGAGGCAACGCCATGTCGGCCACGTCAGCGACGTTCCAAGCCGAGACGATCAAGCGGCGAGAATTGGGGTTGGTGCGGATTTCGTTTTCGACCCAAGCGATTTGGTCGATCGTTTCTCCGCTGGGGGTCGACCAGGATCGCCACTGTTGCCCGTAGACGGGACCCAAGTTGCCTTTTTTGTCGGCCCATTCATCCCAGATGCTGACGCCATGCTCTTGCAGCCACTTGATGTTCGTGTCGCCTCGCAGGAACCACAGCAGTTCGTAAATCACCGAACGAAGGTGGACCTTTTTGGTCGTCAGCAGCGGGAATCCTTCGGACAGGTCGAACCTCATCTGACGCCCAAACAGACCCCGTGTGCCGACACCAGTGCGATCATCCCGATCGACGCCGTGGTGGAGCAGTTCATCTAGAAGCTGTAGGTAAGTACGCATGGGCTAATTGCGCTCGGCGTCATCGAAGAGCTGGATTTGCAGAGTTCAATCATTTCGGCACCAGTCCAGCGTCCAATGCCGATCGCTCGTCATTTGAACGTGCTGGGCCGAGATGCCAAGTCCCCCCGCGAGTTCCTGGATCTCAGAAAGTGTCAGTGCAGCGATCAGGGATTGGCGAAAAAGCTGCTGAGCGACCTCGCTTTCGCCGCCCGCATACAGGCTGATCAGCGACTCCACTTCTGCTTCGGAAGACGGCCGATATAGGTCGCGAACGAACAGTCGACCATTCGCGGCGACCAGTCTTTGCGCCGTTGCGAGGCCAACCGACGGATCGTCCAAGTGATGCAGCATTGAGTTGGAAATCACCGTGTTGGCCATTCCGTCTTCAAAGTCATCCATGTCGCAAACGTCGGCGTGCTGCAGCATGATTTGCTCCAGCTTTCCCTCCATGTCGATCTCACGCTTGGCGATTTCCAGCATCTCCACCTCTGAGTCAGTCGCAAGCACCTCGAGAGTGTCGAGCCGATTGCAAAGCGCGATGGGGATGTCCGCAGGGCCACAGCCAAGATCGATCACCCTCGGTCCCACGCTGCCGCCTGCGATCAGATCATCAACAAAACTCGCGTTGGCGGCATCGTGATTCATCGAGTGATACTCCTCGGCCTCCTGGAAGGGGCTGAGGGTTTGCGGTTCAGGGATGCGTTGTAGGGTCAAGACAGCCGCCTTGGTCGGAGAGGTGAAAGCGGCAATCTTAGCACCTCACGCTATTCATTGGTCTTGAGGTGATGCCGGGAATCGCTCAGCAAGGCGGCTTTTTGGCTGTGACCTGAAAAGAAAAATGACGCTCAATCAAAAATAATTGGATGCCAAGTGGCTACCTATTCTGGGGGGATTAATATAGGTGTTTTTTTGTATCGTGATGGGGATAAGAGCACCCTAAGGCGGAACTTCTGGTACTAGCGATGACTTTGCCGGAAAAATCCGCGTAGACGGTATCTTTCCGTCTTCCTGCAGCCTAAAAATTACCCTCGGTAATATGAAGAGTATTCCCACTGCGGTAAATGGTTAGCCTAGGCTGCTTGATTACTTTGGGTGGGATGCGAGTTTTCCGTGAGGGAGCTCGGCCGACCCCACCGCAACACGTTGCCAAAATTTGAGCAAGATTGATGGACCGAAAACTATCCACTGCAGACGCTTGGGCAACCGTCACACCGGCGGACCTCCTGCGATCGATTTCCCACCGTTTGCCTTCGGTGATCTTCACGACTCTGTTGGTCACCGCGGTGATTGCAGGCATCTTGCTGGCATGGCCGAACCAATATTCCAGCGATGGCCTGTTCTATGTCCGTTTGGGACGAGCTGCTGTTTCTGCTGATCCAACTGCGCAGGCCTCGGGGTCTGTTTCGGTTCAGGAGAGTCGCGCTTCGGAGGTCCACAGTATTTCGGAGATGATGACCAGCCGCGAGGTTGCCGATCGAGTGGTGAAAGCCGTTGGTGCTCGTGAGATCAACCAGCCGCGAACCTGGGTTGACCGAAGCATGAAGGGGCTGGGTGATCTTTTCCCACGCGGCAGTGACAACTCGGGAAGCATGGAGCGTGGTTCCTATGATCGGCAGTTGGCTCATGAGTCAGCTGTTGAGCGAATTCGCAGCGCGATTAAAGTGAGCGTTCCTAAGGAAGGTTACACCTTGGCAGTGAGTTCACAGTGTGCGGATCCATTGTTAGCTCAGTCGATCGTGCAAGCTCTGATGGATGAGTATGGTTCGTATCATGTGGAGGCTCATCGCTCCAATGGTGCGTTGGACTTCTTTGAGCGGCAAACCAAGGCCAGTCAGCATTCGGCGATCGAAACACGCAAAATGCTTCAGAAGACCCGCAACGAGATGGGTTGGATGAGCACTGATTCAGCTGAAGAGACTCTTCGCCAGCGAATCCTGAACTCTGAGTTGGCGTTGGATCAGGCTGAGAGCGACTATGCGGATTCGGAAAGTCTGATGAAGGCTCTCAAGTCACAATTGACCACGGTGGAGCCTTGGATCGAAGTGGAGACCAGCCAGGTTGCTGACAACGCTGCCGACGGGATGCGAACCGCTCTCTATGAATATCAGGTCAACGAGGGAGAGCGGTTGTCGAAGGTGACCCCCAATCATCCTCGCTACAAGCTACTTCGTGAAAAGATTGACTCCGGCGAAGAGATCGTTAGTTCACAGGGAACCGAGCGACAGCAAACTCGAGAAGCGGTCAATCCAGTGCATTTGCAACTGGAAACCGCTTATCAAACGGCGATGGCAAGAACGGCTGGTTTGAAGAGCCGCCGGGAAGCATTGAAGGGAAGTTTAGAGGAAGCTCAGGAAGACTTGCAGCGGCTCAATGCCGACATGGTGAAGCTGGCGGAGTTGAATTGGCGGGCCGAGATCACTGAGAAGAATTATTTGAGCCACGCCGAGAGTCTTGAGTCGGCGCGATTGGTTCATGAGTTAGACAACCAGCAGATGTCGGACGTTTCGGTGATTCAAAATGCATCGCTGAATTTGACCAAGGTAGGACCACCTCGTTTGGCTTTGACGATGGTGGGGGGCCTGCTTGGACTCTGCCTAGGAATCTTGCAGGCATTGGTTCGCGACAACCCCGTGGCCGCATCGTCGGCAAAGGCGAGTCCTCTGGCATATGCCAGTAACCCCGAACAGAAAGATTCAGCGAGCAGCGGAAGTGACGGCTTGGCTGAAAAGACAGTTGAAAACGAACAGGTAGATGGACCGCAGGCAGAAGACGAGGGCAGAGTCTCTTTGCCACGCTAAGTCATTGATTGTTCATTCCGTCCACCAGGAATGTGGACTTCATTAAGCGACGTGAAACCTTTCGCAGGCAGCGAACTGTTTCAGCAACATAGGTATTGCATCTAGTGCTCGCCGCATTCTCAAAATTAACAAGTCGTTTGCCGTTTGGTAAACGAGATTCTTTGCTGCTCAACGCAACCGAGTTCAATCGTGAAGTGGCTCGTGAGCGAATTCGCGCCACGCGCCGTTCGTTCCCGTTCTGCATGATCGTGATCGAGCTCAAGGGCAGTGAGCAGTTGCGCCGCCGCAATCACATGATGGTGCGACTGTTGCATCGTCATTTGCGAATGACCGATCACAAAGGGATCCTCGGCCAGGGAAAGTACGGTATCCTGCTTGTTGACACGCCAGAAATGGGTGGACGTTCGGCATTGGATCGACTGACTCAGCTGACAAACCGACATGGTCTTCACGTCACGATGGACCTTCGTGTGCACGATCCCAGCGGGTTCCGCCCTGAAGACGACGATGATGATGACGACTCTGGAACCGGTCTAAGGCGTCGCGATGACGAAGTGACCGCGAAATGGATTCGCGTTGATGGCCAAGTGGATGTCACCACCGAAGACCCGCTGGTGCCACGTCCGCTGATGCGAATGGTTGCCAAGCGATCACTCGACATCTTAGGTGCGTCGGCGGGCTTGGTCATGACCGGCCCCATCATTGCTTGGGCAATGTGGCGAATCCGCAAGCACGATTCCGCGCCCGCCGTGTTCAAGCAAACTCGCGAAGGCCTGCGAGGCAAGCCGTTCACTATCTATAAGCTTCGCACAATGTGCGTCGACGCAGAGAGCTCGCAGGCAGCACTGCGTAGCCACAGCCATCGTGATGGACCGGCCTTCAAGATCGAGAACGATCCACGCGTGACGCCAATTGGTGATTTTCTTCGCAAGACTTGCATCGACGAGCTTCCGCAATTGTGGAACGTACTGAAAGGTGACATGTCGCTCGTCGGGCCACGGCCGTTGCCTTGGCATGAAAGTCGCGCCTGTGGCAGTTGGCAACGACGCCGACTGGACGTGCGTCCAGGCATGACATGCTACTGGCAGGTCGACAAAAAGTCGGTGGAGAGTTTTGATGATTGGATGCGTCTTGATCTTCGCTACATTGACGAGATCGGGATTTTTAGGGACTTGGGTTTGATCGCGAAAACCGTCGTGGTACCCATGAGCGGTCGTGGGAGCGAGTAGTTGTGACAGTCTCCAGCAGCCTGTTGGAAGATGGATCGACAAAACCGGCAATCATTGATGCGCGAGTCGTTTTTCTGACTCACTACATCCCTCCTTACCAGGTCAGGGTGCTGCAGGAGATTGCTGCCGTCGTTCGTGATTTCCAAGTGCTGCTAAGCACCCCCATCGAACCCAATCGCGCTTACACGCTGGACTGGGATGGGCTGAACGTTTCCGTTCAGAACACCTGGACGCTGCGTCGTCGTTGGAAGCATGGTCCGGGAGGGTTTTATGATCCGCTGTTCGTGCACGTACCCTTTGACACGACACGTCGACTGAGCGAACTCAAGCCAGACGTGGTGATGTCTCATGAGTTGGGTGCCCGTTCGCTGGGCGCTGCTCGCTACTGCCGGCGAAATCCAGAGACCAAGCACATTCTGTGCACCTACATGAGCGAACGTACCGAGCAGGGGCGCGGTTGGCTTCGTCGTTTGCTTCGAAAACGCTTGATCAGTGGTGCCGATGCGATCACGTACAACGGGCCATCTTGCCGCTCTTACTTAGAGCAGTACAGCGCTCCTGGACAGGAGCGTTTTCACTTTCCCTACGCAGCCGATGATCGAACTGTCTACCAAGGCCCCGTAGCAAGAAACATTGACACCAGTCGTCATCATTTGTTGGTGGTCGGGCAGTTGTCTCAGCGCAAGGGCGTGTTGCCGATGCTTCGGCAAGCGGCACAGTATTGCCAGGACAGGCCGAATCGACGACTTCACCTCACTTTCGCAGGTGACGGCCCACTTCGAGCCGAAATGGAGTCGTTGCCTCGTCCCGAGAACCTAGAAGTGAAAATCCTAGGCAACATCGAACCCCAAGAAGTCGCCGCTCTGATGGCGCGCAGCGGTGCGTTGGTGGCACCGACTCTGGCCGACGAATGGATGTTGGCGGTCAACGAGGCGCTGCAAGCAGGGCTCCCGGTGATCGGTAGCGTCCACTCGCAAGCCGTGGCCACACTGATCCAGAACGGCGTCAATGGTTGGCAATATGATCCCACCGATGAAGGCTCGTTCGAGTTGGCACTTGATGCGTTTTTTGGCGAGCCCGACGAGACGGTTGACTCGATGCGGAATGCCGCCCGAGAGACCGTCGTTCATCGGACGCCTCGCTGGGCGGCCACGGGGGCGGTTGATGCGATCAAGCACGTGCTGCAAGTGGCACCAGAATCCGCCGATGAGCTGGATGCGATTCGATCGGTGGAGAAGCTTGGCTTTGTCCAGGAGAACTGTAAAAACGAAAGTTTGGTCGGACTAGGAGGAAGTGTCTGATGGCGCACGCAATCGCAAGCATCTCGTTGGATTTGGATAATAAGTGGGCCTACTTGCGCGCTGCAGGCCGCAAGGACTGGGAGGAGCGTCCCGGGTACTTGCCGCTGGTAGTCGATCGCATCGTTGATCTGCTGGGTGAGTGCGATTTGCCGTTGACCGTCTTCACGGTCGGACGCGATCTGGCAGAGGATTCCGACTGCCAGGCGATCTGTTCTTTCGATCGGCTGAAAAGTTGGGAGCCAGCCAACCATTCGCTCAATCATTTGCCATGGATGCACACCATGGATGAACACGAAATTGCCGACGAGATCGAGATCACCGGCGATAGGATTCTTGAGGTCACCGGACGCCGACCACTTGGGTTTCGTGGCCCTGGCTTCAGCTGTCCAGACGAAGTGTTGCGAGTCCTGGCTCGCAATGACTACGTTTATGACGCTTCGATCTTTCCTACGTCCATCGCGCCAATTGCTCGAATGGTCTTCCTGATGAAGTCGGGTTTGAAAGGTGCTGAGCGAGAGAAAGCAAAAAAACTGTACGGCGGGTTTAGTTCGCTGCGTCAGCCGAACCGACCGTTCGAGCGAAGGATCGATGGTGATTCGCTCTGGGAGCTGCCTGTCACGGTGATGCCGTTGATTCGTACTCCGATTCACTTCAGTTACTTCACGTATCTCGCCAGTTTTTCCACGCTGGCTGCCAAAGCATATTTCACCCAAGCACTTTGGTTGTGCAAAGTCACCGGGACAGCTCCGTCACTGTTGTTGCATCCGCCGGATTTCTTGGGTCAAGAAGATGATAGTGACATGGCTTATTTTCCAGCCATGAATATGTCGCGAGAGAGTAAACTTGCAATCGTACGGTGGGCCTTGTTGAAGTACGCGGAATCGTTTGATGTGCGGTGCATGATCGATCAGCTTCGGTTGATTGATCCTGCGGTGGATCCCGATGCAGCATTCGAAGTGAAATCGTTGCCACAGCAGCAGGTTGCCGCTTCCCTGTGATACCTACCGAGAAGAAAGATGATTGATCTGGGGAAACACAGTGTCCTTGGAATTGGCGTCAACGCCATCGACTACGAAGCGGCTGTCGCAAAGGTGATCGAGGCTGGAAAGCAACGACAACCAATGTCGGTCACGGCGTTGGCGGTGCACGGGGTCATGACGGGCGTGAGTGATAGATCGCATAAGTATCGACTCAATCAGTTCGATCTCGTCTGCCCCGATGGCCAGCCCGTCCGGTGGGCGCTCAACCGAATCCATGGCTGCAAGCTCAACGACCGTGTCTACGGCCCTGAGCTGACTTTGCGGTTGTGTGAAGCCGCTGCGAAAGAGGGCGTGCCGGTTTACTTGTTCGGTGCCACCGAAGAAATGCTGAACGAGTTCTCTGTCAAGCTTTGTGAGAAGTTTGATGGGTTGAAAATCGCAGGCAAACGAGCCTCGCAGTTTCGCACGATCAGTCCCGAGGAACGCGATGAGTTGGCGAAAGAAGTCAACGACAGCGGAGCGGGGATTTGCTTCGTTGGATTAGGGTGCCCGCGTCAAGAAATCTTTGCCTACGAAATGCGTGAGCACATCAACATGCCGCTGATTGCCGTGGGCGCTGCCTTCGCGTTCCATGCGGGCATGCTGGAGCAAGCTCCCAGTTGGATGCAGCGAAATGGCTTGGAGTGGCTGTTTCGATTGACTCGTGAACCGAAACGCCTTTGGAAGCGATACTCGACGACCAACCCCGCGTTTGCAACACTCGCTCTCTTTCAAAAGCTGGGACTCTATCGGGCGCGAACGGACAATGGCACCGAGCCCACCGAAGAGATCCTGTTCGGCTAGTCCTGGCGAGCTCCCCGAATCCTAGGTGCTCCCCCTCCAACGCGTCTGATAGGGCATGGTGTGCAGATCGTCGAGCGGTTGTGCTACAATCGTTCCTCCGATTAACGCTTGGTTTTCTAGGACCAAGCCCTGCCCCACCTGCGGATCTCACCCCTATGCGTTTTCCTCGATTCACCCTGGTTGCTTGCGTTTGCGTTCTCGGCCTTGGTGCCCTTGGCTTGAAAGTCAGTGACCCACCGGGCAAGCAGCTCAAGACCTTTGCCGATGCGTTCGTTGGAACGCTCAGTGACGAACAGAAAGCCGTCGCCATGGTGCCTTACGATTCGCCCAAGCGAGTTGGTTGGCATTTTATCCCCATGAAGACTCGTAAAGGTCTCGTCATTCGCGAGATGGACACCGCTCAAAAGGCTGCTGCTTTACGATTGGTGCGGGCTGCTCTTAGCGAGGCAGGGTTCGACAAGACCAGCAAGATCATGATGCTTGAGGGCGTGCTTCGGCAACTCGAAGGCGATGGCAGGAAATGGGAAAGAGATCCCGATAAGTACTTCGTCACCATCTTTGGCAAGCCAAGCAATGAAGGTTCATGGGGCTTGTCCTTTGAAGGCCATCACCTTTCGTTGAACTTTGTATGCCGCGACGGTGTGATCGTTGACAGCACGCCGCAGTTCTTTGCCTCCAACCCTGGTACGGTGATGGATGACGTGGAGGGACCATTGGGCAAAGGAACTCGAGTTCTGCGTGAAGAAGAAGATTTGGCCTTCGAGTTGGTTGGCTCACTGGATAAAGAGCAACTTAAGAAAGCGATGATCGCGGAGACGGCACCGAAAGAGATTCGCTTTGCAGGCGAGCCGCAGTCGGTGGTCGAGGCACCAGAAGGGATCGTTCAAAGTGACCTGAATGACGAGCAGAAAAAACTGCTGAGTGAATTGGTCAACGTCTACGTCAATGCCGTTGCTGACAAGGTTGCAAAGCACCGTCGGGATCTGATCGAGCACAACGGCTGGGATAGCGTGCACTTTGCTTGGGCGGGCGCCATGCGGCCAGGTATCGGGCATTACTATCGAATTCGTGGCACCGACTTTTTAATCGAATTCGTGAACACTCAGCCGGACGCCGCCGGGAACCCCGCCAACCACATCCATTGCGTATTTCGCGATCTGACTGGCGATTTTGACTTGCCAATCAAATAGAATCCTCGGGATTCTGTTACCGAAAACGTCAAGGTTCGTTCATGTTCGAGTGGTTCAAACACCTTAGCAAGCGTTGGAACGATTGGTGTGGCGATCATGAGATGGAGCAGACGATCCGTCGTCACCTAACCGAGAGTGGGTTTTTCGGCAGCACCGCCAAACTGCGAAATGTGCGATTGGTGGCCGTCAAGAAGCCCGGCTGGTTGCAAGTGTTTCGATTCGAGGCGACTGCGCGGGTTCGGCCCGAAGGAGAGTCCGAGGGCCCCGATCCTGAGCCCGAATACCGAGAACTCTTCGGTCTGGTGCGCAACGACATTCGCCATGACGTGAATTCTGTGGAGGCTTTTGAGGACGAGACTGAGCGTCAGCAGCTGTTTCAATGCTGGAGCGAGGATCTGATTTGTCTTCGCGGTGCCCAAGGGCTGTCGGTTCGCTAAAATCGTGGGTGATGCAAAACCCTTTCACGGAATGAATTTCAATGCTTGCCCTGAATCGAATACCAGTTGTCGGATTGTTGGTTGTTCTCTTGGTTGCCGCACAATTGCGTGCAGACGATCCCGATGTTGCGAAGGTCGCGAAGGAGAAAGAAGCTGCGGCTGCCAAGTTGGAGTCCGAGTTGGTCTCCAACACTCGGCAGCTCACGTTCGAGGGCAGACGTGCTGGCGAAGGATATTTCAGTGCCGATGGCAACCGGATGATCTTTCAAAGTGAGCGAGATCCGGCCAATCCTTTTTATCAAATCTATCTTTCGGATCTTCAGACCGGCGACATTCAGCGTATCTCGCCTGGCAGTGGCAAAACCACTTGCGCTTGGATTCATCCAAATGGCGAACGTGTCTTGTATGCAAGCACACATGAAGATCCGACTTCACTCCAACAACAGCAAGCGGAATTGGATCTTCGTGCGAGTGGCAAGGAACGTCGTTACTCGTGGGACTATGATCCGAAATTCGAGCTCTACTCCCAGGACATCGCTTCAGGCAAACGAACGCGATTGACGTCTGCTGATGGATACGATGCAGAGGCCAGCTATAGCCCGGACGGAAAACAGATCGTATTCGCATCGAATCGAGAAGCGTTCTCGCGAGACTTGAGCGAACGAGAGCAGAAGCTGTTTGAAGTCGATCCCGCATTCATGATTGACATCTACATCATGGACGCCGATGGTTCGAACGTTCGACAGTTGACGGACGTTGCTGGTTACGACGGAGGTCCGTTCTTTTCGGCCGACGGTTCGCGGATCTGTTGGCGTCGGTTTTCCGAAAACGGTGTGACAGCCGAGGTCTACAGCATGAAGACCGATGGCACGGATGCGAAGCGGCTCACGAACATTGGGAAAATGAGTTGGGCACCTTACTTTCATCCCAGTGGCGACTACCTGATCTTCACGACCAACAAACTTGGCTTCTCGAACTTCGAGTTGTACCTTGTGCGTGCGGACGGGCAAGGCGAGCCCGTGCGGGTCACCCACACCGACGGCTTTGATGGGTTGCCGGTTTTCCTGCCGGATGGAAAACGCATGGCTTGGACGTCGACTCGGAACAAGGCAAAGCAGTCGCAGATTTTCATGGGCGAGTGGAACGATGCAGAGGCTCGCTCGCGATTGGGGCTGTCAGGTGAGGGTAATCTTGCCGATCGCACGGCGGGTTTGGCCGCTGCAGACTCCTCGTCGCCCGATTTCTCACCCACTGATGTGATGCGGCATGTGGATTACCTGGCTCGGCCTGAGTTGGGTGGTCGACTGACGGGGACCGAAGGCGAACGTCGGGCGACTGCCTACGTCGCGGCGTACCTGGAGAGTCTTGGATTCCAACCGGCTGGTGAAGACGGCGGGTTCTTTCAGGAGTTTGACTTCCCTGCTGGTTCGCAGTTGACTCCTGCCAACAAGATGATGGTTGGCAATCAAGAACTGGAGTTGGGCAAGGATTGGCGACCACTGTCGTTTTCGCAGGATGGAGAGATTGGTGAGACCGGAATTGTGTTTGCTGGTTACGGAATGCAGGTGCCAGCACCGGAGGGCGAGGACGATCCTTTTGCTGCCTACGACAGCTATGTGCATTTGGCCGTGGGCGGGCAATGGGTGATGGTCCTGCGCGATATGCCGCAAGATATTCCGGCAGAACGCCGACAGCAAATGGCCCGTTACAGCGCGCCGCGTCGAAAGGCAGCCATCGCACGCGACCTCGGTGCCAAGGGAATCATCTTTGTGGCTGGGCCGACCAGTAAAGTGAAGGAAGACTTGATTCGCTTTGACCGGAATGCTTCCCAGGCCAGTGTCAGTATCGGTGTCGTTTCGATCAGCAACGAAGCCGCCAGCAAAATTTTCAAAAAAGCCGGACAAGACTTAGCGAAGACCCAAGCTGGTTTGGATGATGGGTCGATGCAGATGGGGATTCAACTAACGGACGCCAAGGCATCGGCGACTGTTGGGATCGAACGTAAGCGAGGGATCGGGCGAAACGTCATTGCTCGGCTGCCGGCATCCGACCAGCCAGACCAGCAGACTCCTGCGTTGATCGTGGGCGCGCACATCGATCACCTGGGCAAGGGCAGTAGCAGTAGTAGTTTGGCGAAAGAAGACGAACGAGACCAGATTCATGTGGGAGCCGACGACAACGCGAGCGGTGTTGCCGCGATGTTGGAGATGGCTCACTACCTGGCGAACGAAAAATCAACGGGAAGGCTGAAACCCAAACGCGATCTGATTGTTGCCGCATGGAGCGGAGAGGAGCTCGGTCTGTTTGGATCGAAGGCGTATGTGGATTCGTTCCATGAACTCTATCCGCAGGCGCCTCATGCTGCCGAAGACGATGCCGAAACGAAGGAAGCAAACGAACAAGCACTCGCCCATGGATCGAGTCCCGAAGCGGAGCCGTTGACGGCTGCCATCGCCGCTTACATGAATCTCGACATGGTCGGGCGATTGCGTGAAAAACTGGTCATTCAGGGCATTGGCTCGTCTCCAGGTTTTGCCGCGGAGGTTCAGCGAAGAAATGTGCCCGTTGGTTTGAAATTGAGTCTGGATAAGACAAGCACACGACTGCCGACGGATGCTTCCTCTTTCGTTAGCCGTGGCGTGCCGATTCTCTCGGCGTTCACCGGAGCCCACGAAGACTATCACACACCTCGGGATACTCCCGACAAATTGAACTACGAGGGGGCCGCCAAAACCTCTCAGCTATTCGCGCTGATCGCACGGGGCTTGCTGACGGCCAACGAGTCGCCCGAGTTTAAATTGGAAGAGGGTGCGGCCAGTGACGAAGTGCCGCGCGCGAGATTGACGGCTTACCTTGGGAGCATTCCTGACTACGTCGCAGGCGATATCAAGGGGCTCAAGCTGAGTGGTGTCGCACCAGACGGGCCTGCAGCCAAAGCAGGCGTGAAAGGTGGCGACATCATTGTGAAGTTGGCTGGCCGCACGATCGAGAACATTTACGACTACACCTATGCCATCGAAGCACTGAAGATCGGCGAAGAGGTCGAGGTCGTGGTCAAACGCGGAGCCGAGGACGTTCCGTTGAAAATCACGCCCACCGCGCGTGATTAGTGGTCGCAGCGTGTCAGTGCGCTTCGTCTTGCTTCAGAACCACTGTGATGGTTTGAAGCATGATTTTCAGGTCAAGCCAAATGGACCACGTGCGAATGTACTTGTGGTCCCATTCGATTCGACGTTCCATTTTGTCGATCGTTTCGGTTTCGCCACGGCAACCGTTGACTTGCGCCAGTCCCGTGATGCCAGGCTTGACCTTGTGTCGAAGCATGTAGCCGCGAATCAGACCGCGGTACTCTTCGTTATGAGCATTGGCATGTGGGCGAGGTCCAACCAGCGACATGCTTCCTTCAATGACGTTGAACAATTGCGGTAGCTCGTCCAGGCTGGTTTTGCGAAGGATTGCCCCAACGCGAGTGATGCGAGGGTCGTCCTTCGTCGCTTGTTTGACGACCGGGCCATTGTCACATGTTCGCATCGAGCGGAACTTCCACACGAGTATCTCTCGGCCATCAAGGCCATAGCGTTTTTGGCGGAAGAATACTGGGCCAGCCGATGTGAGTTTGACGGCGATCGCAACCGCCAGCATCGGCAATGCGGCGACAATCAGTGCTGCGAATGCCAGAAGTAGGTCAGCGATGCGCTTCACCACGCCGTCCACTCCATACAGAGGATTCTCGAAGACGCTGACAGCGGGGAGTCCACCCATGCTGGTCCAACGTGAATGCAAGAGCTCAAAGACAAAGAAGTCGGGCACGATGTAGACCGAGGCGGTCGAGTCACTGAGTTCATCCAAGATGTGTCGGATTCGATTCTCAGCTCTCATCGGCAGTGTGATCAAGATCGTATCGATCTGGCCATTGCGGGCAGCATCAATCATGGCTGTAAGGTTGCCGGTCAATTCAATGATCTGCTCAGGCTCTTTCTCGCCTTGCTCGCGAACTTCCACTCGATCGTCATAGAAGCCCGTCACCTGCAGGCCCAGTGAAGCGTTGCCGGCAATGTTGGCAGCGGTCTTGCGTCCCAGTTCATTCAGTCCCGCAATTGCAACTCGTCGAGTGCCAACGCCGCGGTGCAAGAGTCCCTGTTGGAGGATGCGCAAGCACATCCGGCCGAGACCAACCAAGGAGGGAGCCAATACAAACCAAACCATCAAGACCGATCGTGGAAACTGTTCGGTGTACCGGGTTAGGAAGCCAAGCATCGCCAGCCCCAGTACCGTCATCGCCCACGTCGCGGCAATGTTTGTCATTTCGTTGTCGGTGGTTGGGCTTTCGACCTGACGCTGTAGTCCCGTCAGCTGAGAAAGCAGCAGGAACACCACAATCGAGATCATTCCCATGATGGTCGTGGCGTCATCAACCACGCGTCCAGAAGCCCATTGGACGAACGCGAGAGACGCCATGATGCAGGCAGCATCAAGAGTTGGTTGTAGAAAATCCCACCAACGACGTTGCGTTGTGATTCGGGGACGTGACTGCATTGGAGTGGCTGACGTATTAGGACGCGGCAATCGTGTTGTTGCGAGGTTGGGATACACCTTCCCTGCTAGACAGAACAACACTGCACGAAACCCTAGCTTGGTTTCGTATCAAACCAGTCCAATCCGAGGTCCAAAGACGTTGCCTGATGGGTTAAAGCACCGCTGCTGATTCGGTCCACGCCGGTTGCGGCGATTTCAGCAATCGTATCGATTCTGACGTTCCCCGATGCTTCTAATTCAACGTTGGATTTTGCTG
Organism: Rubripirellula sp.; assembly: GCA_045110715.1. Classification (GTDB taxonomy): domain Bacteria; phylum Planctomycetota; class Planctomycetia; order Pirellulales; family Pirellulaceae; genus Rubripirellula. Next base: position 15,436 of record JBGCGI010000386.1, read on the forward strand.
CGTCTCGCATCGCAACCGCCTCCGCCAACTGCGCCAACGAAAAGTTATCCAGCAATATGATGTCAGGATTGGTTGGCAGTACATCACGAAACTGGCCCAGCGAATCGACTTCGATCTCGACAATTCTTGGCGCCAGCTGGTGATTGAATTCTCGGCCCCGCCATTCGATTGCTTTTGCAGCAGCTGAACTGGCTGGCATCGGACCTTCCGAGTTGCCGGCCAGGGCTAGATGATTGTCCTTGATTAGAAAGCCATCGTACAAACCACTGCGGTGGTTGTTTCCTCCTCCACAATGAACCGCGTACTTCTCAAGTAGTCGCCATCCAGGCGTGGTCTTCCGCGTGTCGTAGAGGCGAACCTTGGTGTCGGCGATCTTACTGACGTATTGGCTCGCTTGAGTCGCGATGCCACACAGTCGGCTGATGACGTTTAGGATGGTGCGTTCGCTGGTCAGCAGGTCTCGAACATTCCCACTTAACCGGGCAATGGGGTCTCCGGGAACGAGCGGCTGTCCGTCTTCGATCAAGCATTCTTGGCTCAAGTCGGCATCGAACTCATCGACAATCCAAGGCAGAGTCGCCAGCCCAGCGCAGACACCCGAGTCACGCGGCACAATTTGGCACCCACCCTGCAAGTCTTCTGCGATCAAGCAAGTCGTTGTCCAGTCGACTTGATCGCGGAGGTCCTCGGAAATTGCCAGTCGAACCAATGCTCGCAAATCTTTCTCAAGTGCGGCATCGGCGGTGACAGTTGCATAATCGTTCATGAGAAGTGCTCGCGGGTAGTTGCTTCGCTCGAGAAGATTGCTCAATAATAATGTCGAGGGGCAAACAGGGCGATTGGCAGTGAAGAAGTTTACGGGGCAAGTCAGCATGACGCAGGAGGCAGAGCAAGTCGACCCACCGTTGGCGTGTCCTCCCGTGCAGTTGACGCTCGTTTTTTTGGTCTCCGCTTTCTTGGGCATTGGGTTTATTCTTGCTCGTCATCCGCCTGAGCAAAGCCTCTTTCACGGATCGAAAGTTCTCCTTGAGATTGACGTGAACAATGCCCCACCGCGTGAGTTGGCCTTGCTGCCCGGAGTTGGTCCCGTGCTCGCGAAACGAATTGCCGCGAATCGAGACCGATTGGGGCGTTTTGTCTCTCTGGAGGATCTGCAGCGTGTTCACGGAATTGGCCCGAAAACACTGCTGCAGGTTCGTGAGTACTGTGTTGCGAGTGACGAGCAGTCGCAATCAATTGAAGTCGCGACGTCCGAGGTCGACGGCTTCGATCGGATGGATCGCTAGGCTAACATGCGCTGCTGAAGAATGCCGCACAACGCTTTGCTTTGTGGCACATTGAGTGGGAGAAGTTCCGGTCTCACTCATCGCATTCAATCGAGTTCCAGTGCGTTCGGGATCGTAGGACGCGAAAAACCGTTTGGTCAAATTGAAGGATCCTTCGTGATGCCAAGCTTGCCAAAAGCTGATTTTCACCTGAGTTGTCCGTTCGAGCCCGCAGGCGATCAGCCGCAGGCGATCGCTGCGTTGACGAAAGCGTTCGAGGCTGGCCGCGACGAGCAGGTTTTATTGGGAGCGACTGGAACGGGCAAGACTTTCACGATGGCAAACGTCATCGCCAACCTCGGCCGGCCGGCCCTGATTCTCAGCCACAACAAGACGTTGGCCGCGCAGTTGTACGGTGAGTTCCGCGAGTTCTTTCCTGAGAACGCGGTGCACTACTTCGTCAGCTACTACGACTACTATCAGCCGGAAGCCTACATTCCCCAACGCGACGTTTACATCGAGAAGGACGCGTCGATCAATGAAGAGATTGATCGATTGCGATTGGCAACGACAAGCTCGCTGGTCAGTCGTCGCGATGTGGTGATTGTCGCATCGGTCAGCAGCATTTACGGATTGGGGTCACCGAAGGACTACAAAGAGTTGATCGTTGCCTTGCACAAAGGCGAGAAGACGCGGCGAGATCACCTGTTGCTGAAATTCGTCGACGTCTTGTACGAGCGAAATGATGTTGGATTCGAACGAGGCAAATTCCGAGTCCGCGGCGACTCCATTGAACTGTGGCCGAGTTACGAAGAATTTGCCTATCGCATTGAGATGTGGGGGGATGAGATTGAACAGATCTCCCTGATCAAGCCTGTATCAGGCGAGACCATCAAGACGGTCGATCATCTGTACATCTATCCGGCCAGGCACTTTGTGATGTCGGAAGATCGGATCCAGGGCGCATTGAAGGTCATTCGTGAAGAACTGAAAGAGCAATTGGAGCTGTTTCAATCCCGCGGGAAGTTGCTCGAGGCTCAGCGTCTTTCAGCACGCACACGGTTTGACTTGGAAATGATGGCCGAAGTTGGGCACTGCCCAGGTATCGAAAACTACAGTCGGCCTCTCTCCGGCAAGCCGCCGGGGGCGACCCCTGACACGCTATACGATTTCTTTCCGGATGATTTTGTAACGTTTGTGGATGAGTCGCATGTCACCGTTTCACAGGTCCGCGCGATGTACGCCGGCGATCGCAGTCGAAAAGAGACGCTCGTCAGTCATGGCTTTCGGCTTCCCAGCGCGATGGATAATCGTCCGTTGAAGTTCGAGGAGTGGGAGGAACGAACGGGGCAAATTTGTTTCGTGAGCGCGACGCCGGCCGACTATGAGCTGGAACGCACGCGTGGCGAGGTGGTGGAACAGATCATTCGACCGACGGGTTTGCTGGATCCAGAAGTGGAGGTCGTTTCGGCACGAGGCCAGGTCAAGCACTTGCTTGAGGAAATACGACTTCGCGCTGACAAGGACGAACGAGTGTTGGTAACCGCACTCACAAAAAGATTGGCAGAGGATCTGTCGACGTACTTCCAAGAACAGGGCGTCCGATGCCGTTGGCTGCACAGCGAGTTGGATGCGTTCGAACGAGTCGACTTGTTGCAGGAACTGCGTTCAGGAGTGTTCGATTGTTTGGTCGGAGTGAACTTGTTGCGTGAGGGCTTGGATTTACCTGAAGTCTCGCTGGTCGCAATCTTAGATGCTGACAAGGAAGGTTTCTTGCGCAGCGAAACCAGTTTGATTCAGACCATTGGACGTGCCGCCAGAAACGCGAATTCGAGAGTCATCTTGTATGCCGACAAGGTGACCAACTCGATGCGACTTGCGATCGACGAGACAGAGCGACGGCGCGGGATTCAGCAGAAGTACAACGAAGAACACGGAATCACTCCAACCACCGTTCAGAAGACGATTCGAATGGGGATCGACGCGGAGGCGTCGAAGCGTCGCAAAGCAAGTGCGGCGGCGTCGAATGATGCCGACAACGTGTACATCACGATTGAGTACGTGGACGCTCTTGAGCAAGAGATGCTGGCCGCCGCAGAAGGGCTCGATTTCGAAAAAGCAGCCTCACTGCGCGACCGGCTACTGCAATTGAAAGACAACATCGGGAAGCCGCTTTCGGAGATCGAAATCGATACCTCCTCGGGAGGGTCGTCGGGGCGACAAAAGAAGCGTCGAAAAGGGCTCAAGGGGGGAGCCAAGTCGAAAATTCCGCGTCCAAAACGAGGCTGATGCACGGCGTTTTTCCGCAAGATACGGGGCTGTGGCGATAGCAGGAGATGGCTGGTGAAACCTTTGCTATTCAAGCACTCGGATTCTGTTAAGATTTTGCCGCGTCAGAGGTCTCTCTAACTCTACTCTCCACGAAGAAGTGGCAATTCATTGGAATTCGACAAACTCATTCAGCTGATTTGTGAGCTTGCTGGTGGCCTAGGCATCTTCTTGTTGGGCATGAAGAACATGTCCGATGGAATGCAGGCAGTGGCCGGAAACAGCCTGCGTCGCATGATTGCTTTGGTGACAGGAAATCGCTTCTTCGCCACCGTCGTTGGTGTGGTCGTGACTTGCGTGGTTCAGTCCAGTTCAATCACGACCGTGATGGTCGTGGGTTTCGTCAACAGCAGCGTGATGGATTTAACGCAGGCGATCGGCGTGATCATGGGCGCGAATGTTGGGACCACGATCACCGGTTGGATTTTGGTGCTGAAGGTAGGCAAGTACGGGCTGCCGCTTCTCGGCTTCGCAGCTTTCACCTACCTGTTTTCCAAGAGCGACCGGTGGCGCTATTGGGCGATGGCGCTGATGGGCG
>JBGCGI010000387.1:0-21472 GCA_045110715.1 Rubripirellula sp.
CGGCACCTCTGCTGGATTGCCGTCGCTCGGTCGCTGTCGCTCGGTCGGTACGGCCTACGATTCTGGTTCTCGCCGCGTTCCTGGGTTCCGGCACATTCGTTCCAAAGCCGTAACTCGGTCGCTGACGCTCGGTCGGTACGGCCTACGATTCTGATTCTGGCCGCGTTTCTGGGTTCCGGCACCTCTGTTGGATTGCCGTAACTCGGTCGCTGTCGCTCGGTCGGTACGGCCTACGATTCTGATTCTCGCCGCGTTTCTGGGATCAGAACCGTTTGATTCGGATGCGGCGATACTCGATTTGACCTCGGTCACCCTCGAGACCGATGGGGCCGGTGGCTGGAACTTTCAATGCTTCTTCCAGGACTTCGCCGTTGCAGGTGCAGTGAGCCACGCCATCTTTCACGTCAACCACCATTTCGTTCCATTGCTGAGGGCGATAGTTCTTCAGGTCTTTGTAGGGCCCAGCGAGCACGAAATCGCGACACTGCAGTTGAGGCTGCCGAATGAAGACGCCGCTGTCAGCGTTTGGTGCCGCTCGGAATTCGAGTTTCAATTGGAAATCTCCGTCGAACTCGCGGGTCGTCCAAAGCTGCTGAATCTTTCTGCCCTCCGGTGGCGACGTGACGATCAAGCGTCCGTTTTTGGCGACATAACGGCCGCCATCGGTGACCGTCTTTCCCTCGAACGAGACGGGTTCGGTCACAATTGGCCATGCGGGGGCATTCTTGGGGTCTCGGCTCTGCCAGCGTTCGCGTCCCTTCAGCATCTTCTCGGTCGTTTTCTTGAACCCCCAACCGGTCAGGTCTTTGCCGTTGAAGAGACTCTCGAAACCAACTTCCATCGTGAATTCAGCTTCTGTCTCCAGCAGACCCAGTGTTGCAAAGAAGGGGCGAAGTGCGTGTTGCCATTTCTTGTAGCCGATTCCGTTGGGGTGCAGTAAGTCAGGGAATTCTTCCTTCTTGGCATCGCCGTCTTCGTTGGCGAACAGCGTCCACGTGTCTACGATCGTGATCTGTGAGTCACCCTTGACGGACTCGGCAACCAACCGATTGAGTTCCTTGATTTTGTCGGCGGGTCGCGACTTGGTGGCGCTGCTGGGGAACACATCGCACAACAAAATTGGCATCTTTGCGTTGTGACTTTTCAGTGCATCAAGGATCAACTTCACGTTGGCGGCGATGGTCGCGGGCTCTGCTTTTTCTTCCAAATCGTTGGTGCCCATCAGCATCACCACCGCAGCGGGATTGCGATCCAGCACGTCTTTTTGCAATCGGATCAACATCCCACGCGTTGTGTCACCGCTGATGCCAACGTTGGCGGTCTGCATGGGGTGGAAAGCATCACGAAAGGTGTCGCTCCAGCCTTGCGTGATCGAGTCGCCGAGGAAAACGACAGCACCCTGATCGTCGCTCACTCTCGAAGCAAACGTCGAACGGCGTTGGTTCCAAATTCGATGGAACCAGTCTTGCCGACGTATGGGACCTGCACCCGGCAAGCCATCGTCGGTTTCTGGGATGCCCAGTTCGTTCACCGGGGACTCCGGCGAGGCAACGGCCGTGTCTTGACCGTACGAAGGAATCGCAACGCCCATCAAACTCAGCGTTAGTACAAACCCAATGAATTGTTTCAAGTTGATCATCATGAACTCAGGAAAGTGAAAGCAGATTGATTGCCGAAGCGGCGTATTCTATCACGTCAGAAGCTGAGCCATCGGTCAGCGGATGTACATGGCATTGAAACGGATGTCGGTTCGCTTTTTGCCTTGAAAGGTGGCGCGTACTTTGATCCGTTCGGGCAATTCGGTGACGAGTGTTTGGCCGCCAAACTTGACGGGAACCTGAAAGCCGCCGGACTTGATCTCGGTGGAATATCCGTCGAGGGGATTCATCAGGTGATCGAGCAATTCAATTTTTAACGTCGCGTCCTTGCTGAGTCCGGCCGCGTTGATGAAGGACGGACGTTTTCCAGCGTCGACAGAAATCGAGGAGGTGATGAACTGGCATTCCGTTTCTGTCATCTGGTAGTCGCCTGGTCCCTTGGTCGATTCGTCGACAATCAGGTCAGCGAAACGATCGCGAGGCAAGGTCGCCAGCCCGATCCCACCGCGTGGCGGCGATGACTCCCACGCTCGGGGATCCCATGCTCCGTAGTAGATCCAGGTTTGCTCCCCAATGTTCTCGAAACCCTGCCCCTGCAAGAGTCCTCCCTGATCCCATTCGCCGTCGACCCCGCGTTCGATCAACGTCCACTCGACCATCGGCTCGCGAAAGTGGACGCCGTCGTTGCTGATCACAAACCCGAGGTCGATGGTCAGATCTTTCCACTCGGCAGTGCCATGCCACACTCCTGATGCACCGAGCAATACATCCCCACGATTCCATACGCTAATGCCTTCATGAGTTTGCTCCCCCATCCGGCTCTTGCCCGGTCCCAGTTGTTCGTGCTGTGCAATCCGCACCGTTTGAATCGCGCTGGTTTGACTCCAATGGACGAAGTCCGCCGAGATGCTGGTTCGCGTCACTCGGCCGTGGTAGGGACGCTCTGCCGCGATCGCATTTTGGCCGGAGGTGTGATACAAGCCATCCCACTTGTACAGTCCGCCCGCGGGTTCGATGTGCAGCGGAGGAATCACCGTGTCTGCTTCAGGAAGATTCGCTCGGATGGGCACGGTGTCGCCAACGAACTTCCAGGTGAATCCGTCAGCACTGACAAAAGGAGCGAGTGCACCATTGCGTCGTGTCTCACTTTTTGGCGTCCACACATGGGCTGCCATCTTGTAGCGATGCTGCGGGTTCGGATCATCCGGTTCGTCCAGCACCTTCAGATTGAGGATTCCGAGATGCGGTTCGATCTTGCAAAGATTGTTCTCCGTGCTGCCGTTCACACTGACCAGACCAAGGTTGGGTTTCGTCCAGGAGATGCCGTCATCACTCTCCGCGTAGGCCACCCGCCACTTACCAGAACTGGGAATGGACTTTTCGGCACGTTCCGTCTTGGACACGGCGCAGTACCAGACACGAAACTTTCCTGTTTCGGGATGCCGAATCACCGATCCGTAGAACTGCACTGCCCACGAATCGGCCGAGCCGTCTGGTCCCCGCGCGACGACTGGATTCATGGGATGCTTCTGCGGAGATCGCATCTCCAACTTCAGGTTTTGGAAATAGGGAATCGAAACACTGTCGAAAGAAAACAACGTACGAGTGTGTTTGGTCTCGTCAAAGTATCGATCCTCTGCCGAGGCATTGATGACTGCCAAAGCAATCAAGACCATGCAAGTAACGCGTGTTGGGAACGAAGGTGGAAACGACAATGTCTTTTTTTTTGTGCAACAGGCAAGTTGCCGGCCTGAAATGACCAAGCTGGCAAAGCCCAGCAACGACGCGTTTCTTAGGATCGGCATGGAGCTCTCTTCGCTTGGTTCTATCGGGCTAAAAACAGGGATGCGGGCGAACGACCCGTCCGTTTTGAAATCCGCTACATTATTCCGCATGTGATCATGGGATCGCACCTACCAAATGCCCCTTCCAGGAGAAAATGTCATCGGACTCGAAACGATCAAGTTGGCCAGTGGGCGCGAGGTCGCCTCGGTCGGCCTGGGGCTTTGGAAAATTGAGCAAGAAGCGACGGCAGCTGTGGTGCAGTCGGCGATCGAATGCGGCTATACGCATTTTGATAGCGCCTGCGACTACGGCAACGAAGTACAGACCGGTGAAGGCTTGAAAGCCGCGATGGCCGGCGGCAGCGTTTCCCGGGAAGATCTTTGGGTCACCTCCAAGCTGTGGAACACCTACCATCGCCGCGAGCATGTTCGGCCCGCGCTCGAGAAGTCTCTGCGGGACTTACAGCTGGACTACTTGGATCTGTATCTCGTGCACTTTCCAATCGCACAGAAATATGTGCCCATCGACCAGCGGTATCCACCAGGTTGGTTCAGTGATCCCGATGCCAGTGAGCCTTGCATTGAGGCGGACGACGTGTCGATCATCGAAACCTGGCAGGCGATGGAAGAACTCGTGCGCGATGGATTGGTGCGCGAAATCGGTGTTTGCAATTTTGGCACCTCGCTGTTGAGAGACTTGATGAATCAGGCCTCGATCCCACCAGCGATGCTGCAAATCGAAATGCATCCCTACCTGACCCAAGAGAAGCTGACACGGTTTTGTCATGAGTCCGACATTGCAGTGACGGCGTTCTCGCCGCTTGGTGCTCAATCGTACTTCCAACTGAACATGGCGGAGGCCAGTGAGTCGCTGATCGAGCACGAAACGATCAACTCGATTGCCAGTTCGGTTGGACGCACACCCGCGCAAGTGCTGCTGCGGTGGGGAGTTCAGCGTGGCACCTCGGTGGTCCCCAAGACTTCCAATGTTGATCGATTGAAAGAGAACATGGCGGTGTTCGACTTCGAGCTCAGTGACGATCAGATAAGCCAAATCACTGGCCTGAATCGAAACCGACGTTTCAACGATCCAGGCGATTTTTGCGAAGCCGCCTTCAACACGTTTTTCCCCATTTACGAATAGCTCCAACAGGTTGACCCATGAGTGGATTGAATGTTGAGGCCGTCAAAATCGATGGCCAACAAGACCACGGTGATAGCGTCTTTCCTTACGCTTTGGTTTGTCGTGATTCAACCGCGTCGATCGAGGATGCGTCGGCTTGGGTCGCGTCTCAGCGAGACGACCTGCTGAAACTGGCGAATCAACACGGCGCTGTGTTGCTTCGCGACTTCGCTGTGCAAGATGCGACGGGGTTCGATGCGATCATCCAGGCATTGTCGATCACGAACTTTCCGTATGAAAAGTCACTCTCCAACGCCGTTCGAATCAATCGCACCGAACGTGTGTTTTCTGCCAACGAAGCACCTCCTGAAGTTCGCATCTTTTTCCACCACGAGATGGCTCAAACGCCGTTGTTTCCCAAGTGGATCTTGTTCAGTTGCGAAGTCGCGCCGCAGGAAGGTGGGGCAACGCCGATTTGTCGTTCCGATGTTCTGTTCGAGCGAATGCAGCAACGCTGTCCCGAGTTTGCCCAGGCTTGTGAGCAACGCGGATTGAGCTACACCAACGTGATGCCCGGCGAAGACGATGCGCAGTCCGGGATGGGACGCAGTTGGCGTAGCACCTTAGGCGTCGAAACGAAGGAAGCTGCCGAGACGCGTCTGGGCGAACTGAACTATTCGTGGGAGTGGCAGGACGACGGTTGCTTAAGAGCAACGACGCCGCCGTTGCCTGCGGTTGTCGATGCCAGTGGTGGACGCAAAGTGTTCTTCAATCAGTTGATCGCGGCGTTCTGTGGCTGGAAAGACGAACGCAACGATCCTTCCAAAGCGATCCGCCACGGCGACGGATCAGCCTTGGATGCGGATGCGGTTCGTGTTGCTGCCGAACTTGCTGATGAGTTGGCTTTCGACCTGAATTGGCACGTTGGCGATGTGGTGTTGATTGACAATACGATCACGATGCACGCTCGCAGCCCGTTTGTAGGAAAAAGGAAAGTCGTTGCATCTTTGGCGGAAATGCAGACACAGGCTTTCGAGCCGGTCAGCTAAGCCGGTCGTGGTTTTGTGGCGGACCAGACGACCCGCCGATTTGTTCTTCAGGTGCGAAAGCTTCCACTTTAAAAGTAAAAGCAGATGGCAGACTCTGATACCAACTCAATCGAATCCGACTCCCATTTAAAATGGTACGAGGGAATTTCGCGTTACCAGTGGTTGGTGCTGTTGATTGCGTCGCTCGGTTGGGTGTTCGACGTCTTTGAAGGACAGATTTTCGTTGCTTCGATGCGAGATGCGATGCCCGCGCTGCTGGGGGTCGAACCGGATGACGCAACGGTTGGTTCGTGGAACAACATTGCCTTCGGTTTCTTTCTATTGGGAGGTGCTGTTGGCGGAGTCTTCTTTGGGGTGGTCAGCGATCGGATTGGACGCTCCAAGACGATGATCCTGACGATTCTGTTTTACTCATTGTTCACTTGCCTGAGCGCTTTCTCGCAGGAAGCGTGGCACATGGTTGTGCTTCGATTCCTAGTGGCGATGGGGGTGGGTGGCGAGTGGGCCGTTGCCTCGGCGATGGTCGCCGAAGTGATGCCCAAACGATCGCGGGCAACGATGGGTTCCATCTTTCATGCTTCCAGTGTGTTCGGGACGCTGCTCGCGGCGGCGACGATCGCGATGTTGATTGGAAATCCGGACTTGAATGCCCGCCTTGCGTCTGCTGGTTGGGAGCCCTGGCGAATCGGTTTTGCGATCGGCGTGCTGCCCGCGTTGCTGACGCTTTGGATTCGATGGAAGCTGCACGAACCGGAGTCATGGCAACGTGCTCAAGAACGGGCCAAGCACGATGAGACTCAAAAGCCGGGGCGGATCTCGGACTTGTTTTCCAGCGAAAACTTGCGAGCAACAGTCGTTGGTGTCACTCTGGCAACGATCGGTTTGGTGACCTTTTGGGGAATTCACATTTACGGAAAGAATGCGCTTTTACGTCGCGCGCAGGCAGACGCCTTGGTTGCAGAGAATGTGATCAATCCTGGCCCGCAGGCGACCGAGGAGCAGCAAGCGACGTTTGATACTGCCAAGAAGCAAGCCTTGACGTTGCACGCCGCGGAAATCAAACGTGCCGAGATGACCAGCATGGCGCTCAACACAATTGGTGGCGGCCTTGGACTCGTTTTGTTTGGATGGATTTCCAACATGATCGGGCGTCGAGGCGCCTTCATCTTCTATCACTTGATAGCGTTCATCGTGGTGATCGTGATGTTCAAGGTCTTGTTGCCCAGTGACGCCTCACCGATGGTGCTGGCGATCTGCCTGCCGATATTCGGGTTCTTTACGTTGGGGATGCACGCGGGATACGCGGTGTATTTCCCCGAGTTGTATCCAACACGAATGCGTGGAACGGGCGCAGGCTTTTGCTTCAACATGGGCCGGTTGGGAACAGCTGCCGCGTTCTTCGTGTTCGGCTTCTGGGTCAAGATGGTGCCGGAGTCGCAAGCTCTCTTGTTGGCCCCGCTGTACCTCCTCGGCGCGGTCGTGATTTTGTTTGGACGCGAAACCCGCGGAACGGAATTGCTGGAATAGATGGCAGAAGACGTAGGGTTCGTCCTGGCCACGATTGCAGGGATCGCACTGTTGGCGGGATTCGTCCACAGCGCCATCGGCTTTGGGTTTGGGATCGTAGCGATTTCGTTGCTGCCAATGGTGATTGATCCGCGAACCTCCCATGTGGTGCTGTCGGTTTCCAGCGTGCCAATGCTGCTGGTGGCTGCTTGGTCCTATCGAGACGGGATCGAATGGAAGTCGCTCCGGCAAGCGATGCTGGGGACCGTGATCTTTCTGCCGTTGGGTCTGTTGCTGTTCGAATCGGTTTCTCTCAGTTGGCTCGTGCGCGGGACGGGATTCAGCATCTTGTTGATGGTGCTTTGGAGCCTTCGGAATCAAAACGCAGGTGAAAACGCGAGTGGTTCGGGTTCGTGTTTTCTGGCCGGGGCGACTGGTGGATTCCTTGCCGGTGCGGTCAGCATTGCCGGGCCACCGATTGCCGCTTTCGCGCTACGGCAGGACTGGTCGCAGTCTCGTTTCAAGGCCTTTGTGACGCAGTGCTTGTTGCTGATGTCATGCTACAAAGCGGCGCTGTTGATATGGCGAGGACACTTCGTCGGTGACGCACTGCCGCAGACAGCAGTCGTTGCCGCGGTTTCGATCATTGGCGTTCAGCTAGGAGTTTTGGCGAGTCGTCGGATACCCGCCGAAGGATTCAAGCGGCTGGTCGCAGTCGCGCTTGCGATTGTTGCCTGCATGATGATGTGGCGCGGTTGATGAAAGACTGTTGACTACTCAGTGGGCTTCGCAACCGGTGTCACTCCAACGGTGATCGATCGATGGTCTGAGCCCATGTCTGGCCCGGTCTCGTGAAAGGTGCAGTTCAAGTCGCTGCTGATCAAACAGTGATCCAAAATCAATCCGAAAGCGAATTGATCGTAGCGGTACCAAGTTGGGGTGAGGCTGAAGTTCGGATTGGCACGATGCAAGCCACTGCCTTCTTCCAGTCGCTCAAACCAGGGCGACCACGGCGTCAGGTTCAGGTCGCCAACCAACACGACCGATTGCCGGGGATTCTGCGTTTGGGAATTTTGGACATGGTCTGCGATTCCCTTGAGGTGCGTGTTGCGCGACGCAAAGTTTTCTGGCCCCATCGGCGGTAGCGGGTGAGTGACGTAGAGCCGATAGGTTGGATCGCCGATCTCGATGGTTGCCGTGATCGAGTCGATTTCATTTGCCGCCGCGTCGAAAACCTCTTTGTTTGAAAAAGGGTACCTTGAATACAGGGCGATCCCAAAGTTTCCCAAGTCTTCAGGGCGTGAGACTTGGTGGGGGTGCGAACTGGCTAGTTTCGGCGCAAGTTTCTTGGCGAGAGGAGAACCCAATTCGGCAACGGCGATCACATCAGGATCGCGGTGCAGCAGGTCCGTCATCACAGCGTCATGCTGATGGTTGCTCGTCAACACATTGGCAAAGGTGATGATCAAGTCAGCGTCACTTGCTGGGGTGCCATGATTCGACTGCGGGAGTGCGGCCCCAAACCACGGCAGATGAACCAGGACGATAGCGATAGCGATTACGCAAGCGAGTGTCTTGCGTTTCCAAGCAAAGACAGACAGGATGGCGACGGCCGCGATCACTTGTTGCAGACGCAGATTGGCGACAAGATCAGCAAGCCAGTGATGCGCTGCAAACAGGCTCAACGCTGTACTGCCTAGGGCCGCAAACAGTGCAAACCAGACAATCGTCCATGCAATCCGAGCGACCGAATGCGTCGGTGTCTGAGGATTGGCGTCCGTCGTTTCGTCCAAGTTGGCAGCCAACGATTATTGGAAGGTGCTTTGGATCATCACAACGATTTTGCCTTCGTTGTCGGATGGATCGACGTCGAACATTCGCAAATAGAGTCGGCCCGATTTCTTGGCAATGAAGTCCTTGTCGCTTTCGAGTACGAAGGGACGGCCTTCGGCCAGGTCTTGTGGGGAGTTCGCGATCAACGCGATCATGGTTCCTAACTTGATGCGGCCATCTTTAGGACGGAGCTCGTTGGGGATCTCAATTCCCTTTGGCCCCGTTTCATAGACCACTTTCCAGGTACCGTTCATCTTGATGCGGACAGGCATGCCTTCCAATAAGTTGACGCCCGTGTCCTGCCATGCCTGGTTCGCCTTCACTTCGGTTAACTTTCGGTCCTGCACCTTCTGGTTTCCAAGGACGCGATTGAGTCCTTGTTCGGCATTGGAATATTTTGGCACGAGGCGTACGAGCGACTCGTAGACTTCACGTGCTTTGTCCAATTGCTTCTTTCGCTCATACTCCAAGGCGAGCTTTTCCGCTTTGGTGATGAACTCCTTGTGCAGACTCAGCAACTGCGGGTCCGTTGGCAAATCTGTCTGGTTCGTTGCAATTTCACGAATGCGTTGTTGTTGCTGCTGTTGCTTTCGCATCGCATCGCGTCGTGCGGCGGGTGACTGTGCCGACAGCGAAGAAGTCACAGAAATCACGAGGACGAGTTGGAGCTGAATGAGTTTGCTGGGCATGGGGCGTATGAATGCGAGGATAGTCGTTCGATTTTGCTGAACCTGTATTCTACGTGCCGAGTCCGGTAGGGTACGAGAGATCTTTGGAAACGAGCCTGGCGTACGGCTGACACGCAGACTGCTAGACTGCGGTTTGCCTGGTTTTGTGTTTCGTTTTGGGCGTTTTTTGTTGATCCGAAGTTGATATGAATCTTGATCTGTCACGCGAAGCATTGTTGCGAGCTTCCTCTCGAGCAGCCGAACTGTACACCGAGGTTTACGCCGATCTAGAGCAGCGGGCTGTATCCCCGGCAGCGTCGCGTGAGCAAATGGCGACTCTCTTTGCTGATGGAATTGGCGAGGAGGGAATCGGTTTGGATGCCGCTTTGGAAGAGTTTGCGGAAAACGTGCTGCCGAATTGCATGGGAACGCCACACCCGATGTACTTTGGCTTGGTCAATTCTTCGCCGCTGCCTGCCGGGCCGTTGGCCGACTTGCTGGTTTCGGCGTTGAACAACAACGGCGGGTCTTTTCACCAGAGCCCGGCGATCAGCGCGATGGAGAACATGGTCGTGGCGGAGTTCGCGCGGCTATGTGGACTCGAGCAAAACGTGTCGGGGATGATTGTGCCCGGTGGGACGCTGGCCAATTTGCATGGTCTGATGCTCGCCCGACAACTGCATTTTCCTGAGTGGCAGGAAGAGGGGCCAACGGCATTGAAGGGACGCCCCTTGGTCTATGCATCGGACCAAGCTCATTTTTGCAATGATCGCGCGACTCGGGCGATCGGCATCGGGAAACAGGGGTTCGTTTCTATCCCCTCGGTGGGCCGCGGTGAGATCGACGTTGATGCGCTGGACGAACGTGTGCAGAAAGATCGCCAAGCCGGTCACCTGCCCTTTGCTGTTGTTGCCAACGGAGGCACCACAGGAACCGGCGCGATCGATGACCTGGATGCCGTTGCCGGCGTTTGTCAGCAACACGGTTTGTGGATGCATGTCGACGCTTGTTATGGCGGTGGTGCGCTGCTGTTGGACCCACCGCTGGCGAATTTCGCAGGAATTGCTCGCGCCGATTCGATCGCGATCGATCCGCATAAATGGTTCTTCATTCCGATGACGGCTGGTTTGTTTTTGACCAAGCACGACGCGTTGGCACTGGAGACCTTTGACATTGCAGCGCCCTACATTCCCAATGATGGGAGCATCGACGCGTTTCGCCTTGGCTTTCCAACGTCGCGGCGAAGTAGCGGTTTGACAGTCTGGATGACGTTGCGTGCCCACGGATGGAGGACCATTCGTGAATCAGTCGCGCGGAACATCACGCTGATACGTCTGCTCGAATCGCTGTTGCAAGAAGCCGGCTTTCGAGTGTTGGAAGCCGGGCAATTATCCGTCGCGTGCGTGCGATTCGAGCCTGCTGGTATGAGCAAAGAACAGACCGATGCGCTGCAGAAGCGGATCACAAAGTCGATTGTTGATTCTGGTCGTTCTTGGTTCAGCAACGTGACTCACGGTGGAGTGATGTGGATGCGAATGAACTTGGTCAATATTCATACTCGCGAGCATCACGTTCGCGATCTTGTCGACTTAATCACAAAAGCCACCAAGGAAAGCGTTTAGAGTTCGGCTTCTTAGCGGCGAATGTCGATGCAAATCACTTCGGCATCATCGCGAATGAAAGCCATTCCCCCATCGATTGCCGGTGCCTGACGAGTCTTTCCGAACAGTTTCTTTCGGCCCAGTTCGGCGTATCCTGCGGTCGTTGCTTTGACCATCACGAACTCGCCTTTCATCGTCGTGATCCAGAGGATTCCGTCTGCAGCAACGAGATTCGCTTTGCCAAAGCGGTTCTGACGCCACACCGTTTCGCCCGTTTTGGCATTCACACAGGACAGATGCGTGACGGGGCCCGCGCTGCCGACGTTGTCGAAGCCATAGAGATGGCCGTCGATCAAAGCGGAAGTTTGCCACTCGTTGCGCAACACACTCTTCACATCCACAGACGACCAAACTTCGTTGACTTGGAAATTGTTGGCGGACTTGAGAACCTCAAGCATCACACAGCCATGGTTTTCGCCGGCGGAAATGAAGACATGGCCGTCAACTGAAATTGGCGTTGCCGTGTTGCAGTCATAGGGGGTTTTGAATGGATAGGTCCAAAGAACCTCTCCGCTGTTGGGATTCAATCCGACAACACCCTGACCTGTGAAGGTGACGAGATGCTGTTCGCCTGCGATCGGAAGCAGAGCTGGCGAGGAATATCCTGGTGCCCCATCAACAGCACTCCAGCGAACTTTACCGTCGGCGGTATGGATCGCCGTCACGGCGGAGTTCGGACCACCCGCAGTCACGATCACCAAGTCGCCGACCACCAACGGCGAGGAGGCCATGCCGTACTCGGCCGGCCTGGCATCGCGGCCGGCGAACACATCCGTGGTCCAGTTGATCTTTCCATCTGCAAGATTCAAGGCAACGAGCAATCCTTCTCCGGTGAAAGCGAAGACCTGACCCCTCGAAATCGTTGGCGTTGCCCTTGGACCGTCCCCCATCGAGTTCTCGTAGTTAGGGGCGACCACTGTTTTCCAGGCTGGCTCGCCAGAGTTTCGATCCAAGGCGACGACAAGTTGGCCTTTGGAGGAGTTCCAGAGCGTAATCGCGAGCTGGTCCGTGACCGCGACTCCAGACATGCCGACGCCGCCTGACGCACGCCACAGTACTTTTGGATCTGTCTCGGGCCATGATTGGATAAGGCTTTCGCCGTCGGTTACTCCGTTGCGATCTGGGCCCAGGAACTGCGTCCATTGGCCGTGCTCGGCAAGAACGACGGGCGCGGTGGACGCAGCGAGGAAACTCAGGATCGATAGAAGCACGAGATTGCGAACGAAATTCATCATGATGTTGCACGCTTTGGCGGTGATTGTGTGGTTAGCAATGGGAGGGTGTGGATATGAGAGTTCAGGTCGGCCATACTGATACCCTGCTGATCCACATCGATAGTGAGAGTGCGTTGAATGAGTTCGCCGACCCAAGATTTGATCACCGACCAGCATCGCCAGCAATATCAGGAGGAAGGTTACTTCATTCTGCAGGATGTGATTTCCGCAGATCACTTGCAGGTACTGCGCGACTCATGTGATCACTTGATTGAGTCAATGCATCGGGAAATGGATCGGCTGGGCACCGATCACATTCACATCAGCCATCGTGGAAAACGGTACCATATCGCCAAACAGTACGCGTTGGCACCGCGATTATCGGAGTATGTATTCAGTGACTTGATGGCTGAAGTCTGTCGTGCGACGGTGGGCGAGAACGCTTTTCTGTTTTACGATCAGTACGTGGCCAAGGCCGCCGAACAGGGGATCAAGTTCTCGTGGCACCAAGATTCAGGATACCTCGGTTTTCCACATCGTCCCTACGTGACGGTTTGGGCTGCGGTGGACGATATGACCGAGGAAAACGGTACGGCGTATGTCCTGCCAGTTTCGAAGTGCGGAATTCGCACACTGGTAGAGCATGTGCAAGATCAAGACACCGGCGACAAGGTCGGGTATTTTGGAAGCGAACCTGGAATTCCAGCGATTGTTCCCGCCGGCAGCTTGGTGGTCTTCAGTTCGCTAACTTTCCATCGCAGCGGGCCGAACACAACCGATCGAATGCGGCGAGCCTACGTGACGCAGTATTCTGCCGAACCGATTTTCAGACCCAACACAGAGCAGCTGATGCATTTGGGCGTCCCTTTTTTAAGAGACAATCAGATTGTCGACTGTGAAGCATCTTTTTCCTCATAATCGATAGCAGGCTTCCTAGGGCAGCCGTACTTTCCAAGACAACAGTTTCTATGAACGATCCACTCGAATTATCACGACGCCAAGCGATTCTCTCTGGTGCTGCTGGCGCAACCGCCATGGCCATGGCCGCTCAGGAGTTGCAAGCGGCGGAGGCTTCGCCATTTTCACTGAAGTACATTCTCGGTTCGTGCATGTACGGATACACAGATGTGGCGGAAGTGCTTCCGGAGGTCAAGAAGATTGGCGCGGCTGCCATCGATTTGTGGCCGAAAGTTCACGGCAACCAACGCGAGCAGTTGGACGAACTGGGGGAAGAGAAGTTCCGTGCGATCGCCAATCAAGCTGGCGTCGGTGTCGGTTGTATCACGCAGTACCAGTTGGGCCCATTTGGTCTCCAAGACGAAATGCGTTTGGCAAAGCGTCTCGGTTGCCAAACCATTGTGACTGGCGGCAAGGGGCCAAAAGGTTTGACTGGCAGCGAGTTGAAAGCTGCCGTTGGCGAATTCGTCGAGAAGATGAAGCCGCATTTGGAAGTTGCGGAGGAAACAGGCGTGACGATCGCGATCGAGAATCATGCCAACAATTTGATTGAGTCGGCTGACTCGATGAAGTGGCTGGCCGAGCTTCGCCCAAGCAATCATTTGGCGATTGCGTTTGCACCCTACCACTTGCCACAAGACACGAAAGTGCTGGCGGATTTGATTCGCAACTTGGACGATTCGATCGTGATGTTCTACGCCTGGCAGCACGGCAATGGCTGCATGGAGAAGCTGCCCAAGGAACAAGAACTGCTTCAGATGCCAGGTCGCGGCGAGTTGGACTTCACGCCATTGCTGGGCGCTTTGCGAGACATTCAGTATCAGGGCTGGACGGAGATCTTCATGCACCCGGTCCCGCGTGGAATTCCGATCTTAGAGTCGACCGCAGCGGTCACCTCAGAAATCAATCGGTCCAGAACTTACTTGCAAACGTGTTTGGATAAGTTGGCCGACGCCCCCGACGCGAGCGAACGTCATTCGGGGAAGGGTTACGTCGCAATGCCGGGGAAGGCCGTTCATGATCCGACCAAGCAGAAGAAAACGATTGGGGTCTACAATCCACTCAATCGCCAAGAAGCTTATGTGATCTTAAACCAGGGCACGGAGCCGCCTGGGGATGGCGGTTACACGATGACCAAGGATCCTGGGACCTACGTTTGCCGTCAGTGCAATGCCGCGCTGTATGAAGCGAAGGACAAGTTCGAGAGCCATTGTGGATGGCCGAGTTTCGACGATGAAATCGACAAAGCCGTCCGAAGACGCGTGGATCCCGATGGACGCCGGGTGGAGATCATCTGTGCGAATTGCAGCGGTCATCTCGGCCACGTGTTCGAGGGAGAGCGGATGACGGAGAAAAACACTCGTCACTGTGTCAATTCGATTTCCATGAAATTCATCAAGCTAGGGGACGAGTTGCCGGCAATGATTGTGCAAAAAGACGACTGATCGGCCCCCTGGTTTGCCTGCGTGCTTTCAAAGGTGAACTATGATTGAGGGCTCACTGATCCTTCTCCGCAACCGAAAGCACCCAAGTGACCCGAGTTCTGATCACCGCATTCGAGCCCTACGACCGCTGGTCCGAGAATTCCAGCTGGCTGGCGTTGATCGATTTGACCCGTTGGTACGACGGTGACGCGGACATCACGACTCGCCGGTACCCGGTCGATCTGACTGCGATGAGCGAGTCGCTGCGAAAGGACTTGGAGAACAACTACGACTTGGCGATCCATCTGGGGCAATCCCCCGGTTCGACGCTGATCAAGATTGAATCGGTCGGTTTGAATGTTCGAACCGATGGTTCGCCGTTGATCAGTGATGCTCCGGAGGCGTACCGAAGTCCGTTTCCTCTGGAGTCATGCTGCCAGTCTTTGATTGGTGCCGGTATTCCCAGCGAAGTCTCGCATCACGCGGGAACCTATCTATGCAACGCCGCTTTGTACTTGAGCCAGCATTACTCTCAAACCATCGGTTTGAATACTCGCAGCCTCTTTCTGCACATTCCGCTGTCACCTTCTCAGGCGGCCGGAGATCCTGCGCGGCTGGCCAGCATGAGCACGCCGATGGCGAGCGCTGCGATCGCGATGGTCATGGAGCACTTGCGAAACTTCTCGGACTGATTCGGTTCGAAAAGAAAAACGCCGACAAGCGATTGCTCGTCGGCGTCGATCTTTCGGTTCTGGAGTGAGAACTATCTCTGATCAGCACTGAAGCCGGTTTGAGCAAGTTCTTCCTCTTCCTGAATGATGATTCGCGGCGTAACCATCAGCATCAAGCTTCGTGCTTCACGACCTGCCGAAACGTTTCGGAACAAGCGGCTGACGTATGGAATCTTACTCAGTACAGGAACACCACGCTCGACTCGGCCTTCGGCCAATCGCTTGATGCCACCGAGCAGAATCGTACCACCATCGGGAACACTGACGGTCGTGCTGACCGAGGTGAACGCGAAGGTTGGAAGCTGCACGGTCGTACCTGCAATGACGTCTTCGGTATCGGATGTGTCGGCTTCGTCGTTCTCGTCGACAACTCCGTCACCGTTGGTATCGCCGTTCTCGTCGCGACTGCTTGACCGAGTGGTTCGCTGTCCTTCGTAGGTGAAGGTATCGACCGCACCGATCTGGCTGAAGAATGGCACAAGCGTCAGGCGTACAAAGCGTTTGTCATCGCTGACGATTCCTTGCACGTTCAACTGTGTCCCCTCGTTCAAGACCACAATCACAGGCTGCTGGGCGACCGCGAAGTCACCGACCACAGGTGTAATACTGGTCACAAAGGGTCGCTGAGTGATGTCACTGATCGTTGCGAATTGTCCATCGAACATGGTGACCTTCGGAGCCTGCATGACGTTCGTTCGGTTGTCCGACTGAGCCGCTTGCAAGAAGAAGAAGGCCTCGATATCGCTAAGAATCGCAAAGCCAATCGACGATGGGTTGCCCAACTGAGCACCGCCAAACGCTGGAGTGATACCGAAACTTCCGTTATCGAACTGGATGTCTAGATCTGCCGTTGGCAAACCGTCGGCTCCAAGACCAACGGTCACACTTGGTCCCGAGTCATCCTGTGGAAGGGCTCGGGTGTTGTCATCAAACTGGACGTTGAAGTCGACACCGATCTGCTCGGCAAATGCGTCCGCCAGCGTGATGAAGCGAACTTCGATCGTGATCTGCAGGTTCTGCAATCGTCGGAGTGACTCAAGCAAGTCTGCAATTTGATCGTGAACATCACTGGTCGTTGCAATGACCAAGCTCAAGTTCTGTGGATAGGGTGCCATCGTGCTTGGTCCACCCAGTGCTTCCCAAGTCTCAGGAACCACGGTCGTTTGGATCAGATCGATGAGCGATTGGAAGTCCGCAAACGATCCTCCTCCTGCACCGCCGCCACCCGAGGATGGTGGGTTGCTTGGTCCGAAGCTGCTGCCTCCTCCCATGGGATGGTACTGCCCCAGGATGTTTCCTGCAGACGAGGGTGACATAGCGTTTGCCATGCCGGTGCCCAAGTCAGTCGCCGAGACAGGCATGATATGCACGTCCGACTGTGGCCGAGACATTTGATAGGCGGCACGAAGTGCACCAGCCAATCCGTCTTCGTAGCTACTGGTGAAGTTTGGAATCGGCGTGACCAGGTCAGTGACTCGGTAAGTCTCTGGATAGACCTTACTACGCTTGGCTTCCATGCTTGTGATCATCAACACGTCGTTTTCGATCACGTAAGTCAGTTCCAGCTGATTCAGCATCAGATTCAGAACACTCTTCAAGGCGATGTTGTCACGAGTGATCGAAACGGGTGTTTCGGTCGAAACGCGTACCGCTGTCAGAGCTCGTTCATCAACGTGAATTGGCACGGCCGTCAGGGTCTCGAGTTCGTTCAGAACTTCCCCGAGTGGACGGTTGCTGTATTTGACGCTGACAGGCATCGGCAGCTTCTTCTTGATCTGCTGCTCTTGCACGCTCAGTCGTGAGTCACGGTTGTTCTGGGAATCCAGTCTTTGACGTGACAGGGCTTCCCAGGTTTCACCATCAGGTAGCGTCATGGGCAGGTTCGGATTCATGCTGACGGCCGACTTGTCGACGTCATGGAGGTTGTCCAACCAGCTGTTCTCTTTCTGCGTTTGAACTTCCTCGGCCATCGCTTTCCGAGTGGCGGTGCGGCTCAAGAAAGCCATTTGCGATCCCACTTCGTGTCCTGCTTTGAGTTCGGACACCTGCTTGGCGATCACTTCCGCTTCAGGGTAGCGGCGTTCTTTCATCAAGCTGTTGAAGGTGTTGACCAAAGCCGAGACTTCTTCGTCAATCTGTGCTTCCCGAGCCTGGTCGTTCGCCATCTCCGTCCGTACAGCATCGTTTTGAAGTTTCAGTGCAATCTTGGCACGATTCTCATCGACATACTTCTTTTGAGAAGTGATCGCACGATCAACCATCACGGCCAACGACCGCTTGGCTTGCTCGTCGAGATCCGATCCGTCAACTCTTCGACGTAGACGCTCAAGTTGGTCGAGCGCGTCCAGTGGAGCTGACTCTTTGATTTCTTCTGTCTTGGCCAGTTCGCCGGTAACTTCTCGCAACATGCGGCGAGTCTTGTCTTGAGCTTCCAGCTCAGCCTTTTGAATCGGTGTCAGTTCGCCGTCCATGTCCGGAGTTGGAGCAGCACGCCGAGGTTGCAGCAGAGTCAACTTGTCTTTCAACTGGTTCCGCTGAGTCACGGTAAGGTCGTTCTGGAACTTCCAAGCCTCGGCAAATTTCTTGCGAGCCCCAGCCGAGTCGCCTTGACCAAGAGCCTTGATGCCGTCGTAGTACATGCTTTGGCCATACGAAAGTTCGCCCTGTGGCAAAGCTTCGATATTTTGAACTTGCTTGATGTCGCCTGCCCATTTCTCAGCGGCGTCGGCATCAGCGTTGTATAGCATCTGAGCGATGACACCGACTTCGTCTTTCGGAGAGCTGGCGAAGGCAGGTTGAATCGAATTCGTCGTTGAGTTCTGTGTTCCACCGGTTAAAGCAACACCACTGCGTCGTGCGGCTGATTCCGCATCCAACAGCAGGTTCCAAACGCGGGGTTCACCAGCGGCGAAGTCCTTCTCAGGTACCTTGAGCGATTCCGCTTGGCGGGCAATCGAGAGGGCAGTCGAAACGTCACCCCTGTCGAGAGCGGCACGGCCAATGGCTACCAGTCGCAAAGCTTCTTGCTTCCGCCCTGCTGCATCAACAGGGGTCGAGCCAATGGGCTTTGCACCGGCCACGTCAGGCAGACGCTGCATGCTTGGTCGAGTGAGAGGCTGCGGTGGCATGGCCAGCAAAGCAGAATCGATTCCGATCCCTTGCAGGTGGGCCTTGGCCTTGGCGACGTCAGCAGCAAGCTGAGGCACCCTAGCCGACATCGCGGCTGCTTGCCGAAATGACTGAACCGCGGAATGGAAGTCGCTCTTGGCTAACGCGGACTGAACGTTGCTCAGATGTTGACGACCCGATTCCACCGAAGGCGGAATGGTTTGGGCTGTCGATGCCGGAGCAGCTGCGGGCGGTGCCGCGGGTTGACTCGGCATTTGAATCTGAGCGGACGCGTCCAACGCCGTTGCCACAACGAATGCGGCAAGGTAGACGACACGGTTGGCGTGTGCAGGTACGAGACGGTTCAACGCGACTCTCCTTCTTCGCGGTGAGACTTTCAATAAGTGGGACAGTTCAGCGAACGTTGTTTGTCTTGAAAGCAAATAACGTTGGTTCGTTGAAGCATCCTTTTACGGGCTGATCTGATCAGCGGCTTCCTTTGAATCTCTTCACAATGGCCAGACATCCTTGTCAGCACAAAACGTGGAGAGACTCGGGTTTGAAGCGGAAATAGTCAGTTTGGAGCTGGCGTGTCAACACTGATAGCGCGCCATCTGAAAAGAATTTCTAGGAACTGGCATTGGAGGCGGGAAATCACCGCAGATTCGAAACCGACGGCTCCGGTGAATTCGAGCGTATTTCCGTGGAAGTAAAAAAAAATCCACGCTCCCCCAGTGAGGAGCGTGGATTCGCAGTTGTGCTCTTGATCAAGCAGCAGCTTTTTCCTGATTGGCCTTCTTTTCGGCCGCATTCTTGTAGTCGACCACGTCCCAGACCAGGCCAGTGGCACGCAGCAAGCGAATGGCTTGCCAGGTAATGTCAAACTCCCACCACTTGTGACCGTGCTTGGCCATGCGTGGATACGCGTGATGATTGTTGTGCCAGCCTTCGCCGTAGGCCACGATGGCGACCAGCCAGTTGTTGCGGCTGTCGTCGGTGGTTTCGTAGTTGCGGTAGCCCCACATGTGCGAGGCACTGTTGACCATCCAAGTCGCGTGCAAGACGCCAATCAAGCGGACAAACATGCCCCAAACGACCAGCGAGGCACCTAGTTCCAAGCCACCAATCGCGTAGCCAACGCCGAACAGCAGAAAGCCAACGGTTATGTGCAAGGGAAGGAACAGAACGTCCAGGATTCGCATCCCACGCTCTTTGTAGAGGTCCGGAGCCCAACGCTCCAAGTAGGCTTTTCGGTCGCCGTTGTGCGTGTTGTAGACGAGCCAAAGCATGTGACTCCAGAGCCCACCATCTTTGGGCGAATGCGGGTCACCTTCTTGATCACTATGGGCATGATGCTTGCGATGATCGGCGACCCAATCCAAGGCCGAGCCTTCTCCAGCAAGCGTTCCCACACCAGCAAAAAAGTATCGAACCCAGGGGTACGTCTTCATGCCGGTGTGTGTCAGCAAGCGGTGATAACCAAGGCAAATGCCCAGGCTTCCGGTGATCCAATGCAATACGAACATCACCGCCAAACCGGTCCACGTGAAGGTGGAATAGGCCATGAAGGCGACGACAAGGTGTGCGGCGGTTAACCAGCCGATTGCCCAGTAGCTGACGTTGTTCCAGCGACGGCGGCTCACGGTGTCTGGGTTAGCTTCGTTATTCTCAGCCACGGGACTCTCTGCAGCAGGTGCAGCGCCGGTGTGGTCGGATGTAGGTGGCGAAACGACGGTGGACATGGTTGCTCCTGGTTTCTTGGCGTCAACATCCTTTGCCGACGCGTTTTTCGCGGGATGGAAAGTTCTGGAAAGCCCGCCTATTGCTGGGGCATCCGCCTCTGTTCCACATGGGAGATCGAAGTGTAGCGAATTCACCTGGTCGCTCTGTCACCACCAGGATTTCCTCATGTAACAGACCTGTAAAAGTCTGTCCGTATTGGCAGGACATCACGCAACATCTGGTCGCTTTTGCAGATTGGGCTATCAAAACCGGCTACAAACGGCTCCGGGCCCAATCTGCTATTGACCGGTCAGTTCGACAGTGCCTGCGCCTTGGCCATCGCGTCTTCAGCTTTGGTGATGTACGTCTGCTCTTTCGTACCCGCCCAGGCTTGCTGGTAGGTCACACTCATGGCCGTGAAGTTCATGAAGTCGGTCGGCTCCAACTCGCAGGCCTTCTCTGCATGTTGGATGGCCAAGTCATGCTGTCCGGTCTTGGTATAAACGCGGGCGAGCGCCAAATGAGCGATCACGAACGAATCATCTGCTTGAACGATTTCGTTGAGTCCGGCAATGCCTTCCTCGAACTTGCCCTCGTCGATCAACTTTTCGACGGCGTTGTACTTCGCGTTCAACTCACTCATGAACATGGTCTCATCTTGGGGAGAGGTTTGATTCGGGGAAACGCCTTCGTCGGAACGAACAGGCGAAGCGATCCAGGAAGGAATCGCTCCGCCATCGTGTTGACATTGGGCTTCGTTGCTTCGAGAGCTTACTTCTTCTTCTTCTTCGTCTCGTTACGCAAAGCGGCTTGGGCTGCGGCCAATCGTGCGATTGGAACTCGGAACGGGCTGCAGCTGACGTAGTTCAAACCTGCGCGGTGGCAGAAGTCGATCGAAGATGGATCTCCGCCATGCTCGCCACAGATACCGATCTTCAAACCCTTCTTGGTCGATCGGCCTTTTTGCACACCCATCTCGACCAATTGGCCTACACCGGTTTGGTCAAGCGACTGGAACGGGTCGACGTGCAAAATGTCTTGTGACAAGTAGTCGGGCAAGAACGTGTTGATGTCGTCACGGCTGTAGCCGAACG
>JBGCGI010000388.1:0-17849 GCA_045110715.1 Rubripirellula sp.
TCAGGTGTTTTCTTTAAGTTTTTTTTCTCAGAGTGCGCGGGGGCCACCCCAACAGCAAATGAAAAATCAAAGGGGGCGGTGCGGGGCGAAAGACAGCGGGCAGGGGACGCCGGGGGGGGGGGGGGGGGTGGAGAACAATCAGTTCAGTGTGGGGATGTCTACGTTCAGGCAGCTACGGCCCTTACCTTCTTTCCACTTCGCTGCCCCAAACAAGTTCGATGAACTTGGCTCAAGTGGTTTCCTGTTCAGGGGGGGATGTCGCCACACCCCCCTTGTTAGTAAGTAAGATATTACTGGTTAGGTGTGCGGATAACAGCAGGTGCGTTCGTGAATACGAAGAGAAAACGCAAATTTCCCAGTATCGCGTGCCTAACAGCTATCAGCCATAGCTGATGAACAAGACGTAAGTTTGGAACTGCGATTTAGGACGTCCTGCCCCAGAGGATTGGTAGAGCGACATGATTGATGGTAGACAAACCTCCAGGCAGCATCGCCCAGAAATGCACGCACGTACAGTACACCCCATGAGTGCTATCGCCATCCAGGTTATCGAGTACATCGCCCGCCATTTCGGCAGCGATGTCGACGTCAAAGAAGTCGAACCACAAACCGTTTTCGCCCTGTTTAATCATCTCGCGAACTGACGCTGTGTCGGCCCATCACCGTCGCGCCACATGCCAGCGCGTTCATCAGGGACCATGACGTTGTCAATTTGAATAGAGAAGATCGCCGACAGAGGTAATTTGGGCTAACAGATCTCCCATCGCTTCGGGGGCAAGGATTTGGTGGACGTCGCCGGTAGCGATCGCGCTGCTAGGCATTCCGTCGAACTTCGCTGAGTCAGGTGTTTCGGTAATCACAAGCCCGCCGTGACTGCAGCCGAATTCGACTCTTGTGTCCGCACACAATGGAGTTGGACCACGCTCGAATTCGCATCCGCATCCGTCATTCAAACGCTTAACCCTGCGAGTGCTTTGCCGCGTTGTCACTGAAGAGCTCGGATTTCGACGTTGAGAATCAACGCTCTAATTCAACAACCCGTCCGTCACGTCGGTTGGCAAGCGATCCGAGAAGCTTCGTATCGACTTGCGAACTATAGAACCGCACACTGCCATCGACATGAGCAAAATGGGACCCGCCCGGGTGCCAGCTCCCAAAGGAGAACATATCAGCCAGCACATCATTCGGCCCGTTTGACAACCGCAAGCCAGGACCAGCCAGTCGGCAAGATGCGGGCAAATGATCGCCATCGTAGGCTGGAGAATCGTCTGGATACTGAGCCAGCATTCGAGCGCTAACGTGCTTCTCGCCAAACAAGAACGTGTTGCTTTGTCCGTCGGCAACCGACGCCATGCGTACCCGATCATAGGTTGCGATCGGCTCACCATTCTTGCACTGTGCGCGCACACTGATAATCACTCCAGTTCCGTTTCCTCCATAATAAAAATCGGTTGACTCACCTGTGGCTCCAGGTTCCAAATCTCCATGGTTACCCGCATAGTCCGACAACGCTCCTGTGACTTCTCTCGTCGCATTTTCAACGCCCTGAGTCGTTGTCACAATCACTTTGCCTGGCACCCAACATCCACACGGCAACCTTTTGCCGGGGCCACGGGTCTGGGTCACGACTTCAATGTTGCGGGTATAGTTGAGATCAATTGAACCAATTGGTTTCGTTCCAGATCGACGCGTTGGACAAAGGAAGATGTCCGGAACTGTGTTACGAGTCGACTCATCGTGCTCATGCCATCTCTTCTTGAAATCCCACTTTTCACCCAGGCTTGCCTCTTCAATGTACGGCATGACCAATGCCAGCCATGTTGGCGATTCACCACCGCACTGCAATTGAGCAGGATCATCGGGGCGCGGCTGGTAACGAGCAGGCGGGAAATAACCTTTCGCGTTGTGATGCAAATGAGTTGCGAGAGCGAGTTGGCGAATGCGGTTCTGGCAATCCAACTGCCGAGCAGACTCGCGAGCAGACTGAACTGCTGGAAGCAATAGAGCAACCAAAATGCCGATGATGGATACGACTACCAAGAGTTCAATCAAGGTGAATCCGCGCAAGCGAGATTGAGGTTGAGCCAACATTTTTTCCGCACTGTAAGAGATCTGAGACCCTGGCCTTCTGAATGGCAGAGGAAGCCGTCTAGGGTAGTAGGGTAAACGGGAGCATTCAACCCTCTCGGGTGGGGTACTCTGCAACAGTATCCCACTTTGTGCTGCGCCAACCTCGACGCGACTCCTGGAGCGAAATCCATCGCCCTAAACGCCTATCCGAAGACCGCCTATCCGAAAACTATTGCATTGCGAGCCGTAATGACAACGCCCAATCATCGCGTTCGATTCGACCGCTTGCTTGAGTCTCTGGTCCTTGAACAAGCAGCCAAAACCGAGCCGCTATCGTGGCAGTGGCTGAGACGTGGGATTTTCGATTGCATCCAAGTCATCAATCTGGACGACACTGACATCGTTAGGAATTTCTTGTCGACAGATGACGTGAAACGAAACTGAGTTCTTCGCAAGTCGCTCCGCAATTTTGGCCCGGGCGGAGGCGGTTTCGACGACAACGACCCAGATGCCATCTCGCGACTGAGCCAACGATTGCAGACGTGTTACGAGCTGCTTGGCTGAATCGCAGACGGATGCTGGCAGCGTGTCGACCAGGATCTGTTCCGTTTCTGCGTCCAGAAGGATCGCTTGCAGTTCTCCGCAGTCATTCAGCAGTGGTCCACAGATATCACGACCAATGTCAATTCGTAACTTCTGCAGCAGTTCACCGTGATCAGACGTCAGTTCTGCCTGATAGCCGACGCTCTCGATGATACGCATCAAGTTCTTGATCGACACACTTTCCACCAGCAGCAGCTTGAGCAATCGATGCAGCAACGCAATCGAAACCCGCTGGCCGAGAATCGCGTTGATTGTTTCGCGAGCGCTCTCGCCAAAATCTGCCAACGAATCCGCCAGGCTCTCGACCGAGAAGACTTCGTGAAGATGGTTTGCAAGAGCATGCTGAAAGTGAGTCTGAAAAACAGCACTCGAATCGCAGACCGTGGCTCCCAAAGCGATTGCCTGTTCTCTCTGGTCAGCCGCAATCCACATCGCGTCCAGACCGAATACTGGCTCCGATACTCGAACACCCTCAAGCGACTTGGCTGCGTCGTCAAGATTCATGGCTAGAAAACGGTTCGTCATTAACGAAGCAGAAGCGACGCGATGCCCATTGACCATGATCTGGTATTCAGAGGGATCGAGATGCAAATTATCACGGATCCGAATCTTCGGCAGCACGACGCCCGTTTCTTCTGCGATTTGTCGCCTTGCAGCACTCACGCGATCGACCAGATCACCGCCGCGTTTTGCGTTGGCAAAGGAGATTAAGTTGGCTCCGATTTGAATCTCGATTGATTCTCTGGGGACCTCGATCCGAGAATCGTCCTCGGAAGAATGTTGCTGAAGTCCTTGCGACAGTCGCTGAAGCGACTCGACCAATTCACTCGATCCGGTCTCGGCATGCAGACTTGGCTCTTCCGCGGTTTCCGTGACCTGCTTTAGCTCGTCAAGCGGGGCTTCGTCCACATACGTGACATGCATCACGCTTCCCATGTGAACAATCGTTTCAACGTTTCGAATTCCACCGCCATCTTCATGGCTGGCGTACTGCATTTGATCGAACCAACTGTGGCCTTCCAGATCACCCTGCACGATCGTGTCACGAAGGATCAAATGGTCGTCGCCAATCGACGAAAGGGTTCCCCAAAGTGTGCAGCGCCCCATCAAATCAATGGAAACTCTTCGGTTGCGATATCTCTCGAGTCGAAACTGGTAATTCACTTTGAACTCAAGACCGTTCAAGGTAAGGATTTCGCGGAACGTCTCTGCTTGAACGATGAGCCGAACGAACCTCTAACGCTATCAATGGTTGGGCACGCAAACCTTCAAGTGACCTCGAAAGCGTCAAAGGAAAGTACCCAAGTGTTCTATCGCAAGACGCTCCAAGCAACAACTCAATGAATCAACATTCAAGACCGAAATTA
The DNA here is from genome assembly GCA_045110715.1 of Rubripirellula sp. Classification (GTDB taxonomy): domain Bacteria; phylum Planctomycetota; class Planctomycetia; order Pirellulales; family Pirellulaceae; genus Rubripirellula. The sequence goes on from JBGCGI010000388.1 coordinate 4,041, forward strand.
CAACCAAGTCGGCTGCAACGACCGATATAGATTCCGAGTCGCTCCAGTCATTTCCGTGCTTCTCGAACGATTTGCGAACGTCCATCTGCCTTCCTTGCACAACGCGAACCGAATCAGCTAGAAGAGACGGCCTCTATTCCGGCTGACGTGTCGGCCGGTTGTCGAGACGATCTAGCGTCGAAACGCATCGGACGCGACCACTGCTTCGATCAATGTTCTCATTCCAAGTTCGCTCGCATCCCGGTTGGTCGCGATCTGCTCTGCATCGATTTCGTCTTCGATCGACGGCATGCGCCCGGTTGCATAGGCAAGCATCTTTTTCGTCATGTTTTTGGCGAACCGATCGGACCGTGCCAGCAACAGTGGCTTCAATTCCGTGATGTTTGCAAAGGACTCACCAGTGGGCAACACTCCGGCAGTATCCACAGGAACGCTTTTCTTGGCTTGCACGTATTGCTCGCGATAACGACCAACCTCGTCGAAACATTCAAGCGTGAATCCTAGTGGGTCAATTTTTTGATGACAGGCGTTGCACGTGGCAACATGACGGTGCTTCTTCAATTGATCGCGAATCGATGACGCGCCGCGGATATCGGGCTCCAAAGGCTCGACATCCGCTGGAGGTGGCGACGGCGGCGTTCCGAGAATGGATTCTAAAACCCAAACGCCACGCACAACCGGTGACGTTTCAATGCCGTTTGCCGTAGCCGTCAAGACCGCGGCCATGCCCAACAATCCGCCACGGCGAGGATCATCCAGCGAGACTCTTTGGAACGGTTGGCCGTGGATGCCCTCGATTCCATAGTGACGCGCCAGCGGCCCGTTGACGAAGCTGTAATCGGCATCCAAGAGGTTGGTGATCGGTCGGTCGTTGTCGATGATGTCGCGAACGAACAAGCCGACTTCGCCTCGCATCGCTGCTTCCAAGTCCTGAACAAAATACTCCGGATGCGTTTTCTGACTCGGTAGCATCGTGCCCAGTTTTGATAGTCCCAACCAAGAATCGAGGAACTGACGAATCATCACCTCGGATCGATCATCGGATAACAATCGCCGGGCTTGGCGACGCAGAACCTCGGCTCTACGAAGCGTCCCATCCGCGGCAGCAGCCAACAACTCCTCGTCAGGCGGAGCCGACCAAAGGAAATAACTGAGCCGACTTGCCAAATCGTAGGCGTCCAGCTTTCCAACACCCTGATGCAGGTAAACGAAATTCGGCGAGCAAAGGATCGCCTGGTACGTCGTCAGAATGGCGTCGATCGCTGCTTTACTCTGATCGCGTTCGCTCCGATACAGCTCGTGAAGCGAACGCAGCGTGGATTGGTTGACGGGTCGGCGAAAGGCACGCAAAGCGAACTGATCAATCAGTCGCCGAGCATTCTCGTCGCTGGGCGTTTCGGTGCCGAACAATCGCCGCCAACTGGCTGGTGGCCAAGTATCGGCGACGGGCCCCGTGATCTGAATTTCGTGGACGCGAACACGTGGACCGTCGTATTCACTGTAGAACTGGCTCCAGGCGTCACGTAGATTGATCGATTGGCTGGTTCCGAAGATGGCATACTTCTTCCCTGCGTCTTTCAACTGCTTTTGTTCTTGCCTGAATCTCTCGATCAGTTCCCGGCTTTCTTTTGGATCATAGTCTGGGTGCATGTTCTGGTATCGCGGTACATAACCATCGATGTAACCAGAGAATTTTTCGGGAAAGGCTCTGACCAAAGTCTTGCGAAAACGCTTCACGCCTAGCGGTCCGTTGGGGAACGCGATCCGAGGTTGAAACCCCTCGTCCATCCACACGGTCGCTTCGTACCACTGTGGGTCGTTGTCTGCCAATTCAAAGTTGGCCAAAACGCGATCGGATGGATTGTTCGTTTCCAAGTCACCAAACTTCGCGTTGCCGGCAACGACTTGCATCCGAATCGGATCATCTTTGGGAATCTTCAGGACTCGTTCGGGGTACGGGTAGTCGCGTCCGATTCCGTCTGCTTTGACTCGGATCTGATAATTGCCGCTGACCGGAACGCCTTTGGTGAAGCGACTGATCCACAAAAACCCGCCATCGTCGTCGTAGTTCTTTCGAATGTGCTGGTACTTACCCGGTCGATCTTTGCCATCGTGCCGATTGGCCGTTTGGTAGAACGGCGCCTCGAATGTCCACGTCTGTGATTCGGGACGCTGCGAGGGCGCGATTGCTGCTCGGAGATACTTGCTGGACGCCTCCAAGTAGCGTGACAACAGGAAATCACTTAGTACCAGCGATTCGCCGATGTTTCGATACCCGTGATTCGATTCATCGGGAGGAAAGTCGCCGGTTGGATCGATCAACATGTCTTGCAACGAAAGCAACTGCCGAACCGATCGGTCGTATTCGAACCGGTTCAATCGCCGTAGAACCGTCGCATTGCTGCCAGCGGTTAGTTTCTTGCTGGCGTTGGCGAGAATCGATTGCATCTCTTCGGCGATCGCGACGCGCAGCTGATCAGAGGGCTGCGGTTCGTCTACCGGCGGCATGTCGCCCAGATTGATTCGATCGAGAGCATCTTTCCAACGCTCTAGTTGGGCAACGGTGGTCGGTGAATCACCAAGATCATCAAATCGACGCTCCGCTTCTTGCGTCTCACTGCCGTGACAGCGAACGCAATGCGTGGCGAGAAACTGCTTCGGTGATTCGCCCTTGCTCGCGACCGTCACCAACAGAATGCAGAAAGATAGAAACCAACGCATTAGGCCAACTCCAATCCGTTTAAGGTGCCAGTTGCTTGATTGAAGTTGTCGAGCTCGACGCCGAATCGTTGCAACATGGTGGTGAAGAGATTGGAGAGTGGCACCCGTCGATGACTTTGCTTTGGAAACACGAGGTGCTGTCCGTGGTTGAAACCGCCACCGGCCAGGATCACCGGCAAATCACGGTTGCTATGCGAGCTTCCGTTGCCCATGCCGCTCCCCGAGAGAACCATCGTGCAGTCCAACAAAGAACGCCCATCGGGCTGTTCGATCTGCTGCAAACGACGGATAAATCGACCAAGATGCTCCATCTGCATCGATTCGATTTTCAACAAACCGTCGCGCAGTTCGTTGTCTTTGCCATGATGCGAAAACGAGTGGTAGCCACCGGATAACCCAAGGTCACCAACGGGTAGGTTGCCGGGAATACTGAGCGTCGCCACTCGCGTCGAATCGGTTTGCAACGCAAGTGCCAGTAGATCGTAGAACAGCGGCAGTCGCTCGGTGAAGGGTTGTTGCCCTGGAGGAATTTGCAAGTCGACGTCCGGCTTTGGCTTGTCGATCCATCGCGCCGACATTTGCAAACGCTTTTCGACTTCGCGGACACTATTGAAGTATTCCTCCAACTTCTCGCGATCCCGCGTCCCCAAATCTTGGCCCAGGATTTTCGCCTGCTCTCTAACACTGTCGAGGACGCTTTTGTTTCGCCGGAACGATTCGCGTTGTTGCGTCTGCGACGATCGATCACTACTCACAAACAACGCCTGGAACAATTCGCGTTCTTCTCTTACCGGCGGAATGTTGACACCGTTTCGCGTCCACGAGCATTGCGATGAAATATGACCAGCGTCACCACCAACGCTGGCGACGATGGACGGAAACCGGGTTGTCGCGCCGACATGATCTGCCGCTTGTTGATCCACCGTCAGGTTCTTGTTGGGAAACTGCTTGGCCTCGTTGTCCCGGATCCCACTCAAGAAAGCATGCACACCGCTGTGTCCGCCCGTTGTGCCGTCATCCAGATGACTGAATACCGTGAACTTGTCACGCGGCAGCGGTCTCAGCAACTCAGTTGTCTGGTAATCACGCCCAGCCTGCGTGGGAAAGAACGCGTCAGGCACGAAGCCCAACGGGTTGGCAACGCAGACCATCCGCATGGGTGCAGCAGTTGTTTCGACTGACTCGGCGTCCCGTTCAAACAGTGGCAGGGCTAGAGAAACACCAAAACCGTGAAGAATCGTTCGACGTCGAATCATCATCGTTGATTTGCTTTCGTTCGGAAGGTGCAATGTGGTGGGCTCGAGGCAATCGCTGGGCCTGCTCCTGACTGACTAGTTTACCATCATTCAGCCTCACTGGATCCATCGCCAGCCATCCGGCACGGGTGCCTTCGCTCCGATCAAAGATGGCTTGAAGCGACGGACACGTTCGATCGAGAAAGCACCGGGCGGCTCGCGCCACTACGGTATAACACACACCGAGCGGCTTACGCCGAATCGCTAAAAGTAACCTCGCAGAAGGACCACTGATGAAACCGTTACGACTCATGGCACTTGGAGTGTGCGTTCTGTGCTTGCCATCGCTCGGCTTGGCAGCTGAACGACCGAACCTGATCTTCGTTCTCTCCGATGACATTGCCCAGGGCGACCTGGGGGTGTACGGCCAGGAACTGATCCAGACACCGAACCTGGACCGGCTATGCAAAGAAGGCACGCGGTACCTGTCTGCTTACACCGGCACAAGCGTTTGCGCGCCGACCCGTACCTCCTTCTTCACAGGCCTGCACATGGGCAATTGCCCGACGCGGGCGAATCGCGAGATCCAACCCGAGGGTCAGCGTCCGCTCCCACCAAACACGGTGACGATCGGGAAGATCCTCAAAGCGGCCGGCTACAAGACGGCGACGATGGGCAAGTGGGGGATGGGCATGTTCGATACCTCCGGCAGCCCGCTGAAGAACGGCATCGACCACTTCTTCGGGTACAACTGCCAGCGTCACGCCCACAGCTACTTCCCGCCTTACCTCTACAACGATGACCAGCGATTTGAGATCCCCGAGAACGCCAACAAGCAGCGGAAGGTCTACGCTCAGGAGCTGATCCAGCAGGACGTGCTCAAGTGGGTCGATGCGAACGCGGAGGAACCATTCTTCTTGTTCTACGCGCTGACACTCCCCCACGGCCGGTACGAGATTGACGCTCAGGGCATCTACCAGGACAAGCCTTGGAGCGAGCAAGAGAAAAACTACGCCGCGATGGTCACGCGGATCGACTCCGACATGGGTGAGTTAGTCGCCCTGCTAAAGAAGAAAGGCATTGACGACAATACGCTGATCGTTTTCTCCGGCGACAACGGTTCGTCGTTCAATCCCAACACGGCGATCGGCAAACGGTTCAACCAAACGATGGACGGGACGCTGCGTGGTTACAAGCGCGGGATGTACGAGGGAGCATTGCGGCAGGCTGCCTTCGCCTGGTGGCCCGGGACGGTTCCAGCCGGCCGCGTAACCGACGAGCCCTGGGCGTTCTGGGATTTACTGCCAACCTTTACTGAACTCGGCCAAGCTAAGATCCCCGCTGGTTTCAAACCGGATGGCTACTCACTGGTCGAGTTCCTCCAGGGCGGGCCTGCCCCGAAGCGAGAGTACTTCTATTGGGAACTGCATGAGAGGGCAGGTGGACCGATCCAGGCGATCCGGTGGGACACCTGGAAAGGCGTTCGCCCTGTCGCCAGCGGCCCCGTTGAGATCTACGATTTGGCCAAGGACTTGGCGGAGACGAACAACCTTGCAGCCCAACGCCCAGAGCTGGTCGCTCAAGCGGTGAAGCTGATGAACGGCGCCCGCACAGCGCACCCCGACTGGCCGGACCCCGCCACCGCTGCCCCACCGAAGAAGAAAGCTGCGAAGAAAAAGGCGGTCAAAAAGTAACACTCAAGCGAAGCCCGTTACGGGCCGATCCGTGTGCTTCTTTGCACTCACCTGAAAGCATGAACCCGCACGTCGCGGGAGAGTTTTTGCGGAGAACAAGAGAGTGAAATTTGCATCCATCGCATCGCTGGACTGCCGAGCTACTCTGCTCGCTGATCCGTGAGCCAACGAACGATCGTTCTTGTCACCTGCTCAGCAGCATCCTGCTGCACAAAGTGGTCGGCGTTAGGAATGGTGACCAGCGTGAGTGGCTGTTCAAGGTGCTTCCAAGTGTCGTTCAGTCCCTCGGCCAGAAGTGCGCTGTCCTTCAGTCCGTGAATCATCAGCACCGGACATTTCACTTTTGGAAAGTCAGTCTGTGCGGTGTAAGGCTCACGCGGGAAGTTGGCCTTGTAGTAGTTCAACATCCCGTCGAAGGATGAGCGTTTCATGGCGTCGACATATTGCGGACGGGCTGCGGCGTCTTTGACCCAGAAAGTCAGTCCTTCTGGTGTCAAGCTGGAAGCGGCGTCCGGTTGTTGGAATCGGCGAGCGTACGCCGATGCCTTCTGTTGCGCAGGATTGTTTGCCAGCTCGCGCATCAGACAAGCGGGATGCGGCAGGTTCAAGATCACAAGCCGGTCCGTCATCTCGGGGTGCTGCATCGCAAAAGACCAGGAGATCATTCCGCCCCAATCGTGTCCAATCACCGTCGCCTTGGTCTGACCAAAGTGCCTGACAACTGCTTCAACATCACCGACCAGTTTGCTCATCGTATAGTGTTCGACGCCCTCCGGCTTGTCGCTCTTATTGAATCCACGCAGGTCAATTGCGACAACCTGATGATTCTTAGCGATTGCCGGAATTTGCTTTCGCCACGTGAACCAGAAGTCGGGAAAGCCGTGAAGCATCACGACCAACGGACCTTCACCAGCAGTGACGTAGTGGATCCTCACGTCGTCATTCTTCACGAACCCATGCTCGCCCAACTCATCCGCTCTCACGTTCGCTGCATGCATCGCGGCCAAGAACCCGAGGGCAATGGCAAGGGAAACGTTTCGATGTCGCATTTTTTGACGCTCTACTTGGTCAGGGATTCTGAATTGCGATGCTGAATACTCGGGTCGCGCCACACTGCTGTATCGCTTTGTTGCCACGGCTGCCCAGTCCACAAACCGCCACCTTCGTGTTGACAATCAAGAACTTAGATTACTGTTTCTGCTTGTTCTTGTTCTTGCCAACGATCACCGCACGGTTTTTCTCGAAGCCTGCCTGCTCTCTCTTCGCCAGCAGTTTTTCCTTCATCTTACTGACAACCGATGCATATTCAGGGTTCTTCACTAAGTTGGTGAACTCACCTGGATCTTCATTCAAGTCGTAGAGCTCTGCTCCGTTTTCTCCAAAACCCCACTGGGTGTATCGCCAATCCTGCGTGCGAAGCGATTCACCGCCACTGCGACTGATGGTGAAAGCTTGATCCTTCTTCCACGCACTGGAATCGGTGTCGGCAAGTAGCGGCGTTAGCGAAGTCCCTTGAAGCGAGTCTGGCGTCGCAATGCCAGCCAAGTCAGCCAGTGTTGGGTACAGGTCGACCAGTTCAGTGATTTTCATTGTGCCCTGTCCGTGCTGATCTTTGATCCAGGGAACGCTGACGATGAATGGTACTCGTGTCGCTTCCTCGAACAGATGCTGGTTCTGATATTGGTTGTGGTGCCCCAGTAGATAGCCGTGATCACTCGTGAAAACCACGATCGTATTTTCGGCCAGCCCCTTTTCTTTGAGCGCTTCCAACACACGTCCCACCTGTGCATCCATGTACGAAACACTGGCGTAGTAGGCCTGAAGCAAACCCTTGTGTAGTTCCGGCGTCACCCCATAGGTCGTGTCGTTGTTCTTGTATCCACGTATGATCCCGGGGACATCGTCCAGATCGTTTTCCGGCACGACTGGTGCTTTCATGTTGGCACGATCGTATTGGTCGAAGTACTTCTTCGGTGCGACCAATGGCACGTGTGGCCGAACAAACCCGACGGCCAGAAAGAAGGGTTTGTCTTTGACCTTTTCAAGGATCTCAATCGCACGATCCGCCGCCATGCCATCAGCGTGATCCTGATCTCCACCGGCGGCAACGACACCAGCGAAAGTCTGCGATCCCTTGTCCTTGGGCGACCAATTCGTCAACTGTCCAGGCGCGTTCTGTTCCAAAGCCTTGATGTTGATCGCTTCGTCCCACGAGAACGGGTCATCGCTTTCAGCCGTTCCATCAATGATCTCAAACGGAATCCGCATGTGATAGATTTTGCTGACCCGGCCAGCATAGTAGCCGTGATTGCGAAACGTTTGAGACAGTGTCACCACGTCCGGCATGCTGCCGCGCAAGGTACCGGCATTGCCCAGTGTCAGATTGGAGTAGGGATACATGCCCGACATGATCGACGCTCGCGACGACCCGCAAACTGGATACTGGCAGTGCATGTTTTCAAACTTCACACCGCGCTCAGCAAGACGATCTAGGTTTGGAGTCTTGCATTGCTTGTGCCCGAAACCACTCAGCGCGGTATTCAAGTCATCCGCAATCAGGAATAGCACATTCGGCTTTTTCGGCTCCGCCATCGCGGGAGTTAAGAATGCTGTGCAAACGAGAGCGGGGAGGATTAGGAAGCTCGTTTTCATGGATCGATATTCTTGTTGTTCTGGCAACCAGCGGCGCGAGCACAGGGACATGGACTGAGCTAAAAGATACCTCACCACGCATACTCATGAAGGTTGCCATCGGCCATTTCCAGCCCGCGAGGTCGATCCATCCAGAATTCGTGCCTCTGCCACACGCTTGAATCACCATGGACCTCGATGTCGACACTGCACCCACGAAGAATCGGACCGCAGACCTGACTCGTCGCCGCCCAATCCGCGAAAAGGAGGCCGATTCTTGGCATCGCCCCGCATGCACAACAATGCAACGTGGCCGTTCGGTGAACCAATTCTGCGAAAGCGGCTTCGTCGCGGTGACAACAAAACAGATTCAGTAAATCCGCGTCACTGTTCAAATCCGATTCGGCTAGTGGACTCGTTTTGACCATGTTCCTCATTGACCTCTGTATGAGAAGGTAGTGCGGTCAACGGCCAACATGGACCTCAAAATCTAGAAATTCGAATGAACGGAAGATGCTGGAAAATAGGGGTGTGAGACCAATCTGCTCACGGTCATCTTTCCAGGCGAATTCCCAGTGGCAGTGAATCTCCGAAAATGGTCGCTGCCTCCTCGGACTCCAGCTTGCCGCCCTTGCGCAGCAAGTCACAGATGTGCTCGGGGGCGCCGCGATCGACCAAGTGCTCGATCGCTCGCTCCCGCGTCTCGACTGTTACGTCGCGAAAACGGTCCCCTGTTTTTCGACCCAATTGCACGATCGCCAACATCATTTTCGAATCGATTTTGTCACCCGACTGTTGACGATCAAACTCGATCAGACGCTCGCACCAGGAGGCCGCCTCACGGGCTGGGATCGTCGCATTCAAGGGACCGTAGATTGGTTGACGGCTGCCGATGCGACCGATCGCCCACAGCAGTGCACCGCGAATCTTTTCATGCTTCTTCTTGGAAAACGCATCCATCGCTGCCCGCCCCAAATCGACTTTGTCGCTAGCCGCGAGACGTTCCAAGGAACCTGCCAATCGCCAAACCTCTGCGGCTTCATGCGGCGCCAGTTTCCATTCCTGCGTTCGCAACGCCTTCAACCAGGGATCCGCGAGCTGCATCTGTTGCCCCGCGGTCAAACCACCAGCAATGCGGCGCCACATGATCATCGATTCGGTTCGCGTCGCAGCCGCTGGAAACGCCAACTTGGAATGGATTGCTTTCCACACACTGGCGACTCGCCAATCATCGACCGCGACCCCGTACCCCGGTCGCAAACAGTATCCGACCAAATTCAGCCAACGCGCTTCGTGCTGCGGTGACTTGCGGCGGCCTTTGTCGTGGTCAAACAGAATTTGCCACTGTTCACGCAACAGTGACGGCGGCCACTTGTCACGATGCATCTCGGTGATCGAATGCAGCCGTTTGACCAAAGCACTTGGCTGCACGGGGGCTTGGTCCGCTGTCGGTTCGCCAAACACCGCCTTCACTGCGCCAGCACACTCAGCAACCGTATCCGAATCGACGATCCCGGCGGCCTCCCCGGTTCCCTGATGGGCTTCGCGATCGGTCTCCAACGTGCTTCGAATGTCAAACTCGAGACGCCAGCGTTTGCCCGTCTCGGGATCGACGCAAAACAAACCGACCGTCCCGATCTCGCTCAATTCGGATTCGATAACGACGCGAATTTCGGCATCTTGACGCTTCTTTCCCAACACGAGCGCCGTGCAAATCGGCGGCAGCGGTGTTGTCTCTTTGCGATCGATGTCAATCAATTCGCCCACCGAATCCGCTAGCCGTGTGCTGCTGACCCACAACGGAAACTGTATCGGCGAACCAATTTGCAGTTTCAATGGGTGGTTGTCCGCACGAAAGCGTTGGCCGGCTTCGGCGCTGCCTGGAATCAAACAGATCCCGCGCGGCGGATCCGATTCGACTTGCATGTAGTACGAATGTCCCAGGTTGGCAGCGATTCGAATGCCTTTGCCGCGGCGCACCATCGCATAGTACGCCGCTCCACGAGCGACCGCTAAATCTAAACGAGGCGATTCCAGCACGTTTGGCTTCCAAGCCTCATCGCCATCGGCAAACCAACGCGACAAGGACTCAACGATTCGGCGTCCCACTGCCGGCGCGGCCATCACGCCTCCGTTGAACAACACCATGTCTGGCCGATCAGCAGCGTGATCGTCATTTCCATCGCCGTTCTCAAGCCCCGTCCGGCGGTGTGTGTGCAAGAATTCAGCCAAGTGCCGCGTCACGGCCGGGTCGGCTGCATAGGGCAACCCAAATTCTTGAAAACCGCTTTCGCCTGAAACCGTTCTGTCGGTCAATTGGACTTCGGGAAAGAACCCGTCTAGCAGAACGCGGTCAACCTCATCGGCCGTCAATTCGATCTGTAAACTTCCGCCCACCAACTTGGATCCTTCGGCAGGCAAATTGATCGTATAAGTGAGGGGGCGATCCTCCGACAACATCGTTTCTTTCACGCTGCGCGACACCTGAACCAAGCGATCCCACTGCGATGGCGACAGCGTTTGATCGGGGATCTTTGACTCGGCCAATTTTGCGACCGCCAGATCCAGGTTGTCGCCACCCAAGATCAAATGGGCCCCCACGGCGACGCGGTGGAATTGAATTTGCGAGCCACCGTCGCCAGCCGCTCGAACGCGAATCAAAGTCAAGTCGGTCGTGCCGCCGCCGATATCGCACACCAAGATCAACTGGCCGGGCTGGACTTTCGATTGCCAGTCCTCACCTTGCCGATCAATCCACGCGTAAAACGCCGCCTGCGGTTCTTCGATCAAATACACCCGAGGCAGCCCTGCTTTCTTGGCCGCAGAAACCGTCAACTCGCGAGCCACTTCGTCGAAGGACGCCGGCAAGGTGATCACAACGTCCTGCTGTTCCAACGGATGATTGGGATGCTCGTGGTTCCAAGCCGAACGCAGATGCTTCAAGTAGCGTGACGAGGCTTCGACCGGCGACAAGCATTGCACATCCGCGTCGCCATGCCAGGGCAGCAAGTCCGCTGTTCGATCAACGCCGTCGTGAGACAACCAACTCTTGGCCGAAGCCGACCTGCGTCCGGGATGTCGTTGCCCCGCGTCTCTTGCCAGGACCCCTACGCTGTGCTTCGCCGGTTTGGTTTCCCACGGCAAACGGTGCTCGCCGGCCGACTCACTGGCGGTCAATTCATAGTGGAACGAGGGCAGTGTTTCCAACTGTTCGCGCTGCCCAATGTCGACCCACTGAGAAACGCGAAAGTTCTGGATGGTCGCCGATTCGTCTTCGCTGTCGATGAAGCACAGAGCACAATTGGTGGTGCCCAAATCAATGCCAACGACATACCGTGAAAGTTGCGGTTCGTCGTCGGAGGAGGCCGTTGCGGTGGAAGGACTGTTCACTGAGTCGTCGTTTTTACGGAAGAGCAAATTCTGATGTCGCGAATTTCGTCAACGGCTTGAAGAATGAGTGAGTCGATGCGGTGCCGCTCACAAGCAAAGTACGGAACGCGTATTCAATCAAAACGCAGCCAAGGGTTTCTGCAAACGACCGTGAACGATCACGTTGCATCTCGAGTGCTGAACTCCATTTTCCATTTGTCATCCGTCCTTGTCGAATGGCACCACAACTCGAACATTCCCAACTCTGTGATTCGGCTGGCGAATTGAACAGGAACAAACGATTGGTCGCTCGCCGATTCAGACGACAAACTGATCGTGATCGGCTCCGTTTCCACCAACTCCTCCTTGGACCATTGGTTCAGCGCGTCGCCCACGGCATCGTCAGGGCGAACCGATGACGAAAAGAAACGAAACTGAGCCGTCTTACCAACCATCACGCCAACCTCGGCGCTCGGCACGTCCGCTTCCGTTCCCTCCTCCATTCCCCGCGATGCAACGCACAACGCTCGCAGCGGTCGCGGCACACCGGGAATCGCCAACCCCGCGGTTTCAATGCCCACGTAATACGAACGAGCCGTACCTCCACGAATCCGAATGCCACCGCTGTGCTTACTCCATCCGTAATAGGCAGCACCGATCGCGACCGCGGTGTTCAAGTCTCCTGGGCCGCCCAAAATCTGAGGCGCGTCTTGGCACCAACTGGCTACCGTTTCCTGCATCCGTGTCCGCAGTGTTTCGCTTCGGAAAACACCACCATTGAACAGCAGGTGCGTCGGCCGCATGGCTTCGATCGCTTTGCCATCACCTGCTTGCCCCGCACCAGCCTGGTCCGCCAAGAACGCCGCCACGTGCTTGGTGATCGCGGCGTCGGATTCATAGGGCAGTCCGATGTCTTGAAAACCCGAGGCGGCTTGCTGCTCGGGCCGATCGTTCGCGCCACAATTCGGGAAGAAGCCTTTGACGATCAGGTTGCTGGTTTCCTGCTTGGTGATCTCGGCGCTGACCGTGCCACCGATCAGTGAACTGCCGCGGCCGAGTACCGAAATGGTTTGGCTTTCCGGGCCATCCTGCGCAAGCAAGGACTCCTTGGCGTTTCGGCAGGCATGCCAAAGTGACGTGCTTTGCCATGGATCCAGCTCGTGACCTTGCTCTGCAAATTTACCACTGGCAAAGTGAGCCAACGCCAAATCCATGTTGTCGCCGCCAAGCAAACAGTGATCGCCTACCGCCAATCGTTGCAGCGAAAGCTGGCCCTCGCTTTCAGACACGGTGACCAACGTCAAATCCGTCGTGCCGCCACCAACGTCGACGACCAACAAAACGTCACCCGGTTTCAAAGTCTCTCGCCACTGTTCGCCTTGATTGGCCAACCAACGATAGACGGCAGCTTGAGGTTCTTCTAACAACACGAACGAGGCTGGCAGTCCAGCGGCAACCGCAGCCTGCCGGGTTAGTTCTCGCGCCGCCGGTGCAAACGAGGCGGGGACGGTCAAGACAACTTGCTGTTCTTTCAGCGGCGCATCGGGGTGCTGTTCATCCCAGGCGGTCACCAAGTGCGATAGAAAACGAACCGTGCATTCATAGGCCGAAGTCTTGTTGACTTCCGGCGGCGCCTGCCACGGCAACGAATCGTCGGCTGGACCACTCGTCCAATGACACAACCAACTCTTGGCCGCGACAACGACTCGCTGAGGGTTTTCTGCCGCCTGCGCCCGAGCGTATTCTCCGGTAGGATCGGGCCCATACTGCGATCCCAAGGAATCGACTTCACCATCCCGCGGCAAGTACAAGAACGACGGCAACGCGTCGCGCGATTCGATTTGGCCAGGTTGGATGACCTGAGGAATCGTCAACAACCGCAAGTCGGCTTGATCATCCAACGGCGCATACGCGACAACGGAATTTGTCGTGCCAAGATCGATGCCGACACTGTAGCGAGCGTTCATTCAGGAAAGATGCGTTCAAGGTAGAGGGAAAAGTGAGACGCGACAGACAGGGCCCGCGATCTCTAACGCTGCAGCTGTGCTGGTGCGATCACGTTCGCATCGGCTTCTGCGCCGGTCCACGTCGGCAAGTCGACTTGAGTGGCCTGCCAACCCTGATGAACCAGTTTGCCCGATGTGGAACTGCCTTCGCCG
>JBGCGI010000389.1:0-3933 GCA_045110715.1 Rubripirellula sp.
ACACTCATACCGCCACGATCAATTGGGGCGATGGCACGACCGAGTCGGGGACGGTTGGCTCGGGCACCGTGACAGGCTCACACGTTTACACCGACGACGGTGTCTATACGGTGACGGTGACGGTGACCGATGACGACAACGGTAGTCACAGCGACACCTTCACCGTGACAGTCGCCAACGCGGTGCCAGTGGTTGAAGCCGGTGCGGATCAATCCGCCGACGAAGGTTCATCGATCAGCCTTGATCCGTGCACTTTGACAGACGCAGGTTCAGCGGACACCCATACCGCCACAATCAATTGGGGCGATGGAACTACTGAGTCGGGTGTCGTTGGATCCGGGACTGTCGCTGGGACTCACACCTACCTCGAAAATGGAACCTACACCGTCACCGTGACGGTAACCGACAGCGATAGTGATAGCGGCAGCGATACACTGACAGTTACCATTAACAACGTCGTGCCAACGATTGACTCGGCAACGATTCCGGGCACCGGAACGGAAGACGTAGCCGTCTCGTTTGCGGTTTCGGCAAGCGATCCTGCGGGCGTGAACGACCCGATCACCTACGCATGGGACTTCGGTGATGGCAACACTGGCAGTGGCGCTACTCCAAGTCACACTTACGCCGAAGAGGGAACCTACAATGTTTCCGTTACCGCTTCGGACGATGATGGCGGTGTAAGCCTGGCGTTCAGCGACGACATCGAAATTGCAGCGGTCGATGAGACGGCACCTTCTGCGACTGTTGGAGTGCTGCCTGTGTTTACTCCCGCCGCAAATATCCCCCTCACACTCGACATCGCGTTGGATGACTCTGGCCCGGCGGGTGAGCCTTCGTCGGGAGTAGCAACTTACGACGTTTACGTGGCGATGAACAATGACCCCTACACCCTTTTCGCAGATGATGTTCCTGCGTCACAGACGCAGGTCCAATACTTGGCGGCGATGAGCCAGACTCGTTATTGGTTCCGCGCCGTTGCCACTGACGCAGCTGGAAATGAGGAAGAGAATGTGATCGTCGCAGAGGCGAATACGTTCACGGGTGATCTTGAGGCTCCTGTCAGCAGCGTCACCGGTGCGACCGCCTCGACCGAGGGCATGATCCAAGTCGACTTTACCGCGACCGATCAAGGTGGTTCGGGCGTCGGGCAGGTCGAGCTGTTCGTTTCGATCGATGGAACTGCTGGCGTACCTCTGATTAGCTCGCCAGTGACGATCAACGGTGACGATGCTGCCACCCACACCGGATCGCTTCACTTTCAGGCGATTCGAGACGGTGCTGAGCACACTAACTTCTTCTACTGAGTGGCAACCGATGGTGCAGGCCATGCCGTAGCGGCTCCTGGGCCAGGAAGCGATGTGTCCGTGACGGATACCTTTTCGCCTGCCGCCGCTGTGACCGCGACTGGCATCGATGTGCAAAATGGCGAAACCCAACGCTCCTTTGTTCGTTTTGTTGACGTTCTGTTTAACAGCACCACGGGGCTGGGGACGCCAGTGATCAGTGTTGAACGTTTCGCAGTTACGGAAGCCAATCCAGTGACTGGGAACGGTACCAATGTGCCGATCCCAATCCAGTCCATCACCGACAGCTCGATTCGCCTGGACTTTGGAGCGAGTGGAATCGGGGGCAGCCGTAGTGCCGGTGACGGATTCTATCGCGTTGCCGTTGATAATGATGGTAATGGGTCCGCAGATGCTTTCTATGACTTCTTCCGTCTCTACGGTGACACTGACGGGAATGGAACGGTGGAGAGCTCTGATCGAAGCGGCATCACCGAAGACATCACTGGCGATGGCCGAATTAATTCGCGTGACCGTCGTGACGCCCACCGCGCGCGTGGAAACGCCATCGACATGGCATTGTTGGCACTATTGGAAGACTAGACTGCAGCCGAATGATGCCGGAGCAGCGTTCGCTGTCGCTCCTTGATCCGGCCTACGGGATCATTGGTGCTGCTAAGAACTCGTTGACCTTTGCGGCGATCTCTCGCAGGTGTGTGCTGGAGAGGGCGTCGTTGTGGCCTAGGCCTTCGACTGCGATCCAATGTTTTTTTGCGGAAGGTGCTTTCTTGTAGAGCGCTTCGCTGTGCTTGATTGGGATCAACTTGTCGGTGGTCCCGTGCAGGACGACCAGGGGAGCTTTGTAAACGCTTAGCTTGGCAATCGAGTCGTAGCGATTCTTCATCAGGAAGTGAACTGGGATGTACGGATACTTGCCGGCGGCCACGTTCACCAGCCGGTCAAAGGTACGCTCCAGGACCATTGCCTTGGCTCCTCCTTGGGAGGCCACCGCAACAGCGCAACCACCACCTAGCGATCTTCCGTACAGCACGATGTCCTTTGGTGTCAGGCTGTAGCGATCGCAAAGGAAGTCCCTGGCCGCAAAACAGTCCGCCAGGACTCCCTTTTCATGCGGCTTTGTATCGTCGTTGTAGCCACGGTACTCGGCTGCCATCACGGTCGCGTTGAATGCTTCCGAAAGTTGTAGCAACCATCTGTCGGACCACTTCGCCTTGTTCCCATTGCCATGGAAAAACAGCACCACGTGTTCCGCTTGGGGACGCTCCAGCAGGCGTCCCTCCAAGGATAAGCTGTCGGTGCTGAGGTAGGTCACTGACTGGATCGCAGGATTGCTCTCGGCGCGAGATCGATCGTCTTTGAAGAAAGCGCCTGGGTAAACCAGTCGAGGTTCCATGAACACGAGCGTTACCAAGATCGTCGTGTAACCAATCACAATCAACCTGGCGACGACAATCGTGATTCTTACGCCTCGACTGCGATGCTTCTTACGTTTCCGTCTCGGCTTGGGAGCGTGCGCCTCCGCAATCGGCTTGCTCACCGTGTTGATGATGGCGACATTCGGGTCTTCGCTGTCTGTCATGACTTCGCAAATCAGCAGGCGTGAATCGAATCAAATCGGGCAGGGAGAAGCAGGACTGGTCGGTTTGAGATCCGCTTGCTCGCATCAGCTCTCGGCAACTTTCTCTAGGATAGCCGAAAGCAGATCGCCAGGTTGAAAACGCTCCGCTACAAGCGATTGCTACAACTCCCGTGTCTTACCTAATCGTTTGTGGTTTATCGAAATGAGAAGAGCCCCCAACGGAGGTAGGCGACCAAAACGCTCCACGTCAATTGGCAGTCCGATGAACTGCCGGGACAGTCGGGGGACATCCGGTTTTGGCGGCAGAGTGGCGGATTTTGGCAGAGGCCGTGTTTGCCTTGCAAGGCGGTTTCTACTAGTCTACCGCTGATGGGTGTATGTACCATTCAAACAACCTCGTCCGAGAATCTCTCCCAACCCGATTCGTCTCAATCCAGTTGGGCCACTTCCGTTGGCATGTTGGATGATATGAAAGCTGGCAACGCGGAAAGCTGGGGACGCTTCGTTCATCTCTATACTCCCTTGATCTATTCCTGGTGCCGACGAGCCGACTTGCAGGAGTCGGACGCTTCGGACATCACTCAAGATGTTTTTCGAGCGGTATCGAGCGGAGTCGGCGGGCTCAGTTACGGCCAAGAGGGCGATAGCTTTCGAGGCTGGCTGTGGACCATCACCCGTCACGAACTGAGCCGGTTTTTTCAGAAGAGTTCTCGATCGCCCTCCGCGCTTGGCGGATCGGATGCCAACGGATTGTTTGCTCAAATCCCAGACTGGATCAACGACGAAGCTTGTCCTGAAAGTCTGTCTGCCGAAGCGGAAGTCATTCGTCGCGCAGCTGAGTTGATCCGGGATGACTTCCAAGAGCAGTCCTGGCAAGCGTTTTGGTTGTCGGCGGTCGAGGATGTGCCCACGCCAGTGATCGTGAAGCGATTGGGGATGACGCCGGGAGCGATTCGCCAAGCCAAGTTCCGCGTCTTGGCCCGCCTGCGAGAATTCGTGGGATTCGTTTGAGTTGGCGATTGAATTCGTTAGAATTTGGCCGAAAGT
>JBGCGI010000390.1:0-10952 GCA_045110715.1 Rubripirellula sp.
GACTTCATTGTGCAGCTTGCACAACGACGTGAAGATGTTTACGCAGCCTTCGAATCACGAAAGATTCAGTTGGTTGAAAAACGCAACCGACGAGCGGAATCACTCGCTTCGGCAGCGGGTCGGATCCTGAAAGGCATCGACTCTCGCGTCAATAAAATGGAGTCAACCGACGAAATCGCTGCGTATTTTGCCGGCGATCTGATGGTCGAGAAGGTGCGAGACATCATCGATCAGTTGGGCGAACTAGACGATGCCATCCGCGTCCAAGATCTGCAAAGCCGTCTCAAGACGATCCGCGAAGACGGCACTCGCCAATTGAAAGATCGCCAAGATCTTTACGAGGACGGCGGCGACGTGATTCGACTGGGAACCAAACGCTTCGCGGTCAACACTCAACCGCTGGATTTGACCACAGTGCTGCGCGATGGCGAGATGTGCTTGCACTTGACCGGGACTCAGTTCTTCGAGCCGATGAACGACGCGGATTTAGCCGGCGCGAAGGATCTCTGGTCACAGGAATTGATCAGCGAAGACAGCAACATCTATCGCGCCGAATACTTGGCGGTCGATTTGTTTGAGCACCTTCATGGATTGGATCAGCCACCGGCAACGATCGACGCGGACTGGGTGCAGCAACAGATGGGCGGGCGATTCGAGGAAGGCTACGCCAAAGGCGTTCACGACCAGGATGCGTTGGCGATCCTGACTGAACTGAGGAACATCGACGCGCAGATTGGCCTGCTGTCGCATTCGCCATCGGTACGAGCAGGCGCCCTGCTGTGGTTCACGAAACTGCTCGATGCCAAGCGCCGCAAGGCGATGACCGATTGGATCGGCGGGTTTGCGAAGCTGGCGGGAGCCTATCCAAATGCACAGCCCGCGATGGAATTCCGCGGGCGTTTGATTGAGCTGGCGAATGAAAGCGCGCCGGTTTGGTCGCCCTTGTTTGACGCTGACATGACTTCGCAGAGAATGGCCGATTACCTGTTCGATGAGCTGACGGTGGCGCCCAAGAAAACCGTCGTCAGTGGTCGAGTTGCCAAGCTCTACGATGAGTTCACGGCGTCGATTCCTGATTCTGATCGCGAAAAGCTGCTTTCCAATGTGTTGAAATCAGAGTCCGATCCGGTCCGAGGTTTCATTTTGGCCCGCAACTGGTGTGATGCATTCCTGAAGACGCATGCAAAGCCCAGCGAAGTCGATCCCGCCGAAGCCTATCGCGACGAGTTGGCCTGGGTGTTGATGTCGGGCGGCCCCAGCGGCATGAAGCTCCAGAATGCAGAAATCGCGCTCCGTCTAGAAGGTCTCGCTGGCAGCCATTCGCGGATCAAGTCCGGAGCCATGCCACTGCACTACCACGAGTTGCTGCGCCGGGTGCGTGCTTATCGTGAAGATGTGGTCCCGCGATTTCGAAGCCTGCACTCGACAAAGTCAGAACTCGTCGATCAGGCTCGCGAGGAAATGCGGCTGGAAGAATTCAAGCCGCGTGTGCTGACCAGCTTTGTACGCAATCGATTGTTGGACGAAGTTTACCTGCCGATGATTGGCGACAATTTGGCGAAACAGATGGGCGCCGCAGGAGAGGACAAACGCACCGATCGAATGGGCCTGTTACTACTGATCTCGCCACCGGGTTACGGCAAGACGACGCTGATGGAATACATTGCCAACCGTCTCGGCATCGTCTTCATGAAAATCAACGGGCCTGCGATTGGTCATGCTGTGACTTCGCTGGATCCAGCCGAGGCACCCAATGCGGCGGCTCGTGAGGAGATTCAGCGTTTGAATTTGGCGCTGGAAATGGGCGACAACGTGATGCTGTACCTGGACGACATTCAGCACACAAACCCTGAGTTGTTGCAGAAGTTCATCTCGCTGTGTGACGCAACGAGAAAGATCGAAGGCGTCCGCAATGGCAAGACTCGCACCTACGATCTACGCGGTCGTCGTGTCGCGGTCGTGATGGCGGGGAACCCTTACACCGAGAGCGGCGATCGATTCCAAGTGCCGGACATGCTTTCCAACCGTGCTGACGTCTACAACTTGGGCGAAATCATTGGCGATTCAGCCGAAGCGTTCGAGATGAGCTACCTGGAGAACTGCCTCACAAGCAACACGACACTTGCACCGCTGGGGACCGCGTCACCCGAAGACGCTCGCGCAGTGATCGTGGCAGCTGGTCGCGACTCGCTAGAAGGAATCGAATTGCAAAGCAATTTGTCGATGGATCAGGTTCGCGAAATGTACGAAGTGATGCGAAAACTTCTTCGCGTCCGTGATGTCGTTCTGAAAGTCAATCGCGCCTACATTCGCAGTGCCGCTCAAGCCGATTCGTACCGGACCGAACCTCCTTTCAAGTTGCAGGGTAGCTATCGAAACATGAACCGGATGGCAGAACGCGTTGCTGCGGTCATGAATGATGCAGAACTGCAGAGTCTGATCGTCAGCACTTATGAACAGGACGCTCAGACCTTGACGACTGACAACGAAGCCAACGTGTTGAAGTTCAAAGAACTGATGGGCATTCTGACGCCCGAAGAGAAAGAGCGTTGGGATGGAATCAAATACGCGTTTGTCGAAAGCGTGCGCATGAGCGGGCTGGACAGCGAAGACCAGGCGGGACAATTGATGCGGCAGTTGGCCTCGATGCGTGATGGTCTGGAGTCAATTCGCCAGGTGATTTCCAAAGCGATTGCTGTGGGCAACGACGGTGCGGAAGAACGAATGGACGCCCGAATTGATACGGTTCGCCAGAGCCTGAGTGCCGCCGGAACGCAGTTGGCCGCCACGCTGGAAACGACAGGAAAACACTTGGAACGCATCAGCGAGCAGCAAGCGCTCAAGCCGCCCGAGCAACGCGTACTGGTGCAACACAAGGTTCCTCGCGTGATGGCTGACTTGGTCAAAGGTCAGTTCCATTTGATGCAAGAATGGCTGAGGCCGATCTTGGAGGAGTCGGTCGACAACGGTCGCGACCTGGAGAAGCTCCGAAGCCAGCTGGAATCGATGCTGGCCAACTATGAAGAAGTCGAGCGGACCTTCCAGGAAGCGAAGAAGCAGCCCAACGCTCCCTGATCCGACCGACCGCAAACATCAAGCTTGTGTGTAGCGACGGACAATGTTCAGCGTGTCTTGAATAACGCATGGATCGAGACAGGCTAAGACCGATTGCGTCGTGGCGAGCGGGTCGACCGTCAGGATCTCGGCATGCAGTGTCACTTGATCTACGGATGTATCGAACATCCCTTCTTCGACATTGCCTGGGCAGTGTCGTGTCCAACACTGCATCATCCGTGCCGCATTGGCTTGTGAGCTGACAAGCGTGTTTTGAAGAGATGCGCGGACGCTCGTCTCCTCAACGCCAGGTAGTAAGACGCAAAACACTTCGAGTAGTTCGCAGTTGACGAGCACGTCTCGGATTTCAGGCATTGGCGTGAGGTCGCGTTGCTTCAGTGTGGAAAAGTTGTCTCAGTGGTTTTCCGCTCGCGAGGCGAGCCGGCCGAATAAACAATTGGGACAATTGTTCTACTCTCTTTGTCCTTTTGATTCTAGCGAATTGGACTCTCTTCTTGGCGCCGCGTACAATGGAGAGGTCTTGTTGAGTTGGCTGCCTTGACTTGACCTCTTTTCCTTTCAGCCATGGCGCGAGGTGACTGATGAGTGACTCGTACGAAATGGAAACTCAGGATGACGTCAGCTTTGTTGCTGACTCGAGAACACGTTGGTTTGTTCGCGGCACAGCCGTTGGAATGCTGGTGATGGCCTCCATCAACGCGATCTCTTACTTCTTTCGCTCGGCGGACTGGAGCAGCCTGATTGGAAAGCCAAAGTCATTGCAGGAGTCAGTTGGCTTTCCGTTAAAAGTTTGGGAGGCAGGCAATACTTACGGCGGCATGTTCGTGGATTATCCCAGGCTTGGGTTGAACATCCTGGCCGCGGCGATGGTAGGTGCGGTCGTGGGTTGGATCACCGCATCGCGAACCGACTTCCTGAACGGTCTGATCCATCATTTGCAATCCGAGTCCACCAGGCGCGAGCCCCCTCCAGTTCAGTTTTCGCTCCAGGGAATGCTGGTCGGGACAGCCTTCATCGCGTTGATCGCAGCCATCGCTCGAAATTTTGCCGCGCGCCCGGAGACGTTGATTGCGATCTACCTGTTGGGCCCGACCGGTTTGGTAGCACTGGCGATGCTGCCCAAGCGATTGAGCTGGCAGCGTCGCGTTGTCATCATCATCCCAACAACACTCGCGTTGATCGCCGCGGCCATCGCGGTTGGGACCCGCATGGAGATGGAGTTTGACAAGGTGATGATGGGAATCTTCCTATGCTGGACGCCTCAAAGCGCGCTCGCCGCGATTGCCCTGACCGCTTTTCTGCTGTTCTCGTTGAATAAGGAGGTTTCGCAACGGGCGCTCTCCCCCGGTGAGGGCTGAAATAGAGGCGATCGATTCTCGTTGTGGAGTGGCAGACATCGCGGTTATACCGCATGCGCGGACCACCTAAACCGTTTACTGCAAAACACTTACCGCCAACGCAGGGGTTTTCACTAGCAAGGATCCCGCTTTTCCATCACAATGGAGGTCCCGCCTTCATTCAACCTGCTTGAATCCCACCTCCCACCAGAATCGGCAGCTCGTGCTGGTTCGCGCCCGTTCCACAAACTCACTGCGTCCCGTTGGTCAAGCCGATCATCATTTGGATTCACGTGTGGGCAAGTCTTGCATTTGTCTTTGCGTCATGCACACCAAGTTGGGCTGAGAATCCGGCTGCGGAGGAAGTCTCATCGAAAGCTGCCAAGCATTGGGCTGAGTCTGGCTGGCCGCTGTTGCAGAGATTTTGCCTCGACTGTCACAACGAAGACAACTCCGAAGCCGAACTGGACCTGACTGCTTTCCGAACCTTAGAAGGAATGGACGGCGGCAACAATTCGATGCAACGTGTTTTGGAAATGGTTCGCTTTGGTGCGATGCCACCAGAGGATTCGGATCTCCCGACCGATCAAGAGCGCAAGCAGTTGGTCTCGGCGCTCGATCGAACACTGTTTGCCGTTGCCTGCGATCTTCGCCCGCGTCCCGGCAAGGTGACCGCGCGACGACTGAACCGCGCTGAGTACAATAATTCAGTTCGCGACCTGTTTGGAATGGACTTGGAGCCTGCCAGCGGTTTCCCTTCCGATGAAGTTGGCGCCGGCTTCGACAACAACAGCGACGTGCTTTCGTTGTCGACAATGCTGATCGAAAAATACCTGTCAGCCGCCGAAGAGATTGCTGCCAAGGTCGTGGTTGATCCCGACAAGCTTCCATATCTGGACGACGAGCGTGCCAGCGATCAATTGATGCTGCACGGCGCTACCCAGACGGGGCGTTTTAACGGTCGCTTCCTTGATAAAGAAGCTTTCGTGTGGGCCGACTTTGAAATTCAAGTGCCGGGCGAATACCGAATTCGCATTTCCGGCGGGACGTCGGAGAAGAAGAACAAGAAGCAAACCGTTGCGATTTACAATCGATCCGGACTGCTGCTTGGCAAAGATGAGTTGCCTTACTATGGCGGCAGTGGGTCTAGCAAAAACTTTGAGTTCAAGCTGCAACTCAAGCCCGGCAAGCATCGATTCTATGTGGAACCGCTCGAAGAAGAACGAGAGCTTGAAGTCGGCAAATCACATAGTGAGTTCTTTGCAAAACTGGACTCGCGGATCGTGGCAGTTGCTGCGAAACGACAGCAGCAACCACTGAAACCGAGCAATGGTGTCGATGAGTCCAAGCACCCGTTCATGATTCGCCAAATTCATGTCCGTGGTCCCAGCAAACAACCGGACGAAGCGTTCCCGCCCAGCCAATGGAAAATCCTTCGTCGGACGGCCAAGAGAAAAGACGGACGTTGGTACGAAGTGGAATCCGCTGCGAAAGAATGCCTGCGTCCATTGATGGAGCGAGCTTTCCGCGAACCAGTGACTGACGAAGAAATCAAACCCTACCTTGAACTCGTCGAACAGGCGACCAAGCGAGGGGAGAGCTATTACCGGGGCATACAAATCGCAGTCAGCGCTGTGCTGGTATCTCCACGCTTCTTGTTCCGTGTGGAAACACCACCCGATGACATGAAGCCAGAAGAAGATGGCAGCGTGAGGCTAACCCAACATCAATTGGCAAGCCGACTTTCGTATTTCCTTTGGAGCAGTACTCCGGATGATCGCTTGCTGAGCGAGGCAAAAAGCGGTCGTTTGAAAGACAAGCAGTTGGAGCAGCAAGTACGTCGCATGATCGCTGACCCGAAGGGCGATGCGATGGCCGATCAGTTTGCCGCACAGTGGCTTGGCTTGAGAAACTTGTCCGAGCACGAGGCCGATGCGAAGAAATTCAAAGCGTTCACTCCCACGCTACGTGACGCCATGTTGCGCGAGACGGAGATGTTGTTTCTTCACATGATGCGTCATGATCGACCTGTCGTTGAAATGCTGACCAGTGATTTCACCTTCGTGAATCAAGAGTTGGGCAAGCACTATGGGCTGACCGGCATCAAGTCAGATGAATTCCAGAAAGTGTCTTTGCATGATACGCCCCGTCGTGGAATTCTTTCTCATGCCAGCGTGTTGACGCTGACCAGCAGTCCCGTTCGCACTTCGCCGGTCAAACGCGGCAAGTGGGTCTTGGAAAACGTGCTTGGGACGCCACCGCCGGATCCGCCGCCAGGAGTTCCTGAGCTCGAGGAAACGGAAGTTGCCAGTGCGGATGCTTCCTTCCGTGAGCAGTTGGAGCTGCATCGTGCGGACCCATCCTGTGCAGCCTGCCATCGTGTGATGGATCAGCTAGGCTTTGGGATGGAACAATTCGATGCCATCGGACGCTATCGCGAGCGTGAGGGCAAACTGAAAATCGATGCTAGTGGAGAGCTTCCGGGTGGGCGCAAATTCAATGGCGCGAGCGAGCTCAGTGAGACCTTGGGGAAATCAGAACAAACGGCGTTTGCAAAAACGTTCGTTGAGCGATTGTTGACGTTTGCACTTGGCCGCGGATTGTCGCCGGCGGATCGATGCACGGTCGACGAGATCATCGCAAAGACATCGAAGCGGAATCACAGAATGATCGACTTGATCATGGAAGTGATTCGAAGCCGTCCGTTTCAGTACTACGATTGGCCTTCCAAAGAGTAGCAGCGATGAAAGTCGCTGGTAGAGAGAGAGATCCATCATGAAACACCAAAACTCACAACACAAAGTCGATCGACGAACGTTGCTTCGCGGGGCAGGCCTGACGTTGGGGCTTCCGTTGTTGGAAGCGATGACGCCCATGGCTCGCAGCGCTTTCGCCGCTGCAGAGACGAAGTCGCCGGTACGAATGGCATGCGTCTTTTTCCCCAACGGCGCAATCATGCCCGACTGGACCCCCAAGGGTGAAGGAAAAGACTGGGAGTTGTCGAAGACGCTTGCGGCGCTCGAACCTGTGAAGTCCAAGTTGAATGTGATTGCTGGGCTTGCGCATGACAACGGACGCAGTGGGAAGGATGGCGCTGGGGATCACGCACGTTGTGCTGGCAGCTACCTGACTGCTGCACGTCCTGTGAAGACCAGCAGCAACATCCATCTGGGAATTTCGGTCGATCAAGTTGCAGCGACACAACTGGTTGGCAAGACACGTTTGCCATCGATTGAGCTCGGTTTGATCCCTAGTCGTAACGCCGGCAGTTGTGATTCGGGCTACAGCTGCGCTTATTCCTCGAACATCTCCTGGCGAAACGAAACCCAGCCGATGCCGAAAGAGATTTCGCCGCGAATGGCGTTCGAGCGAATGTTTGGTAACGGAGATCGCGACCAACGTCAGCGAAACTTTGAGCGACAAAGCATCCTGGATGTGGTCCAAGGCGATGCAGAGCGGATCATGAAACGCGTCGGCCAAACGGATAAACGCAAACTGGATGAGTACTTTTCGAGCGTTCGAGAGATTGAAACCCGAATTGCGCGAGCAGAGGCGGAAGATCGTAAGGCGATGCCCGATCTAGAGATCCCCTTCGGTCGCGTCGAGGCGTTTCGTGAACACGTGCGTCTGATGTACGACCTGATGGTTGTTGGCTTTCAAACCGACACCACTCGAGTGGCCACTCTGATGTTGGACCGGGCTGGTGGGAACCGGCGATACACGGAGATTGGGATCAGCGACGATCACCACGGCATGAGTCATCATCGCGAGCGCAAGGACACGGTGGCCAAACTGCAGAAGATCGATCAGTACCTCGTCGAACAGTTCGCCTACTTCCTGCAGAAGATGGACGCGGTTGAAGACGCTGGTGGAACGCTACTGGATCAGTCAATGATTCTGTATGGCAGCGGCCTGAGCGACGGAAACCGGCATCGGCATGATAACTTGCCGATTGTGCTGGCCGGAAGCGGCGGTGGCCAAGTCGAGACGGGCCTTCACATCAAAACCAAGACCGAGCGACCGATGGGGAATCTGTTCCTCTCGATGCTGGACATCATGGGAACGCCAGCGGAGTCGATCGGAGATAGTAGCGGTCGCCTCGCGGAACTGAAGGTCGCTCCGCAAGAAGTTTAGTCGACCTGATTCGTCAGGCGACTTAACGGATGGTTTGTGGAGCCGTTGCAACGGGATCGAAACGAGGCATTTCGTAGGCATTGAACTCTGCCCACAGCGGCTGGTGATCGCTGACCTGAATCGCCTGCTCTTCACTCAGCCCAAAGGCTTGCTGCAAATCCAGCACTCCGAAACGCCCTGTGAATTCTCGGGTCATCATGCGATCGATGAGGATATGGTCGTAAGTCTTCGATCGCCGCGTGTTCGTCTTGATGTCTTTCGCGATCGATTCCACCCCCGGGATTTGGCCCAACTCGCGGAGGCCCTTCGTATCGACGTTCAAGTCGCCCAGCATGATGCAGTCTTCTTCGCCTGAGGTTTCGTAGTCGTAGTTTCTTACGCTCACGAACACGTCGTCCAGGAC
This sequence comes from Rubripirellula sp., assembly GCA_045110715.1. Taxonomy (GTDB): domain Bacteria; phylum Planctomycetota; class Planctomycetia; order Pirellulales; family Pirellulaceae; genus Rubripirellula. The sequence continues at coordinate 8,950 of JBGCGI010000390.1, forward strand.
GTTCATTTCGTTACCGATGGCCGACGCAGTGACTTCCGACGGCGAGGTGTGGGCATTGATCAGAGTGAAACGGAAGGGCCGCTTAGCGCCCGGGACACCGACACGCGCCTCGAACGAGGCGACCATGGGCTCGCGATGCATTCGATCTGCAGGATCTTGAACCAGATAGGCGCTGTTGGGAACGTGCTGAATTCGGCTTTCGTCCCAAACGAAGGCGTACGATTCTGTTTGTGAAGTGCGACCGATTGGTTCGCTGATCGTGGCCGAGTACTGGGCACCAGAAGCCCTGAGGAGGTCGATCAAAGCTCCCACGGGCGTCGCATCGCCACCGCGGACTTCTTGGATCGCGACCACATCAAACTGAGAAATCACTTTCGCCAAAACCGCCATCACCTGAGGGTTGGACGACTTCTTCTTTCCGAAGATCTGAATGTTGAACGTTGCGACCCGAATCGTTTCGTTGGACTTCTGACCGATCTGTAAATTGACTGGCTGCACGTCAGCGGTAGCCGACTCCTCTGTCACCCCCAACGTGCCTCGCAGCACATCAAGTGAGCTGAGGTCGATGCGACCGGTGAACACCATGAAGATCGCGCCCAGGATTCCCGTCCCAGTGAAGGCAGGACCGAAGAAACGAAGCAACGGAACATTGCTTGAGATCGACGTATTTCGACTGCGTCGCTTCTTGCGACCAAAGATAAGACCCATCTCGGCCTCCTTGCCGACGCGTGGGGATGTCGTTCACTTCAAGCGGAAAGAATCGAGTGATTCAATCGTGTGCTCAAGCTGCTTTCTCTGCGCTATCGTCGATCCCTTGATCGTTCTCGCCCTGCAGTCTCTCGATCGCATGCTGCACCATTCTGTGCAAACGAGCGGGCGCATCTTCCGCAATTCGTTGCATCGTCAGAATTGCATGGCTGGCCGCTGGGCCGAGTTGGCACAGCGCCCAGACTGCCTGTTCGCGAGCTGCTAGATGTTCTGACGTTTCCGCAAAGGCAGCCAGAGCTTGACTTGCGCTGGCTGCTTCTGTTCCGAGTCGCCCAAGCATGGTGGCGGCCCAGTAGCAGACGTCTGCCTCATCGGACGTTTTCAGCGTCTGAACCAAGCCTGGGATATCGGCCGAAGTCGGCTGGATGGATGTTTCCAGGGCTTCTGCCGACCACATCCGAACGTCATCATCCTGGCTTCTTGATAGAGCAATGACTTGTAAGCAGATCCCATGGACCGATTCCAAATTGCAAAGCTTACGCAACACATCTGCTTGTTGCTCGGGGTCACTGGTCGCTAGTTTTTCCACGATTGCTGGCTGTGTTCCTAGATTTTCTGGCATGCTAAGTCCTCCTTGACTTTCAATGTCCCTGACGGAAATGGGGGTTGGAGCTACAATTTCCGCCAAGCACCGTGTTCGTAGATACGAAAAACTCGCTGTTTCACGCAAGGCGAGATTTGTGAACAGAGGTCCCGATTCTCGTGGTTGCCCTCAAGTGCGTCCGATCTTCCCTTAGCCCTTGCCAGAGACCGATCTCATGCAGCAGACCGACTTTGACATCATTCCGAATCGTGAATCGATCGCCAGCGTCGAGCGGCAAATCGAGTTCTTTCCATCCGCCAGTGACTCACCGAAGAATCTCGCGACCGAGCAGATTGCGCGCTGGAATCGTGATGGATATCTGGGGCCGTTGGACGTGTACGATCGGGAGGAGATCGTCGACATTCGAGAGTACTTCGACGGCCTGTTAGCAGACGCGCTGGCCGCAGGCGGAGACAGCTACTCGATCAGCAGTGCACATTTAAAGCATGCGCGCGTGTGGGACATGCTGACCAATCCTCAGATCGTTGGCTACGTCAGCGATCTGCTGGGCGAGAACGTGATCGGTTGGGGATCTCACTTTTTCTGCAAGCTTCCCGGAGATGGCAAGAGCGTTGATTGGCACCAGGATTGTAGTTTCTGGCCATTGACGCCCACCAAAGCGGTGACTGTCTGGCTGGCGATCGACGATGCG
>JBGCGI010000391.1:0-8452 GCA_045110715.1 Rubripirellula sp.
TCCTGGGTGACCGGCCATCCACAGGCAAAGCACATCACGTGGCCACTGACTTTCAGCCCCTGACCAACTGAAACCCGGCGGTCAAAGACGAAACACTCGCCTTCCCATTGAGACTCCTCCTCAGGGACGACTTCCAAGTACTTCAGAATCCCTCCGCGCAGGTGATACACCTGATCGAAACCTTTTTGCTTGAGCAGAGCGGTCGACTTTTCACAGCGAATGCCACCCGTGCAGAACATCGCGACCTTCTTGTGCTTCGCCGGATCCAGACTCTCCTCCACAAACTCCGGGAACTCACGAAAGGTGTGCGTATCAGGACTAATGGCCCCCTTGAAGGTCCCAATCGCGACTTCGTAGTCGTTGCGAGTATCGATCACCGTGACCTCGGGATCGTTGATCAAATCGTTCCACTCCTCCGGTGAGACATAAGTGCCAACCGAGTCCAGCGGATCGATTCCCTCGACGCCCAGGGTCACGATCTCTTTCTTCAATCTCACTCGCGTTCGCTTGAACGGAATTTGATCGCAAGTGGACTCCTTGACCTCCAGGTCAGCCAATCGCGGATCGCTTTTCAAGTACGCCAGCAGATCGTCGATGCCGCGTCTCGATCCGGCCACCGTTCCATTGATGCCTTCGTCGGCCAGCAACAGCGTGCCCCGAACGCCGAAAGCCAACATTTTCTCTTGGATCGGCGACTGCAACTGGATGAAATCATCCAGCGGCACGAATCGATACAAAGCAGCAACAACGATCATCAGTCTGAGCTCAAACGAGCATTCGCAAAGCAGCCATCGCAGCCGAGTAATCAGGCTCCTCGGTGACTTCTGCAACGATTTCTTTGTAAGCGACTTTGCCCTCCGCATCCAGCACAAAGACGGCTCGGGTGAGCAACTTCAGCTCGTCGATGGTGACGCCGTAGTCCGTGCCGAAGGCATGTGTTTGGTAGTCGCTGGCCGTTCGCATCTGAATGTCTTCCGCGCCGCAGAAACGTGCTTGAGCAAACGGCAGGTCGCGGCTGACGGTCACAGCGTTCACCTTGTCGCCCAAAGACGCCAATTCCTGGTTGAAGTTCTTGGTCTGAACAGCGCAAGTTGGTGTGTCCAGGCTTGGCACGATGCTGATGATCGAAGCTTTGCCTTTCAGGTCATCCAAAGTCAATGTCTGGATTCCCGCGTCGGCGTAGTGCACCTGGAAAGCGGGAGCTTCGGAACCAACGGCGACGTCTTCGCCCAGCAAAGTCATTGGATTCCCCTTGAAAGTGATGATTCCCGAGCGTCCCATGATCGCATCTCCAAAAGTGTTAGTAGTGAACCGTAAATCGGTGGTCAGACTGATGATTTTCCGTCAAAGTATGGTATCGAATCGCAACCGAGTGAATGGGGCGACGTTCTCATTCCAACTTCTCGCTTCGAAAAACACCAAATCCACGCATCATTCCAGGCATCTCAAATACTGTGAGTTCAATTGTGGTCCTTGCTCGTCATCCGCTCGCACCCAGCCAGCCAGTCGCCCGTTGCCTGGCATTCGGCCTGCTAGCCGTTGCCACCAGCTCGATGTTGGCTGCCGACAATCGCTACCACACCGATAGCGATGCGCGATACGTGCACCACATCGACCTTTACGATGCGAGCAATCGGAAAATCACACCAGAATCGACGACTCCGTACTCCTCGGTAAAAACATGCGGACGTTGCCACGACTATGAGACGATCTCTCATGGTTGGCACTTCAACGCGTTTGAGCAGGATGCGGCTGCGGGCAGACAAGCCGAACCATGGACGTGGACCGATCCTCGCACGGGAACGCAACTGCCACTTTCCTATCGTGATTGGAAACACACCTATAACCCCAGCAAGCTCGGCATCACTCCCTTCGAGATGACCAAGCAATTTGGTGGACGCACTCCTGGCGGCGGCATGGGTGACGCGAATCAGCACGCTGGTGAAGACACCGAGACAGCCGAACCAACTCGTTGGCCACTGAGCGGTTCGCTCGAGATCGACTGCATGGTCTGCCACGCGGTCTCCGGGGCCTACGATTTCAATCTTCGTCGCGAGCAAATCGCTGAAGAGAACTTTGCTTGGGCGGCAACTGCAGCGCTGCGTTTGGGCGCGGTGGACGGCAAGGTCTCTCGAATCAAAGACGGTTCGGATCCGAAAGAAGAAGCGACGCAGGCAAAGTTGCCGAAGGTGACCTACGATTCATCACGGTTTGGCGCCGATGGCAGCGTCTTCATGGACTTGATCCGGCAGCCTTCTAACAATGCGTGCTTTCAATGCCATAGCAATCGAACGGTCAGCGACTCGGGGATCGACGCCAGTTGGGTTCACGACGACGATGTCCACCTTCGGGCAGGCATGGCCTGCGCTGACTGTCATCGCAATGGCATCGACCATCACATCGTGCGCGGTTTCGATGGTGAAGAAAATCCAAGCCAGCAGAAGGTGGCAACGCTCTCCTGTTCTGGTTGCCATTTGGGAACCGATCATGGTGCGGACGACCAACCGAGCAGCGATCTGGTGGCACGTGCCGGTCGCCTGGGATCTCCCAAGCCACTGCACGCGGGCTTGCCTCCATTGCACTTCGAGAAGCTATCGTGCACTGCATGTCATGGAGGTCCCGTTCCCAGAGATGAAGCAGTCAGGATCATGACTTCCCTAGCGCATCGCTTGGGCGACAAGGGGCACCGAACGGGTCTCGAGTTACCAGCGATCCTGGGTCCGGTCTACAGCAAGCAAGCCGACGGCCGCGTCTATCCGAATCGAACCATGTGGCCCGCGTTCTGGGGAACGATGGCGGACGGCAAGGTCACACCCCTTGCTCCACAGCAGTCGTACGACCTGACTCGAAAAGCACTTCGTGTTCGCAAGGATTTCGTCGCTGAGTTACTGCAACCCAAAATGAGCAGCAGTGACTTGAAAGAAGTGCTGGGCGAAGAACGCGCGAAAACCAAACAAGACGAATGGACCGAGGAAGAGGCCGCGAAGGTTGCTCAAGCGCAAGCCAAGAAAGGGCGTCTAACGTTTAACGAGAAAGTCAGTGCCGCTCTCGAGGCGATCGAGAAAGAACGGGAAGGAAGTCAAGCAGTCTACGTCTCCAGTGGCATCGTCTACGCGCGGGGAACCGAAGAAGGTTCGCTCCAAACCATCGATACAGATGAGGACCAAGCGACAGCGATGGTCAGTTGGCCAATGGCGCACAACGTCCGGCCCGCGGGCTGGTCCCTCGGTGTCGCCGGTTGCACAGAATGCCATAGCGATGATGCGAAAATCTTTTCTTCAACCGTCGCCGCAATCGGTCCCGGTCCCGACCAAGGGGAGGCTGTTTCCATGGCTTCCCTGCAAGGAATCGATCCTGATCAACGCTTGGCGTGGAACGAATTGTTCAAGGGACGCAAGTCGTTCAAGTACGTCATTGCTAGCTCGATCGGCCTGCTGCTGATGACACTGTTTGTTGGCATCGGCGCATTCGCCTCGCGATTCGTGGGCAAAACCGCGTAGTGTCTCCCGATTGTTTCAGGGCCAGTTCGTTGCCCACGCTGCTTCACCTCCCTAGCGGCGTTGCTCACCGGGTCTGATTTCTCTCTTCCGTAGGTTGGACCGGGTTTGGTAGAGACGCTCCTACTATGGATGTTCTACCGCTGCGTCTAGCTGATGCCTCGCGTCTAGCTGAAGTCTCACCTCCCGACCCGCCCGCGAAAGCGAACTTGGCGGGCCTGGACGCCGTCCGCGGTTTTGCCGCTCTCGGCGTCGTTCTCCTCCACAGCTGCGCTCCCTACCTGCTTCGCCCGATGCCTGGCCTGGCTTGGTCGATGAGAGATACCAGCAGCCCTGCAGTCGACTTTTGCTTCTGGTCCATCGAAGTCTTCATCATGCCGCTGTTCTTGGTGATGGCGGGATTTTTTGCCTGGCAATCGCTTTCTCGGCGAGGCGAGATCAAGCTGATCAAGAGCCGCGCGAAACGCTTGCTGCTGCCGCTACTCTTTGGCATCCTCGTGATTCTTCCCTTGGACTTGTATTGCTGGGTACTGGGCTGGGTAACCGAAGGACTGATCGCACCGGTCAAGCTCAAGAGCTTGAAATTCGATGGTGGAATCGATCGTGATCTCTGGGGCCTGAGTCATCTTTGGTTCTTGCAGTACCTGTTCCTCTACGTGGTTTCACTGGCGATCGCATATCGCATCCGAAAACGATTCACCGCCATTCAACGCGTTCGCATCACGCCGAAATTGGCAACGGCTTTGATTCTTCTGGCAGGCACCCTCACTCTCTACGTTCGCCCAGAAGTGGTTTGGGGATTTCAACACGCCTTTCTGCCAGTCCCTAGCAAGTGGATTTACAGTGGAATGTTCTTTGCTTTCGGCTCGTGCTTGGCCGCCCACGATGGTTCGATCAGCTGGCTCAAGTCCCATGCGGGTCGATTGCTTGGCCCCGCCATCGCGTTGTTGATTGCGACGGTCTTTCTGGGGCAGTGGCAAGTGGGAGGCGGAGAAGGCAAGCTGGCGGGCATCACGCTCGCAGGGCTGACTTCCGGTAGCGCGTTGTTGACGACGTTGACGATTTTGGGAGTCGCTGTTGCTCGTATCAAACGGATCCCGACTTCCGTTCAGTATCTTGCCGCCGCATCCTTCTGGGTCTACTTGGTGCACCATCCGATTTTGGGTTTGATTCACATCGACCTGAAGTGGCTGCTCCCCGAACTGAGCCCACTGATCAAAACGGTGGCCTCTTTCGCACTCTCCACGCTCCTATCGTTGGTCACTTACGAAGTGTTTGTTCGGCGAACTTTCCTGGGGCGATGGCTCGGCTTTCAATGGGAATTCCCCGTCGAGCAAAAATCTACCGAGCAAGAGATTCAATCAATCTCGATCGGGAAAATCGAATCGGCAGTACTCTCAAGACGAGCCGCCTAAGTGGCTGAGGCTTCCAGCCACAGCAAATGATGAAGACGAACCTGAGCCTGGAAACGCTGGAAGCCGCAGCAAATGATGAAGACGAACCTGAGCCTGGAAGCACCGGAAGCCACAGCAAATGATGAAGACGAAACTGAGCCTGGAAGCGCTGGAAGCCACAGCAAATGATGAAAACTGCGGCTGGAAGCCTCAGTCACTTAGGCCGCTTCGTCTTCGTTGATTTCGCCATTCTCGCTGACGTCTTCGAAGCGAATGGAGACCTGTTTGCTGACGCCGGATTCTTGCATCGTCACGCCATACAGCGTCGTCGCTGCTGTCATTGTTTTCTTACTATGCGTCACAACAACGAACTTGGAATGATCCAGGAATTCGCTCAGGACGGTCACAAATCGGCCGATGTTGGCCTCGTCAAACGGAGCGTCAACTTCGTCAAGCACACAGAATGGGCTGGGCCGATACTTGAAGATCGCCATCAGCAGAGCCACCGCTGTCAACGCTTTTTCCCCACCAGACAGCAGCGAGTTGCTAAAGCTAGGCTTGCCTGGCGGCGTCGCAACGATTTCGACACCCGCTTCCAGTGGGTCGTCGGAGTCTTCCAAAATCAAGTCCGCATGCCCGCCACCAAACGACTTCCGATACAGCAACTGGAAGTTGACCCTGATCGCTTCCAGCGTGTCCAAGAACAATCGGCGACTATCTGCGTTGATACGACCGATGATGCGTTGCAGTGAATCCTTTGCGGCCGTCAAATCTTGGTATTGTGCGTGCAGTTCGTCATATCGAGATTGAAGTCCCTCGAGCTCCTCGAGTGCTTCCATGTTCACGCTGCTGGTCTTTTGCAACTGACCACGCAAGGTGGTGATCTCGCTTTCGACGGATTCGCGATCTTCTGGAACCTGAAAATCCTCGGGCGGCTCGCTGTTTTGCAGATCGATTTCGTAGTCTTCCAAAAGTCGCTCGGCGAGCGTGTCCCGGCGGAGCTTAACATTCTCCAAGCGCGCCGTGATCCCGTGCACCGCTTCGCTGGCCTTGGCAGCCTGCTTCATCGCGACTTCGCTGGCCTTCAAGATGTCGCGATTCTCTGTTCGAACATTGGCAGCCGTTTCCGCCAAGGCCTTCAATTGGGTGGAGCTCTGATCGGCATCCCACTGCAGTGATGCCAGCTGATTGGTCGCTTCCAAAACTCTCGTGTTCAGCTCTGCGATTCGAGCTCGCCCCTGAGCCGCTTGCTCACGTACTTCTTCGACGGCTGCCTCACGTTGCCCCTGGTCACGACGCTGTTGCTGCATCGTGGCGGACAGTGCCTCAAACTTCTGCTCGGCCCGAGCAACATCCACCGAGATTGCCATCACTTCGCTGGTCGCGGACTGCAAGGCGGTTTGCGACTCCGAGAGCATTTCATCAGCTTCGGCGGCCTCCAACTCCAGCCTCTCGACTTCTTGCCCACCGGAACTGATCAACGTGGCGAGCTTTGTATTTTCGTTCGCAGCGGTGTCGCGCAGCTGGGTGCTAGAAGCAATTTCCGCATTGATTTCGCTACAGATCACATGCTGCGATTGCAGACGCTCATCCGTGTGCCGGCGTTCTGCATCAGCGGCAGCCCGTTCGGCGATCAAATTGCGATGCCGCAGTTCAACGCGTCCCAAACTGGCGGCTTCTTCGTCGACCCGCGCGGCCAAACGTTTTGTCTCTGCCTCGACTTCGCCAATCTGAAACTTGTAGTGCCCGATCTCTTGCTCGGCCGCATTCAACTCGCTCTTACGACTGACCAAGCCAGCAGCGGCAGCTGCTGGCCCAATCACGGTTGATCCATCATTCTCCAGCAACTCGCCTGAGGAGGTGACGAATCGCAATCCTGCGCCGCTGAGCTTCCGTAAACCCAACGCGGTTTCTAGCGAGTCCACCAGCCAGGTGCTGCTGAGCAGGTGACGAGCCAGCGGTTCGAATTGGGAATCGCACTTCAGCATCCGATCGCCACGTCCGATCACCCCCTTCAACCCGTCCAACCGAATACGATCGCCAGGCCGTCGCTTCGGAAGTTCGTCGATACGAATCAGACCGACGCGATTGTTGATTTTGAGTGCACCGTCCAGAATGGCAACTTGCAAATCGCCGCCACTGACGATCACGTACTGTGTCCGTTCGCCCAAGGCTGCGTCAATCAGCGGCGCAACTTTGACGTCTACCTCAAAGCAATCCGCCACGATTCCATGAACATGTTCTGCGAGAGGTTGCGCCCGATCTTGCAACTGTTCAAGAATCGTTTTTACGCCACCAGAGATTCCGTCTTGCCGGCGTTGCAAATCATTCAGGACGCTTTGCCGCTCGGTCACACCTTGCAAACGAATCTTCAAAGCCGAAACTTCTTCGCGTCGGCGTTCCAGAGTTCGTCGACTCTCTTGGAGCTTGGCATCGGCCAGTTCAATCTCTTTGACGACGCCGGTGATGTCACCATCGAGTGCTTCCACTCGATTGCCTGCGACTTCTGCTTCGGAGGTCGCATCGGTCAACTGAACGCGTGCGGTTGCGATTCGCTTGGCTAAGTTGGCCAGCATACGACCAGCTTCCGCCACCCGTTGTTCGGTCCGTTGGCGATTGGATTCGTGATCAGCGACACTGCGAACCGCAGCCAAGTGCTGCTGCTGAACGTGGTCCCGCTGCTTACGAACCTCGTTGACCTCCAACTGAATCTTGTCGCGTTCTTTCTCGGCCTGTTCACTTCGCAGTTGGACTTGGCCCAACTCAGCTTCGTAGGCTTCCAACCGCTCGTTGGCATTGCGAAGCTCTGCTGCCGCACTGCCGGCTTGTGTCTGCAGCAGTCGAACACGTCGCAGTGCTTTGGCAACGGTCCCGCGAAGATCGGCGACCGCCGCGGTATCGGCAGATCGACGACCAGCGTACTCTGCAATTTTCTGTAGCCACTCGCTTCGCTGTTCTTCAACTTGCCTCGCTTCGTCTGCAATCTGCTGCAACTGTAGGTCAGCAGCTTGCCGCTCTTGCGTCATCTGGTCACGAAGTTCTTCCAACTCTGTGTGACGTTTCAGAGCGGATGCCAATTCGGATTCTGACGACTCCAACTCAGTGGACATCGCGCGCCAATCCGTCCAAGCGATTTGGGTGCGAAGATCCTTTAGTCGATCGGAAGCTTGCCGATAGCGTTCGGCCTTGCTGGCTTGACTGCGGAGACTCTTCAACCGTGAGCCGACTTCGTCAACGATGTCGCCCAAACGAGTGAGGTTCGATTGCACTCTCGCCAACCGCCGCTCGGCTTCGACTTTCTTGGCTTTGAATCGGCTGATGCCGGCAGCCTCCTCGAAGATCGCCCGCCGGTCCTTGGCGTTGGCGTTCAACATTTTATCGACCTTGCCCTGCTCGATCAGGCTATAGGCGTCGATACCAATGCCCGTACCACGGATCAGGTTTTTCAGATCCTTTAGCCGCACCGCTTGGTTGTTAATTAGGTATTCGCCTTCGCCGCTGCGATAGACCCGGCGAGTCAAATGGACTTCGGGCGCATCAACAGGCAACTCACCACCGGAG
>JBGCGI010000392.1:0-4526 GCA_045110715.1 Rubripirellula sp.
ATAGAAGACCAAAGGGAGGCCAGTGATTCCTATGCCAACAAACTGGATATCAACAGCAGGATGCTCGAAGGGGCGGCACCCCAGAAAATCGTTGAGGTGGCTGGCTCATTGACCGCCGACACAAAAGCGATGCAGCTACAGGTGCAGAAGATGCGGCGTCGCGTGCTCGATTCTGAGCAAAAGATAGGCAACCTGCAAAGCGAATTGCAGCAAGCGCAGTCGATCATGATGATCGATCATCTGACGGGCTTGGGGAATCGACGTTTTTATGACTCGATGCTTCGGAATGCCATTCGTTCGCATAGTGATCGGCGGTGACTTTTTCACGCCCACGACGCGACCGGCCTTCAGTCCAGCGACTTCCTTGATTGCGTGATATACGTGCGGTGGACAGAGTTCGTTTGCTACACCCCACTTGAAAATAGACTTCAGTCGACCGGCATCTTTGTTGATCGTTTGCAGCGAGTTTCCCTTGTCGATCCAGGCCTTTCTTACAGCCTGGAACCGCAGAGGGCCGAACTTTTCGACGGGTGTCTTACCAAACATCTTGCCGACAAGTGCAGCGATCCGCTTCATCGACGGATACTCGTTTGTTTGCTTACCGTTCTTCTTGTAGTACGCCTTGGCATGCTTCAGGAAGGCCGTCAGCATCTTTGCGACAGAATCACCCTTGTCGTCCGGGAGCCTGCGACCGTTCGCGAGCCACTCTTGTACGACTTCGTCGTACTTGGCACGACTGGCGGCGGTGCCGTACTTACCAAGATAGATGTCTTTACCACTCAGACGCACTGTGGCTTGGCCGGTTGCGTGGAGTCGGTAGTCTGGGGTGCCAGCTTTGCTCATTTGATTGGACTCGGAACTTTCGTGAGGGAAGTTGCGAGGAACTGAGCGAGGCGGCGCGACCACTAAGACCGTCAAAGATCTGTATGGTGGTAGGCTACCACATTTCGGCCAATTTTCCGATCGAAGCAAGAGACGCCTCGGGACCATTTGACACCGTAAAACACGGTGTTTTAGAAGAGGCGACGGTGGGATTCGAACCCACGAATAAAGGATTTGCAATCCTTCGCCTTAGCCACTTGGCCACGTCGCCGTTGAGTGCGCAAATTAGAGAAAGAATGCCGAAGAGTCAAGATCGGCAGTTTTCTCGGGTCTGACGCGTTTAGCGGATATGCGGATCTTATCGTCAGAACGGAGCGATCTCTTGATCAGAGATTGAAAGATTTTGCGAGGTTCGCAGCAGGTGGCTGGAGTCGAGGCCTAGTAGGTGCCTAAAGGACGCCGCTCGACGCCGGAGAGAAGCTGTATCAGCGCCCCTCGTAGTTCGCGAACTTTCAGCGGGAGAGCCAGTAGTTTTCGATTGCTGCCGCGTCGGGCACCATCGATCACGTGGGTCTGGCGACGGTCCACAAGCAAGATTGAGGGGATTTGGCAGGTGTGCTCGTCTGCGGCGAATTTGTTGTAAGCCTCGAGGGCCAGGTTGCCCAGTTCGGCCGCACCGAACACCACACAGTCTGCTGGTGGATCGTCTTCGAGCGTGAAACGGGCTAACGCTCGGTTTGGGTCGGAGATCACGAGAACGCGGTATCCACGTGACTTCAATCGTTCTCGAACTGCGTTCTGCAGGTTCGCTTTCGACTCGATCAGCATCACAATGTATCCTTCGCCCTCGTTGGTCGGGATATCGTCGTCGTCGTGATGTTCGCTTGCCCCATCGTTACCGTCACGACGCGCCGGTCGCTCCCCTCTCTCTAGGATATCGATCGCCTTCTTGACTTCTGCCTGCAAGGCGGCGGCAGATTGAAGACGCTCGTCAGGATTGAATGCCATCGCCCGTTGGACGACGTGATTGGCGACACCGGGAACGTCGGGGACTCGCTCGTGCAGCGGGACGATGTCTTGGAAACGTGAGACATTCAAGCGAGCTAGGCGATCGCGAGTCTCGGTCAGGGCTGGTGTGCCGGCCAGCATGTGATAGAGCATGTTACCAGCGAAGTAGACGTCACTTCGAGGGTCGTCCTTGCGAACTCCGGTTCCCCGTTCCAGGGCCGCATAGTCGATCGCTCGAGCGTTCGGGCTATCGGCCATCTTCTCGGGGTTGTTTCGATCGGAAAGAGCGGCCAGACCAAAGTCCACCAGCTTTGCCTTGCCATCGGAAGAAATCAGCACGTTGGACAACTTGAGGTCGCGGTGAGCAATTCCGAGCGAAGAGGAATAGGCGAGTCCCGAGGCGATCTCGTACATCAACCGCAGCGCCAAATCTGCAGGTAGCTTACCGCGCCGCTTCACCAGTTCACGCAGGGTTTGGCCTTCGACAAACTCCATCACCAAGAACGGATTCCTTGTGTCGGGAACGACCTCCAGGATATCTACAATGTTGGGATGGCGGAGCTTGAGTCCCATGCGTCCTTCGCGAAGGAACTGTTCCATCTCTTTGATTTCATCGCGAAATCGCTTGCGAAGAACCTTCACAGCAAAGACCTCGCCGTTCTTCTCTGCTCGGAAAACCCGAGCGAACGTACCGGCACCAATCAGGTACTGAACTTTGAAATCGCCGTAGAAGAAGCCGGATCGGTCACCCTTGAGGATCTTGTCGGTTTGCAGCGTGGTGACCAAGCCACAACGCTGCATGTGCTTGATCATGTCTTGGAGAGTGTGGTCACCAACTCCAAGATCACCGATCGCCTGTTCAACGGCGCGGCTTTCGGCGAGGCCCAGATCAGAGATCCGCTGCGCAAAGTACTCGGGAGTGATATCGGGCATGACAAGAAGAGAGGTCGTAGAACAATGCTCGCGTGACCTCATTCTGGCTGCCTGCCAAGATGTTTGAGGCCACGATCAGAGTATCGGAGCGGTGGTCAACTCGCTCCATTCTACACAGGCAAACGCGGTTATTGCGGCCGAAGTTTGGCATTCGGCAAGTTTCAAACCGTTGCCGCGCGGAGATTCTGCCGCCACAACCGGAACATTCGGCAGAAGGCCGGCGTTCAGGGTGGTGCCAGGCTCGCCTCGGACTGGCTAGTCCATGAGTTGTTCGAGTGCGGATAGAGCCGATCGGGCCTCGGCGAGCCCGCCCATTTCGCTGACGATCTCTTTGACCTTCAGAAGCGACTCGAGCGAGACCCCTTGCTGCGCTGCATTCGCTTTTGGTGGACGGCCAGGGCCTTTGGTGCCGCGAGCGCGCGAGGCGTTCGTCGTGCCCTTGGGGCGTCCAGGTTTGCGAATCGTCTTCTTCTTTTTTGAAGTCGAGAGAATCGTGCTTACAAACTGAGCGGAAACGTCAATGCCTTTCTTGCTCAACGCGGTGGCGATTTGCTTCGGCCGTTGCGAAGGGTTGCTGCGTTTGTAGTCTCGAATCTCTTGAGACTTATTCACCTTGACGGGTTTCTTCTTTGCCATTGCGGATCTTGCCTTTCGAGCCAACGGAGTGGTCGGAGGAAATCGAAACAACAGCCAATAACTCTTAAGCGTTATCGACATTGCCCCGTATCATCACGCAAGTGGTTGGCAAAATACTTTGCCAATAAGATATCGGCCATTGTTAGTGTTGGAGCTTGGACTCCAGGAATTCTAACAACAGAGCAGACTTAACTTCTCCAACGATCGGTGGTGGATTGTTGCGCTCCAACCACGGCAACTGATCGTGTTTCAAGTGCTGCCGAAACAGTAACCTAGAACTTCTAGAGTCACTGTCAATCAGTTGCGCCAAAAAGGTCGAGGATTAGGGTTTGGGAGAATGCACATAAATTCATTACATTCGGGGGACCACCTCCACACCAAGCAGGCTAAGTCCCAACTGGATGACACGACCAGAAAGGGTGACCAAAGTCAGCCTGGTGGTTTGGATCGCTTCGGTTTCCGCGTTCAACACGTGGCATTCGGTGTTAAATTTTGAGTACGCTTTTGATGTATCGAGCAAATAGTCAACCAATTGATTTGGGCCATAATCGTTGTGGACACTCAACAAGGCCTCCTCCAACTTGATTAGCATCAAAGCGAGGTGTCGCTCCGCTGGATGGGTGAACTCCAGGCCGTGTTGTTCAACGAGCTTGATCACGTCCGATTCGCACTTCTCTGCTTTCTCCAAGATTTTCTGTGATCGTGCAAAGGAGTACTGTACGCAGGTTGAAGTGTTGCCCTCTAAGGCGACCATCTTCTCCAGGCTGAATTTGTAGTCGCTGGATCGGTGGTGGCTCAAGTCGGCAAACTTGATGGCGCCGATTCCAACTGCCTCTGCGACCATCTCTTGCTCGGCCTCGTCCATCGGCGGGTCAAACGTCTTGATTCTGGTCGGATCGCAGACGACTTCTCGTGCTCGAGCGACCGCATCGTCAAGCAGGCCCTCAAGGCCAATCAAAGTTCCGCTTCTGGTCTTCATTGGTTTTCCGTCTTCGCCCAGCACGGTGCCGAAATTCACGTGCACGAGCTTGACGTCTTGCAATCCGAAGTGATCGGCGACTGCAAACAGTTTCTCGAAGTGTTCTCCCTGCCTGGTGTCGACGACGTACAGAATTTCGTTCGGCTGG
>JBGCGI010000393.1:0-13849 GCA_045110715.1 Rubripirellula sp.
GACTCAGATCCCCAAAGACGGTTCCGCTGGGTTCGGTAAAGGGGGTCCCAACAACGAGTGCTGCACCGTTCAGTGCGGATTGACCTGATACCGTCCGTTCTCCGTAACTGACGCCATCCAAAAAGAGTTCCAACTTGCCATTTGCCATGTCGCGTAAGAACGTAAAGTGATGAAAGTCGCCATCATCTAGATCTGGCAGGTCAGACCACTGGACATCGACCCCTTGCGAGACGAATCCGATGGTGTTGGCATCGCGAATCACTGCAATCAGCTCGGCGTCTAAGGTGGAAAACAGTCTCTGATTCTCAACTTCGGCAAGCCGTAGAGATATCGCCAGCGTGTAGTCTTCGGCGGAGCCAAGGGTTTGTTGGTCCGCAATGAGCCAGCTGTCGCTGAAATCCACCGTGTGCTCAACGGCGCCCAAAGGTGACGAGACCTCCGCTGTCGGTGCGACATCGAATGTTTGTGTGTACGGCACCGAAGCATCGCCATCATTGTCCGTCACCGTCAGCGATATCGTGTACCGACCGGAGTAGCTAGGCGTGAAGTCAAATTGATCTTTGTCCCCACTCAGGAACGTCTCGCCGTTGTTCGACGTAACTTCCCAAAGGTACGACTGTTTGTCCAAGACTCCAGCATCGGTCACATCCTCTGCATCGAAACCGACCCGTTCGCCGATCGCCAATGAGCTGGACGGATGGAAATTCACAAACCCGCCAATCTCTGGCGCAACATTGCCGACCACGAACTCAGTGACGGATTCATCAAACCCACCATCACCATCGCTTGCCGTCACCGTCAGCGTGTAGGTTCCGTTGTCAACGACGGTCAGTGATGGAGTTTCGAATGGCGAATCCGACGAGAGGACAGGCGAATCCGGGTTCAGAATTGTGGCATGTGCGGCGGTACTGGCAATCGCATGGTGCAAATAAGTGCTTTGATCCTGTGGAAGCGACTTTCCGTCCTCAAAATCGTAGAACAGGCGAAGACTAGAATCGTCTAAATCGAGATTTCCGAAGCCCAACGCGTTGTCAATTTCAAAGGATCCGACACTTCGGTCCCAGATCACTAAATCCGTGAGCGTGCCATTAAACGACTCGCTCGAGTCAAACCCACCTCCAACAGAATCTTGGTCTTGTCCGAGGAACAGGCCACCTGGATCAACACTGATTGTGCCGGGTGTGTTGAGTGTCCGTGAGCCACTTGGGAAGAGTTGATAGGCCGTGCCCAAGTCTGCTTTGAACAGCGTATAGGTATGATCGGCGGAACGAGTAATTGCGACGACTTGCGGGTACCCGTCGTTAAACGTTGTGGTCCACTCCGCTTCCATCCCTAGCACTCTCAAGCGAATGGTGTTGGAGCCGATAAGTGAAACGGAAAAGTTGTCAGCGTTGTCGCTCGTGGCACCACTGATGATCGTTTGATTGCCGCTAGATGTCGTCGTGAATGTAAAGGCAACCGTCAGATCGTCGGCACCATCCAGCACGCTGTGCGGTAGTTCGACAAAGCTATCGTTGAATGCAAGTCGATCTGGATCGAATTCCAGTTTCGCATCCAAGCCAAGCGGTCCACGATCCGCTACCTGATCGCCCGCTCCTTCGTCGAACGACAAATGCAGACGCAGATTGGCATCCGCCGAGTCAACCTTACCTGCGAGGACAGAGTCGAATTCATCTTTCGTTAGGACTCGATCCCAAATGGTGAAATCGTCGAGTGAACCAACGAAGCTATTTTCAAGATTGAATCGGCCAGAGTCCTCCCCCAGATAGGACTGCGATTGGCCCAGCAATAGTCCCCCCGAATCGACCCGTAGTCGTGATTGATTGGTGAGGGCTTTTTCGTCTTGTAAAACTCCATCGACATAGAGTTGTGCAACGTTTAGCTCCAGATTGCGACTGATTGCGAAATGATGAAACGCTCCGTCGCTTGTATCCGGCAGACCTGTCCAATCGATCGTCTGTCCATTGGCTATGAGCCGAATGCTGGTGTTGTCGATCAAGCTAACAGAGAACTCACTGGCGGAATCGGCATTGATGCCGCTAACAATCGTTTGTTCTGTTTGCTTGGTTGTTTTTAACCAGAACGTCGTAGTCAAATTCGTCACACCATTTAACGCTTTGTTAGAAATCTCCAAAGCGTCGTCGTAAAACTTGGCTGAGCCCTGAATCAGGCTTGTCGTTTGACCGGATGGATCGGTGACCGAAACTGCCACCACCAGATCAGGAACATCTTCCGAGCCGGAATCAGTGACGACCAAGTTGCCTAAAGGTGAACCATCAATCGAAAGTCCGCGCGTGTGGTCGCTGGTACCGACATTTGGACCAATTGCGATGGTTTGTCCTTCCGTGATTCCGCCAAGAACACTTGGAACTGTGATTTTCGGATCAACGTTCGAGACAAAGATCGGAACGGCAACGTTTTCTACGACGACAGACACGACACCATTGTCAGCAAGCGTTTGGCTAACCGTGTCGGTGTCAGCTGCCCACGCTAAGTTGGAACCCACAAGTGCGATGACAGGCGTTTGCCCAGATGACTGAACGTTCGAACCTGAACCTTCGTTGAACTCCCAGAATGCAACTTGACCATCGGTGATGTGCTTCAAAGACGAATCGACTGCAGTCTCGATCTCTGCGGGACTAAGCGCCCGATTCCAAACTCCGGCATCGGAAATCTTTCCGTCAAAGAAGCGATCTGTGCCTGGATCGTAATGACCAATCTCGAAGTTTGACGTTGAACCAACGTTGATCTCGACAGATGGTGTCTGAGCACCCTGCAATACTCCGTCAAGATAGATCCGCGCCGTCGTGCCATCGTAGGTCGCGGCTACATGATGCCATTGGGTCGTCAGGTCTCCTGTAACGACCTGGAATCCGCCATTTGTCCAAACATTTCGAATGCCATTGGAGCTCAAACGCAATGCATTGGTGCTTCCCGATGCGGCGTAATCCCCCCATCCAATGATCCCACCCAAATTGGACATATCATCCGGCTTGATCCATGCTGCCAGCGTGTAAGAACTGTCTCCAATCGGTAGAGATTGAATCGAGTTGTTACTTGTCAACACGGACGAAGTACCGTCGAAATCGATCGAAGTGCGAGTGCGTGTCACATCGATTTGGTCGCCCTCGTTGCCGATCAAATTTGTGTCTTCCGCCAGGCCTTCGATGGGCAAATACAGCGTTTCCAAGTCGGTCAACGAGGCAAGCGTTACTTGATTGCTTTCCAAAAGCGGATTGATGCTCGTGCCACGAAGATCCAGAAAACGCAAGTTCTCAAATTCAGCGATCCTAGAAATCGCAGTGTCATCAATCTCGCTTGCGTTGGCGGTCAGCGAAACCAACTGGTTCAGCTCGCTTACACGGATATCACGTTGAGTCGTCGGTAGACCGGTTGTGGCAGAGTTCGCCACTGGGTAGCCCAGTTGCGTTGCGATCGCGGCATTTAATGCCATGTCGCTGGGCGATAAAACCGCGTCCACACTGATCGCAACCGGATCCAA
Organism: Rubripirellula sp.; assembly: GCA_045110715.1. Taxonomy (GTDB): domain Bacteria; phylum Planctomycetota; class Planctomycetia; order Pirellulales; family Pirellulaceae; genus Rubripirellula. The sequence continues at coordinate 3,503 of JBGCGI010000393.1, forward strand.
TTCACGCAAGGCATTCTCTGCGATCTGCTGAGGCGTTGGTACGGCCACAAGCGTTGCATCTGCTAAGTCTCGATCGCGAACTTCGACAGCTTCGGCCGTAAACGTATCTGATCCACTTCCGCCAAAGATTCGATCAAGTTCATGGTTGCCAACCAGAACGTCGTCGCCAGCGCCACCGCGAATCACATCGCGATCAGGGCTGGCATCGGTCTCAATGATCTGATCTTGACCACGAATGGGCGCATCGAACTCAATTGTAAACTCTTGCGCGACACTCGCATCAACAACAACTCGATTCAAAATCTGCCAGCCCTGTGAACCCGAATCGGTGTCAAAGTAGTCGAGTCGATAAGCTCCGCTTGTGGCGTTGACTCCGATCGCGCGCAAGTCTGACTTACTGAATTCAATCGTGACAAAGTTGTTCGCGAAAATGGCTTCTTCTGAATACGCAAAGCCATCATAGCGTCCCGTCTCGACATTGTAGAAACCCAATGCAATGTGACCGTCTTCGTTGGTATCTCCACCGTTGTACGAAATGACATCGCTACGACTCTCGTAGAGCGTTGTCGTCGGCAGAGTCTGCGCCCCAGCCGCCCCATTCACATCGCCTCCCCCGAAAGTCAACGACAAAAGGTTTGTTTCGTCGACGGTAACGTCAGAGAACCGAATCGTCGGTGATGTCGCGAGGAAATTTGCGTGCCCTGCACTCGCAGCGAAGTCATCCGACGAGTCCGCGGCGGTCAGTCCCAGAGTGCCAGAATTGGGAACATTTCCGTTGATGATCTCCCAGCCATGAATCGAACTGTCACGACTGAATGCCCAGTCTTGAATTCCAGGGATCGACTCCACACGTAAGTAATAAGTACCGGAAATGAGCGTTCGCAGGTCCAATACAGACTGACCGCTTTCAAGGACTCTGCCGTTCGAGTCAACCAAGTCTGCGCGAACATCGCCACCAAATTTGATCAAGTTGCCTTCGATGCCATCACCCAGCGTGGTGAACTGGAACCAGCGGCCATTGCTTGCGGGGTCGGTTGTAAAAGGCACATCGCCCTCATCAAAGACTTCCGTTCGTCCGGTTCCGCGATCAACGACAAACGAACCGCTGCCGGAGACGTTGAAGTTCTCCAGGTCATCGAATGTTTTGGGCAGCTCAACCGTTTCGAATGACTCAGTGCCATACGCGACAGAAAGCCGTCCACCCTGAACGACCAAGGCTCCGTCAACATTGTTGTCAGAGTCTGCGGTACCAAAAATCAAGTCATCTGTTCCGTCGGAGTCAAGATCGAAGGAACTAAGTTGACCTGCAAGGTCTTCAATCAATTCAGAACTGCGGAATTCTGTGTTGGCTTCGCTTGCGTGTAAGGTATTGCCATTTTCTTGGATATGATTGTTGATGTCGAAGAAAATCGTGACATCGAACCCTTCTGTCCCATTCTTGGATTGAATGGCAAGGTCGGCAAAACCATCAAGATCAAAATCACCAACGACACTACTTTGTGGCATCTTCCCATCCAGAGCCATGACCGTTAGGTCAGGAACTGTTGGCAACGAAGTCTCGAACGAGTTACTGCCAAAGTAGATGTCTAAACGATCGATAGAACGCTTTGCGAACTCTGAAATCTGATCACCGTTCATGTCGCCAATCACAAAAGTAGAACTTGGCGTAAAAGAGCTATTCGATTGGTTGTCAACAATGAACTGCACTGACTCGCTTTCTCCTGGGTAGTCACTTCTGCGGAGCAAAGTGTTGGTGGTCAGCGTTGAACTGCTCCCACCGTATTGAGCATAGAAACCTCCGATAAGAGGAGTAGTGGAAACGCTTTCAAAACCTGATAGTTCTAAAAAGTCACCTCTGGCGAGAATGATCCGGTTGTCAGTGGTGAAGCTGACTTCGACGCACGGGTCCACACCGCTGTCTTTGCAAGTTCGGTTGTCGTGCCTTGGAATTCCTTCATTATCTACATTTGTCTGATCAAAAATTTGATTCGCGATGTCTTGTTTGTTCGTGGCATTTCTGAAGTCAACCGTGACAGTGCGACCACCATAAACATCGACGTCAAATGTGCTTACCAAATTGGTTGACAAAAGACCTAAGTCGAACGGATGTGACGACACGACAAACCGGTTCGTGCCGTTCGGAAATACAACGTTGGAAAATTCATCAAATCCCAGCGGCTGAGAGGTTACGGTCTCGCTCAACGTGATTGACGGCGCATTGTTGCCTCGTTCGAATGTGTTTAACACAATTTTGTTGGGGGAGTCCTGGACAATAATCCTGCCGTTTAACGCTGGATTCGCCTCGATTGCATCGCGGATTTGCGATTGTATTTCCGCAAAACGTACGGATCCCAGAATGTTGACACTGGGTGTGATGTCAAGTGCGAGAGGGTCTTCTCCAGCAAGTGTTATTTGGAATTTGGATGTAATGCCTGGGATCGCCTGACTGGGAACTTGGACGCCTGTAGCTGCACCACTTTGGTCCGCCCGCGCGTTCATTACAGCACTGGATCCGGTCGTGAGCAGATGGATCGATCCTTCAGACGTGATATCACGAACAACCTTGGTCGAAGCGTCGCTTGACGCATTTGTATGAAAGATTTCACCACTGCGGTTTTCAATTCCAAATTCGCCATCTGGTTCCAGGTCAAGCTGCTTTCCACTAAATAGAAGCCCAGTCAGATATGAATCATCCGCATTTTGAAACGTGCCATTGGTCGACCCCGCACTGATCAGAATATCGGAGTGCAACACGCCCGATGTTTCTTCTTCGAAGAATGAAACCATCTCCAAGTGAATGTCGCTAATACTGTCAGCAGTTCCAAGGAAATTGTGCGGTAGCACAATCGTTCGCTTTTCGGCAGCCGCCGACCAGTAGTCAGCATTCCAGTTGCGCTGTGTAACAACACTGTCACCGTATAGGACTCGTACAGTCATGTTGTCCGCATCGCTGGTGAGAAACGCGAAGTCTAAAATTCCGTCGGCATTGATATCTCCAATGCCCTCAACCGGTCGCCCAAGTGTCTCGTGATCAATGACAACTTCTGCAAAGGTCTCGATGTCTTCCATGTCGGTCAACTCAACCGGACCTAAAAGCACGTAGCTCTTGCTGGTTCCACGTGTAATGAAGTCCTCAAAACCGTCCCCGTTGATGTCGCCGTACGAATCAAGACTGTTGATCCGATCATTCTCAGAACCTTGTAGCCCAAACCCAACGTCGTCAATGCTCCCAATCGGGATGTCGACATTGTCGTACAACCGCTGAACTTCGCTGTCGCTGAGTGCCCGGTCGTAGATGTAGACTTCGTCTAGTTGCTCGGCGAATTGCTCGGACGCTGATTCGTGATTGCCAAGCACGCTGAAGACGCTTCCAGCCTGGCGATCACTTACACCAACAAGTTGCCCGTCGATAAAGAGCTTCGTTTCACCACCGCTGCCAACCGCGGTCAATTGGTGCCACTCGTCACTCAAGTCAACCAGATCAACATCGTACCCGCTATCTCCGAAGCCACTGTTCCAGACACCAAGGTTCGAACCTCCGGCACGAACACCAACATTGGTTGCATTTGATTGATCACGGAACAAGGTATTCCAGTCACCGCTATCAATCGCGTTCTTGAACCACGCAGACGCGGTCCATTCGCTACCCGCGTCGACACCGGACGCGCCAACGAGAATCCGCGACGATTGATCCGTGAATGCAACCGCGCCGCCAAACGCCCCCGCAGCAACGGTGGTGATTCCAGTCAGGAGGCCGGCGTCATTTCCAACGCCAGAATTGTCATTGCCCAAATCGGTCGGGTCATTGAACGAGTAATGCACAATCGCGCCGGCAGGTACGCCCGCGTTCAAATCGATGCCCGTGCGCGTTTCTACGAATTGGGCAGAAAACGGAGTCGCCAAAATTGGCTGGTGCAATTCTGGATCGAAGTTAAAGAATTCGAAGAACTGTGGCTTCGGTGGGAAATACGGATAGGGATCAGCGGCGACACTGACATCCAATTGATTGCCAAAGATCGTGTCTTCGCCACCGTCGCCATCCAGATTGTCGTTGCCAAGTCCACCGACGATCAAATCGTCGCCCAAACCACCAACAATCGTGTCGTTGCTGGGGGAACCAAACAAGAAGTCATCGCCCGCACCACCAAGAATCGTGATCGGTAGATCGGCACCCTGTTCCGCATCACCTCGGTCCAAACCCCATTCTTCGTACAGGCCGGCGTTCGTCGTGTCGGTCGTGAATGGATCGCCGGTCAATGGCAGAAATTGGAATTCACTGTCCAAGCGAACCACGTCGTCGCCGGCCCCTGTGTCGATGGTGAATGATTCAATGTCCCCGCGAGTTTGGAAGAACGTGAATTTTTGCACGAAGTCTTCACCAGCGTCTTGATCTCCGTCGTCGTTCACATCGTCATATCGGTACTCTTGCAGCCCAATGTCCCACACCAGACTTGTGAATTCATAGCGATGCAATCCGGTGTTGTATCGCATTGAGACGTAGTCGGGCACATCCATGCCGCGGCGATCGGTGTCGCCACCCAGATACAGAATGCGGTCGGTGCCTTCGCCGCCAATCAACTGTTCGCTGTAAGTCGGAATGAACGTTTTGGTCGCAGGATCAAAATTCGTGGCAGCTTGATTGCCCAATAGCGGTAAGTCATCCGTGATGATTTGGAACGTGTCGTCCCCCGGTCCGCCGAATAGCAGGTCGCTTGCATTGCGGTCGGCGCCGCCCACCAGAACATCGTTCCCGTCATTCCCAAAGATCCAATCTTCGCCCGCGCCACCACGCAGGATGTCGTTGCCCGCGCCGCCCAAGATCACGTCGCGACGGATAACGTCCTCACGCAGTGACATTTTGACCGATAAGTCTTTCTCTGCAAGCTGCTCTGACGTCAACGTCTCCAGGCTGGCTCCATCTAAATTGAATCGCAGGTCGTACAGCGTCGGAACAACATTTGGACTGTCGACTCGCAACCAGTACTTCTGCTGCGTATCAAGTCCCGCAATTGAGATCGATGATTGGTCACCGCTCGTCTGAAAGCTGGCGGAGTTGATTTGATTCGTTTCATCGGTGGTGTCCGAACCGACTGGGAAAATTGCCAAACCAAGTTCGTCGATCGGTGATCCGCTCTTCAGCTCGACGTTCGAAGTCTTCGCAATGTTGAAATCCAACTTGAAGGAATCATCGCCGCCATTTCCATTCGGGCTGATCACCACATAAACGGTTTGCCCCGCATTGAGTGATCCCAGATCTAGCGAGAATGGAGAGACATCCCCAGCGGTCGCCCCTGGCAACGCCGCGTCCAAAAGCGGCGTTTCGCTGTCGACATGGACGATAACGCGGTGTCCGTTTCCGAACTCTCCATTTCGCGTGACCGCTCCTTCGGGAATCGAATAGCGACCGTCTTCCTGAATCGTGTAGGCCCAGATGACAGAGCGATCGACAGTATTTCCGACACCGTCCAGACTGTTCGAACCGGAACCAGGGTGTTGGAAATTGGGGGCGATTCGCAGGAATCCACCTGGCAAATTATTCGCATTGTCGTTGTCACCGTCGACTGTGTAGGAATTGCCGACAGGGGAATAGATCAACGGTTCATAGTTCGCGGGATCCCCGACCGGTCCAGTCGAACCGTCGCCGCTATTTCCGGCCGCGTCCCAACCGCTTGGTGGGTTCCAAAGAAACTGCCATCCGGCAGCCGGTGACCCAGGTGCAAACGCCGTTTCGGTCGAGGCGATCGTTTCGGAGACAGGTTGAAATTGATACCAATCGACGTCTTCGGGATTGTCAATGGAAAGCCCGGTGAACGTAACTAAGTCGTCTTCGACCGCCGTGCCGCCAAACGTTTTGGCTACACCATCGCTATCGGCGAACAGCTCGAATGCTTGTTCCGGAATGTCGTTGCGACTTGCCAGCCCCGATGTTCCTATTGAGCTCTCCGCACGATCGACCAAAATCGCATTGCCACTACGAATGTCGACGACGTCGTCGCCGGCACCGGCGTCGATCCAAACGGTTTTCTGAACGGTCGGGCCGACCGTGATGCGGTCATTACCATCGAGTGCGTCCACCAAAATGACCAAGAAATCAGCCTCTGGTGGCAGGATGCTAGCCAGCAGATCCGATTCGACAATCTGCGATGTTGCAATCGCGGACAGCTCGTCTCCACGTGTTTCATCATTGGCAGCGTTGAGGTCGTCCAGGCTAAATTGCAAATCATTCGCACTCCAGACCGCGTTGCCAGCGCCGTTGGTGGCGGTGAAATCTAGTTTCACCTGAGCGCTGAAGCTAAAATTCCCGTTATTCTCCGTCAAACGTGTGATCAAGTGATGATCGGACAACAATCCGGGCTCGGTCACAAAATCGATGTTGATTTGGTCGGAGGCATTCGATCCGCCCACGTACCAGACTTGATCTGATTCCCGCGCATAGTCTTTCCACTCGTCGCCGGCGACGCCTTCATCAGCCGATTCAAACGTGGTTCCATCAGCGCGGAACAACGTGTCGTCACCACCGTTTCCGTACATGAAATCCAGTGTCGTCCCGCCATACAGATTGTCGTTTCGTTGGCTGCCAAGCAACCGATTCAAACCCGTGACTTCTTGGTCGTACGCCAGTCGATAGGGGCCCATCGGACTGAGTTCGTCTGAATCCAACAAACCATTGTCATTCAAATCAAAATCGTCGACGGTCAAGCCGCCCATTGCATCAACGTAGACGCCGAAACCAGGCCGGCTGATCGTCAAACCGCCAGATGCGTGAGACAACGTCAGCTTTCCGTCGTCACTACCACCATCGATCACACCAACGGTCACACCGCTGATTCCCGCGGCATCGATCGCGGCTTGAAGATCGGCGGCAAGATCCGATCGACTTTGGTTTGGCGGAGTCGTGGTTGATTCACGTTGCAAAAAGACGCGTGTTTCTTGGCCTCCATCAATCGCCAAGTCAAAAACAGCATCCAACAACAGTTGGCCATTGACCGGCGTCAAATTTGATGCGGTCATGATTTGTCCAGCAACCACGGTTTGCCCGTCACTGAACCCCAGCTGCGTCACGGTTCGGGTCGGATCAAAGGTCCATGCATACAGATTGTTCTTACCTTGGCCGCCAATCAGATCGTCATCGCCCTGTCCGGCAAATAGGGTGTCGGTGTCACTTGAGAGACCACCGCCACCATCGCCCCACAGACGGTCACTGCCACCGAAGCCGAACACGGTATCGCTTCCGATGCCGCCATCGAGCCGATCGCGTCCGTCGGATCCGATGAGAATGTCGTTGCCACTGTTGCCGTCGAATACACCAACGAAATCGTTGCTACGATCGGACAACGCGGACAGGTCGATCGTATTGAGCCCGGCGACTTCGGCAATGGCTCCCGACTGCACGGCCAGATCCGTGTAGAAACCGATCGTATCGTCGCCTGCCAAACCTGCGATCCGGAATTGTTCGACCAACAGGTTTCCGTTCTCCAGCATGTTGACGGAGATCGGAACATTGTTGTATCGCACCGTCGCTTGGTCATCCGATTGATCCGCTTGGCGACCGATCAGGATCGTGTCGTCCCTGGTAGTCCCGTCAATCGTCAGAATATCTGTTGCGTTGTCGTCTTCTACGTCGCCTTCTACTTCATTGCCATAGTGACCATTGATCGTATCGATAGCTGGATTGATCGTTGGCAGCACGAACCGGTCGATTCCGCTGCCACCATATTGTGTGTCACTGCCGCCTTGACCATGGATGTAGTCGGTACCGGCACCACCCCAGATCTCATCGTTTCCGCCACCGCCAAACAGTTGGTCTTCACCGCCACCGCCTAGCAGAATGTCGTTTGCACCAGATGAATCCGCGTTCGTTCGTTTGTTGGTGGTGTCGGGCCCAGCGTACAGATCACCGCTAATGAAATCGTTTCCGCTACCGCCCACCAAGACTTCGACACGCACATTGCCGTACAGGAAATCACCACCGGAATCACCAAAGAGTTGATCGCCAGCGACGTTGGCGACCGTCGTGCTATCGGAATAGGCGTACAGGCGGTCGCGCCCCGGTCCGCCAAAGAGTCTTTGCCCTGCTTGCAGCTCAGCATTCCCGGCTTCGCCACGCAGCTCGTCATCGCCACCATCGCCAATAAGCTGGTCGATACCTATGCCGCCGAGTAGTTCATCACCGCCTTCGCCGCCCCGTACGATGTCGTCACCATCGCCGCCATCAGCGATGTCCAAGCCTGCACCGCCGTCGAGGTAGTCAATACCCTCACCGCCTTGCAATTCGTCAGCATCAGCACCGCCAAAGATGACGTCGTTGTCGTCGCCACCATCGAGTCGATCGCGACCATCACCAGCAGTACCATCAATCGAAACGCCCGCCACAATGATCGGCGTGATCAAAGTCGTGAACTGATAATTGTCGTTGTTTCCGCTTGCACTGTTATCCGGCCGGCCGAACTCGCTAATGCTGTTGTCGGTCACACCGATGAAACTGTCGGTTGAATAGCGGTCTTGAACCGCTAAGACTTCCGCGGGCACAGTGAAATCGTCTTGGCTGTCGTAGTCAGCTCGCGTCCCCAGAGCGAGTCCCCCAAAGATGACATCCTCGCCTTTGCCGCCTTTGATATCGTCACTGCCCAGCAACCCAACCAGCCAATCGTTGCCATCCTGTCCGTCGATGACATCGATGCCATTGCCGCCGATCACATCATCGTCACCAGATCCAGCAAGGACGGTATTGTCACGGTTTCCGGTATAGACAATGTCTCGACCCGCACCTGTTGTCACGTGGTCGTTACCATCCATCACCGATGGCGACAGCGTCGACGTGACGGGGACTCCGTCGACAAAGCTGATGGCGCCATCGTCACCGAGAACATAGTTGCCCCCCGATTCCGCAAGGCTTGGATTGCCAGCGACGATTGTGTCGCCAGAACCACCACCGATGATCGCATCGACACCATTACCTGTCGTGATGTTGTCTTCTCCGCTGCCGACAGAAAATTCGCTCACTGCGATCGACGGCAGACTGATCAGTGTCTGTCCATCGTTTGTTTGCACGGTTGTGAGCCGAATCAATCCGCGATCCCCAATGATCACGTTGTTACCGCCATTGTCGGTGACAGTATCTGCGCCATTTCCCGCAATCAAAATGTCGTTGCCGCTGCCAAGCGTGAACGTGTCGTTGCCGCCATCAGCGGGTTGGATACTTTGGATCTCTACCACACGACCACCAGAAAGAGTCACTAGGACTTGATCGCCGCCCACGACGTTGTTGCCATCGCCGGTCGTTACATTGTCGTCTCCGCTGCCAGCCAAAATCAGATTGTTGCCGTTGCCAACGGTAATGATGTCCGAGCCGCTGTCGTCACTAAGGGTTCGGATCGAGCTCAGGACGAACGCTTGTTGAGTGACAATCGCTGAATCACCAATGACGACATTGTCACCGTCGCCAGCGTCAATCGTGTCACCGCCACCAAGCCCGATCAGTCGGTTGCCATCAAGATTGCCAGTAATCGTGTCGGCGGCGGAACCACCAGTGACGTCTTCGATTCCATGAATCGAACCATTGACGACGCCAGACGTGTTTTCACCCAGCAATGTCACCGAGACACTGGTCGACCAAGCGGAATAGTCCAAGTGATCGCGCAGGCCAGTGTGTCCGTCGATTTCACCGGTCAAACTGGATCCTGGCGACATCACAAACACATCGTTTGCTTGTCCTGTGGTGACACTCTCAATGGAACTGAAAGTGATCAATGGATCGCTTGACTCAATCGTTCCTTCGTCGGTCCCCGTGATGCGAGCCGTCACGGGCACCGTGACTTGGGCCAAATCAACATGGTCCGAATCAATCGTGCCAGGGACACCATTACCCAACAGCGTGCCCGTCAGCTTGCCGCTGGATGTGACACGGAACCGATCACCTAGCGTACCGCCGGTTAGATTTCTGAACTGTGAAAAGCTCAGCGCAGCGCCGTCGCTATCCGTGATCGATCCCTGATCAGTTCCTAAGATCGTCCAATCCGCGTCGATGTTTCGTCCGACCAACAAGTCGTTTCCACCGCTTCCGATTGCAACATCAATGTTATTGAACCCCGCAATACCGTTGGCAGATCTCGACTGGCGATCTACAGTCACATCGTTTCCCTAACCGCTGTAGTTCAACGTGTCGGTACCGCCGGCACCATCAATCTTGCCGCTGACACTTGCGCCAGGACTCAAGACAAATACGTCGTTTTGATCACCACCGGTCAGATTCTCAAAGCCACTGAATTTGAACGTGTTGACAGTTCCCTTGTTCTGACCGGTCAGAGTCCAAGTGTTGTTTCCCTCGCCGCCGACAACTTGGGCGAC
>JBGCGI010000394.1:0-3035 GCA_045110715.1 Rubripirellula sp.
TCAAGAAGCAGTTCGTCGTTTCCGCAAGCTGGTCGAACGCAGCGGCATCAAGAAAGAGATGCGTCGCCGCGAGTACTACGAAAAACCAAGTGAAACCAATCGCCGCGCCCGCTTGCGAGCCGAACGCCGCAGCCGCCGCACACGCTTGCTCAGCCGCTAACGAGCAATATCATCATCTGATTTTTGTCAGTCGGGCAAACACGGCCAGTTTCCCACCGGCGAGTCGAGCCAAAAAGTGCCGACCCCACCAAGACTGACACAATCCACTCAAGGGCGATTAGCTCAGTTGGCTAGAGCGCCTCGTTTACACCGAGGATGTCGGGGGTTCGAGTCCCTCATCGCCCACTGATCGCCACTCAATGGCGATCCATCAGCATCAACAGCCCGTGATTTGCGGGCTTTCTCGTTCGGCTGGGGCTGGCTGATTCCCCTTGATTGCGACTGATCTGGTACCGGATTTGGTACCTTACCCTCGGGAGCAATCGAGGCAGCACGCCTCCGGTTCTCTTCTGTAGCGATCGCGTAGAACTCCCAAATCACTTTTGGGCTGTTCCCAACCCAAGCCGCAACGTCTGCAACATCGTGGCCAGCAGCCAACAAATCCGTGATTGCTGACTTTCTGCCGTTGCTGAACAAGTTGGGCCACGGGTCGATCCCCGCTCGCTTCAAAATCTTCAGGGTCGCCGATCGGATTGCACCGTCACTTGTATCTACGAATCGTGGGAACACCGGGCTATCCATCCCGACGGCGTATCCCGGCTCAGCCAAGTCCGATAAGTCTTGAAGAAACGGACGAAGTGAAGGAAGGACCGGCGCTGTCCTTCGTCCGCGATTTGCATGGTGTTCCGTTTTCGTTGCCTTGATCCTCAGGTGCCCGTTGTCCGCTGACAGGTCCACGTCGCACCAACGCAGCGTTCGGACCTCGCTGGGAATCCGAAGTCCGATCAATCGATTCAGCGCGATCACCGCTCGCATGGTGGCGTCCGGTGCAAAATCCATTACCCGGGCGAACTCATCCGGCGAAACGTAATAAAACCGTTCAGGGTTGGCTGTTACCGTCGACGGTAGGCCGGCAAAGGGGTTCTCACTGATCCACTTTTGCCGAACTCCATGCGTGAAGATCTGCCGGCAAATCCCAATCCGCCTTCCAACAGTGTTCCGGTCCAGGTCAGTTCTTGGGGCTGGCTTACCTTCCTCTGGGCGTCGCTTCCCTTCCCGCAGGTTGCCCTCCGTTAAAAGCCACTCGCGGAACTTCTGGCACTCAACCGATGTGATCGACTCGATAGCTCGATCAGCGCCGAATCGCTTGTCCAGCACTTTCCACGCTTGACGATAGGTAGCCTTCGTCGAATCCGCCACGGTCGTTTTCACACTGACAAACGAATCGTATAGATGCTGCAGCGTCTTTGATGGTTCGGCTTCCTTCCGCGCTTCGATTCCGCCGATCCCAACCAACTTATGGTGGTCTTTGTCGTTGAGCGTTGAAACCCAGTCGAGCGTTGTACGGTGCGGTGGATGACTCCCACATCCAAGCAAGTGTTCAATGTGAACCCTGGCATTCTCGGCCGCCTGCTCATCACCGTTCCAGTAAATGCACTCGCGTTGTTTGTTAGCGGTCCATCGCAGACGCCATGCACCGTTGCGACCTGCCTGTTTCGTCTTTGCAACGTTCGCCACGTAAAAAATCCCATCAGTCGCCCATGAACAAGAGAAGCCATCGGCGGCCGGCATGGGGACCGGTGTTCGCGCTGCAGACGCTAGCCGTAGCAGTAATGAATTTAGCGGCGATCAGCCAACAAGGCCGATCCCAAACAGTGCATTTCTCACGCGCGAGCAACATCCGCCTCGCGCGCGACGCATTTCGCTCCCGGCCGCGACCTATGAATCGTCGCCCCGGGTGGCTTCCTTGACGTCTTCCTTCAGCCTTTCGGCAATCTGGCGATCCAGTTGCGCGATCTGCTCAGGCGTTGCCTTCTTGCCAGTCAGCTTCTCGCAGATCTCGATTGCGAGTCGCTTTTTGCCCTCAAGATCCGCAGGCGGTCGGGCATAGATCAGCTTTGGACGCTTGTCGCCATCAGTCATGGTTGTTCCTCCTAGCTCTAACGGCACCAAACTGCTCCCATTAGGGCGCTGATCAGTATCTCACCCGTGGCTGTCCATCCGCGGTACGACATCCAAGCCGGCGACCGCATCGACCGCATTCTGTAACGACCCATCGACGGTCCCTCGGGTCCGGTTGGTCCCGCCAGTGGGTCCGGTTCATGGCACATCCACAGGCATCCCCTATCTGGATGATCACTTCCCGCTTTCGGGCCCTCAGCACCTCCACGTCGGATTCAGTCAGCGCACCTTCCGGGTAGTCGACTTGGATCCAATCACCGTCCGACCGCAGAGCGATTCCCCTCTTGCCCATGTCATGAATCAGGGCTGCGATGGTCATATTCGTATCCTCTTTATCATTTTCCCTTCCCTACACGCGCCAACAGCGCCAGCGCCGACACATTGATCGTTTTCGTTGGCGTTTTGACGAAACTGTTGGCGCGAGTCACGCTCATGGTTGCCGCTACGGTCGGCATCGCTTTCGTTATCCACGCCAACGCCTGACAGCCCCGGCGCCAACACTTCCTCTGGAGCTCCCGTGTTTGACGCTAAAGCGTTGGCTGTTGGCGCGTTGGCGCGGGTAAGCGCGGACGAGATGACCAGTCGGGTCGATCGGCGGTCCGACGTGTCCCATGCAGCCCGCCCGCTGCTGATCAGCAGGGTAATGTCTTGGCGGCGTTTTTCTTCGTTTCGGTACCGGCGAAGTGACCCCTGAATCTCCCTTTCCGTAACACTCCCTCCCTGGGATTCGATCCATTCGAATAGACGGTCCAATTCCCGGCTCTGAGCCTGCTCCTGTTTGCCTGCATCATCCTCCGGCACCGTAATCCTAAGCGCGGCGTAGACCCTCTCGGCTTCCGATGCGAACCAGCGTGCCAACTCGATTCCCGAATCGATGGAGCCAATCCCAATCGGTCCATCGCGCTGGCAGGATT
>JBGCGI010000395.1:0-7782 GCA_045110715.1 Rubripirellula sp.
TTGAGGCGATTGATGACCATCAAGGCGTCGATCGCGGTGTCAAGACCGTCGTTGTTGACGTCTGTCATTCGACCGCGGCCCCGCTGCTGGTCGTTTCCATCTTCAGCAACGGCTTCGGTTCGGCGAGCTTGTCGGTTCATCTGATTGATGATTGTCAAAGCGTCCAACGCGGAAACGGCGCCGTCCTCGTTGACGTCTTCGGGCATCAGTTCGTTGTGAAAAATGTTCGCAGCCAATAACTGACGCTTCTCCAACGTTTCCGCCTTGAGACGTCGATGTGTCGCGCTACGTTTGCGAGTCTCGCGTTTGGCGGATGTGGGACGACCGATCCAACGATTCCAGAAGCGTGTCATGTTTTCACCTGCAAAGGACAAGAGTGAGACGAGGAGTACACCTCCGAGCAGCGGTGGGAGTTACTGCTCTCGGGCTTCACTTCTCAGGTACGGAATCGCCCGAGAGGTGTCACACCAATTGAAGAAATTTGGTGGAGCAGGCGAAGTCGTCGAGTGTTGTGGTGGAGACCGGTCGGCTTGCGCCAAGCCGCTACAAGCGAGGGGAGTATTTAGCGTTATGGCGCGAGCCGTGCGGTACTTCAGTAACCAGTGTCGCTGGGTGCGAATCTACTGCGGCTGGAAGCCTCAGCCACGTGCGGTTTGAAAAAAAGTGCTCTTTACCGGCGAGAAGTGTTCAGTTTGGACCTGAAATTCGTCCTTCAAGATAGTTGATCTAAGAATGTGGATCATTTGCTCGGAATCCGTATTCATATTGGAGCCGCTTCTCAAGAGGATTCCCTCATGAACGCCATCACTGACTCATCACTTTCCGATCGCCCGGTCCCCGAAATCATCGCTTTGGTGCGGGATGGCGACAATCAGACACTTGGGCAACTTTTACAGCTCTATCGAAACTACCTCAACGTTGTTGCCACCACACAACTCGACCGTCGACTTCGGCGACGAATGAGCACGTCTGATTTGGTGCAAGAAACGATGCTGGCTGCTCACCGCGACTTCGCTCAGTTTCGTGGCGGCAGCGAGGGCGAACTGTTGGCATGGCTCCGACAGATCCTGATCAACTGCCTCAGTCACGCCGTCGAGAAAAACATTCACGCCAAAAAACGTGACATGCGTCGTGAGGTCGCCATCGAACAAGTCGCGAAGAAGCTTGACGACAGCATGGCTCGGATGTCCAACCTGTTCGCTGATGACGCAGCGACGCCAAGCCAGATCGTGGGTCGGCGAGAACTTGCCGCCGAGCTTTCGGATCAACTGGCCAAGCTGAAGCCAAGCTACCGCGACGTGATTGTCTTTCGCAACTTGCAAGGCTTGACGTTTGACGAAGTGGCCGAGCGAATGGAAATCAAGACCGGCGCTGCACGCATGCTGTGGACACGCGCGATTGCCAAGTTCAAAGAAGTCTGTGATATGAATCGCTCGGGAGACCGCCGATGAGCTCGCTGTTTGATCCCATCCGCAGCCATGACGAGAGCGATGAACCGCTGGCAATGCGTCACCTCACAAACGCCCAGAAAGACCAACTGGGCGTTTTGCTGGAGGAATACATGACGGCACTCGAATCCGGAATGCCGCCGTCGGTTGACACGTTGACGCGATCCTGCCCCGAGTTGCGTGAGCCTTTGCGGGCGTGCGTCGGTGGTCTGGAGAGTCTGCATCGTATGGCGGCTGCCGACAACATTGTTGAAGCCGCGACAATCGATGACTCACGAAAACTCGGTGACTTCGAGCTTCACGAGGAAATTGGCCGTGGAGGGATGGGCGTCGTTTATCGCGCCACGCAGTCGTCTCTTCGTCGCACCGTTGCGATCAAACTGTTGCCGCTCACATCGGTCCTTGATCCCCGCCAGCTCACTCGCTTTCAACAGGAAGCCGAAGCGGCGGCAAGTCTGCAACACCCGAACATCGTCCCGGTCTTCGCCGTCGGTTGCCAGCGAGGCATTCACTACTACGCGATGCAGCTCATTCGCGGAACGTCATTGGATGTCTCGGTGCGGGACAAAGCTCGTGACGATGAGGGATCATTGGCAAGCAAGACGACGCGCAAAGTCGATTGGCGATCGTCTGTCGTTCAGGCTGCACAAGTTGCGGACGGTCTGCACGCCGCCCACGAACTGGGGATCATTCACCGTGACATCAAACCGTCGAATTTGATCGTCGATCAAAACGGCAAGCCTTGGATCACTGACTTTGGACTTGCTCGGATCCAAAACGACGTCTCTTTGACTCAGTCTGGCGATGTGATCGGCACCATGCGGTACATGAGCCCCGAGCAAGCACGCGGAGAATCGGCGATCGTTGATGGGCGGACCGATGTGTACTCGTTGGGCGCGACGCTGTACGAAATGCTCACTGGCAGGCCGGCACACGACGGCGAAGACGCTCCCTCGATCCTACGTCAAATCGACTCTGAATCGCTGGTGCCGCTTCGGAAACACTGCCCCGAGCTACCGCGAGATCTGGAAACCGTCGTTGCCAAAGCGATGGCCAGTCGCCGTGACGAACGCTACGAAACCGCCCAGGAATTCGCCGAAGACTTACGACGTTTGCTGACCGGCGAGCCAACGATCGCACGACCGCCAACCCTTCTCGATCATGGTGTTCGCTTTGCGACGAAGTACCGGGCCGCTGTCGCTACGATTGCCGTCTTTGGCCTGCTGGCACTGGCAGGTTTCGCGGTTAGCAATACACGATTGGCGGCTGCGAACCGGGTGTCCGATGCTCGCGCCACGATCGCGAAGAACAACGAGGCCATCACTCGCGAAGCGATCGATCGGCTAGGCACTCAGATGGCAGAATTGCTCGCGGACATTCCCGCCGCCAACTCGGTGCGTCACCGCCTGCTGAACGAGACACTTGACTACTACCAGCGACTGGCTCATGAATCCGCGTTGCTCGCTTCTCCCGATCGCGATCAACAACTCGATCTCGCCATGACGCACGGCAAGATCGGGAGCTTCCAAGGTGAGTTGGGATTGAGTGCCGATGCACGCCAGTCGCTTGCAGAATCGCAGCGGCGTTACGCAGCCGTCGCGGCGCAGTTCCCGAACGATACGGAACTGCAGCTTCAATGGTCGATCAGTCAAAACAATCTGGCTGAGACGTTTGCAGGTAGCGGCGATTTCGATTCGGCAGCGGAGTGGTTCGCCAAAGCAATCGCTATTCAAAATCGATTGCAGTCAGAATCCAACGAAACCGCTTCGACGGAACTTGCTACGACACTCAACAACCTCGGACGCATGTTGACTGACTCGGCGAACTCCAAGGAAGCCGAGGTGGTGTTTCAACGGGCGATCGACTTGCTCGGCGATTCTTCGGCGGACCTCCAGTTGCGTTCAACCATCCAGTCGAACCTCGCCGGTCTGCTCACGCGGGTTGATGCTTCACGAGCGACTGAGATCGCCCGACAGTCTCTGACAATCCAGTTGGATCAGCTGAAAGCGACCCCAGGTGATGCAAAGGCGGCGACACAAGTGGTGCTGACACTGAACACCTTGGCCAGCGCGCAAGCTCGACAGTCGCAACATCGTGAAGCGATAGATTCGCTTCGACAGGCCATCGACATCAGTGGTCAGTTGCGTAGTCGCTGGCCAGATCAGGTCCGCTATCGGCGTGATCTTGGCATCAGCCTCAACCAGCTCGGCCTCAGTCTTTCCGCTGTTGGTCGCACCGATCGCGCAGCGGGAGCATTCGAGAACGCCAGCAAGCACGCGAGGGCGCTGCTCAAGGTTTACGGCGACGACGCTCGGCTTCACAGCATGCTCGGTTCGACGCTCAACAATCTTGCCTTCCTCAAGCAACAACTGGGCGATCAACAAACTGCAAACCGGCTTTACCAGGAAGCGATTGAACACCAGCGCCAGGCAGTCAGCCTGGCTCCGCAGGTGCCGCGGTACCAGGCCTACCTGACGAAACACCAACACAACCTACGTAACCTGCGAGGTGAAACATGAGCAATTTCCACGATGCCCGCGCACTTCGCTTGGAACGTTTAGAGTCTCGCTCACTTCTCGCAGCAGGTGTGTTCGACTTCGGATTGTCGACTGGCAACTCCGATGCGGATCGCCCCCATCGACAACCTCCGGGAGATTCCGCTCGACCCCATGAGGTTGCTCGAGATCCGAGACAGTCCGCTCGACCCGAACGGACGGGACACGAACCGCGACATCAAGATCGATCCTCCCGACCACGGCAAGGTTCGCGAAACGCACTCAAACCGACCCGGTTCGAAGCACCACCTGCCCAACAAGAAACACCTTCGCCGGCAGTCTCGGTTCCGACGACGCTGACCGGAAGTACCGATAGGCCCGAAGACCAAACTGCGAGGCCGGTGACGAGTTTCATCAGCCCATCCGAGCAGACGTTCGTTTCCGTCCAGCCAACGACTCTCGCTTCGCCTTCGCGACTCGTCACACCACAACCGCAAGCCTCTTCGCGGCAACCTAGCGCAACCGACGCTGCGATCGCCTCGCTCGTGAGCGAAGCTTCCACCGAAGCGGCCGTTGACTCGGTTCCAGTCCAGACAGCCGACGAAGTCTCGACGATCGATTCAACAGCATCCTCACCAATCGCCGCGACCGATGGACCAAGCGTCACACAAGAAAACGCCGCCTCAAGAATCGCGGATCACGCCAACGTCGACTACCAGCCATCGGCTGACAACAAAGGGTTCATCGAACTATCACCTCTCGAATCATTCCAACCATCCACTCAAGACACAAGTGAAAGCGAACCTTGGGAACTTGATCGCTATACGATTCCGTGGCTCCAACGAATCGCTCAGCACACGATAGAAGAACACGGCCTCGGTGACCGAGCCGACGTGGCAGACCAAATGATGCGAGACTGGTTCAGTGGTCCCGGCGGTTTGATCGCACTGGATCAGGTCAAACTGCCAGCCTTTGTTCTCCCTCTTGACCCCACGATGATTGATGTTGGACTCGAATCCACCGTCGCCTTGCACCGGTCATTGAACATCGTCGGCAGCAACGTCACACCGGCGCTTTCAGGTCCCGTACTCGACGCAATCATGACATCGCTAGAGCGGGTGGTCGCGTCGGAGACTCAGCCGACGATCGAACCCTCAACGCTGCGTGTTCCGGTCGCTGTCTACCCAGTGGTTGCCGCCCTGGCGACAACCATGGCTGTCTCCGCCCGGCGCAAGCACAAACGTCCAGCGTCAGACTTGGAGTTCGCCAAGAGCAGCACTTGAAGCGATTGGCAAGACCCGCGCTGGCACCCGCCTGCTCACGCGATCCCGGCTCACAGGGCGTTTAGCTTTCGCTATCCCTTGGGTGACCAGTCGGGCAGGTCAGCGATCATCTGCTTGGCTTCCTCCGAGGTTTCGATTTTCCAGTAGTCGAAAAACGGCGACAAATCCCGGCCAACCTGTTTCGAGAATCGCACCATCCATTGGCTTCGCTTCTCAAGATCGCTCTTGGGGCGTTCTGCCTTGCTCAACTCGCGGTACTCCTTGAACACTTGGCGATAGCTGTCCCAACCAAACTCGCGACGCAGTTGGATGTACGGAATCAGGTTTGGCCAAGGCCCCACCCGTTTTCCAGTTTGTTCGAAGTCTGCGATCTTCTTCTCGATACTTTCCTTTTCGACTTGCACGTGCTGTTTGGCGCCGGGATGCAGCGTTTCGTAGACATACATCGAAAATAGATTGACGGTGACTTCGCCCATTCCGCTGTAAGTCCATTCGGGTTCTTGGTGGTTGTGTCCAATTTCGTGAAAGACACCCCAGTTTCCCTTCTTGCGAACTGTCTCCACGTCCAAAACCTCATCGGCAAGGTTACGGGGCGCCATGATTGGATAGCCAGCGTGCATGTATCCCGCCGAGATTTGAACATCGATTACAAAACGCTCAGGCGATGCTCGCTGGTGACTGATCATCGCCAGATCGGCACAGGTATCCATGACCTCGTTCCAATAAGTCATCACTTCGTCTGGATGATCCAGCTCTCGCACCTTGGAAGACGGCACAGTGAAGATGATTTTGTCGCTGCCAATCTCAGCCCAAGGGCCTGGCAACTTTCGCAATGAACGCCATTGGGCAAGCGAGGTTTCGCCGTGAATGTACCGTGGTGATTCAATTCCGCCATCAACACGAATTTCGATCTCTCCCAGATCGCAATCCTTGGGGACTTCGATATAGATCAATCCGCCAAACGCGTTCGCAATCGTGGTTTGTGCCGAATCGACCGGAAAGGTTCGGGTGATTTCTGGTGCCCTTTGCCATCGCGACTTATGCCAAAGCCGATCTTTGTGAGCCCCGATTCGAGCGACCAGTCCCTTGCCCGCGACGGAGGGGTCGACTTGAACCGTGATTGCTTCCCCTGGTGCTGCGTACAAACCCAGACTCCTCCACCGCGGGGTGGAGGTGTCAATCGTTTGCGTGCTGCTGACGCGAGCGGCGGCGGGATCAACGCGGGCTGGAAACTGGTCGGCCAGCGAAGAAGCTTTGGTCTGTTCGACCGGTGCGCGGAGTGCGAAAACCGTTTCACGTCCCACAGCGATTCTCTTCTTGAGGTCACTGAGTCCCCGGCGTTGCGAAAGCCCTGCTTTCAGACTGGCCGCCCCCAGCTGTGCACTCAGTTTGTCGATGCGGGGAAAAAAGAGTTTGTCATCCACTGGAATCGCCTCGAAGCCCTGTTCGATCACGACTCGCGCCTGATTGCGTTGCTGTTCGGTCTTCAGTTCGTCTCGCTCCAGCATCGCGATCGCACCGAGCGCGTGCGTCTCTGGCTGCAAATGCGGTTGCACCTTGACACCGCCTGCAGAATCACGCTCGGTGATCCCTCGTGTCCAGACGATTCCAACCGGAGCCAACAAACGACTGGGGGCGTGATCGCGAGAGAGAATCTCGCCCGGCTTTTTTCGGTAGCCGTCCCAAACCCATGCTGCGTCGGCGATGATCAGACCGCCTCCGCCTGCGAGAAACGCTTGCAGCGGTTGGACGTCGGCCACAGAAAAGTCGCCGCCTGCTAAGACAAGCAAGTCAATCGTGTTCAGCTTGGCGTGCCAGTTCCTCCGGTTGAGCGTGGTGCCTTGATGCCCGCCACGCTCCAACGTCTTCGCGATCCCACGTTGACGCAGGAAACCGAAGCGAATGGGTTCTGTCGGTTTACGAGTCGACCAACGAGCTAACCGCGTCATCAGCTTGGCCGTGTCGTTGCTGCCTTGGTCCGATTCGACGTATCCACCGTGTGCGCAGGCAACGACGCGTCCCTTGCCAGCTTCGGCGGCGGCCAAGATTGGCAAACGTTGGCCGTCGCTGTGAACGGCGGTGATCAGTGGAAAGGCCTTGGGGCCAAACACACACAGTGATCCTACCGTTCCCGGCAGCACGACTTCATTCGCGCCGGCAATGATCTGATCACGATCGCTTCGCCATGGGGCGAAATCCTGCGAGAACGCCAAGCTGCAAATCGAAAGGCCAACTAGTAAACCGCAAAACCTCATCGCCAATCTTCCACTTTATGAAACACGAAACGTTCTCGGAGACGCTTTGAACCGGAATTCCTGACTGGCATCAACCGCGTTTGATCACGGCGAGCCAGTCTTCTTTGTCCGGTGCGTTCACTTTGGCTTTCGCCCCACCGGAGACTTTGTCGGCAGAGTTCGTTGTCTCACCGGTACGTGGGTTGAACCAAGAGAGTTGGAACTCACCGGCAGCATCCGAGAGATCCAGTTCCGTCGCGCCGCCCTCGGAAAGATAGACCAGGTACATTTCGCCAGGATTCGCCATGCAATACTTGCTGTT
>JBGCGI010000396.1:0-5851 GCA_045110715.1 Rubripirellula sp.
CAATACGTCTTGAGCCAAGTCCTCTGCATCGGCGTGCTGCAAGCCTTTTGCTCGAGCGACCCGAATGATCAGCGGCCGATACAGATCAGCAAACTCCGACCAAGCTTCCTGCGAAGTTGGATCGTGAAGTTTGACAATCAGCGACGGACGTGTTTCGGGACCTTGCATACGCTTTCTCCTACCTACTACACACAGGGGAGAAAACATTGTTACACGAATTCTGAGAAGAGACCGCTAGGAGGCCGAAAAAGCGGTGAATCGTAAGAGTATCGAGAACACCGTCGGCCCATTAAATGAGGTCCGCAAACGGTGCAACCGCGAAAGACGCGAAAACCTGAAAAGCTGTAATCCCTTTAAAATGCGTTTGTTTTCACGCATTTCGTTTCTTTGGCGGTGGCCTGATTCTTCGTGGGGTCCACAGCAGCACGATCATGGGACGAGCGGGAGCGTGCCGTGAGGGGCGAGGCTACTCCCCGATGCAATACAGGTGTTTGTCGGATCGCAAGAAAACTTGACCGTTGCTGATTGCTGGTGTTGCAGCGAAGGTTTCTTTGTCCTCGGTGACCTTGTTTGATGCCAGGAGTTCGAACTCATCGCTAGCGTTGATCACGTGAGTGGTTCCATCGCTCTTGACGTAGTAGATTTTGCCATCGGCCGAAACGGGAGACGCGTAGTCCATCGAACCAAAGCCACCTCCTCCGCCTCCGCGTCCGCCGAACCCACCACCGCGACCACCAAAGCCGCCACCAAAGCCACCTCGTCCACCGGCATCAGCACGTCCTTCAGGTGGACGGTTTCCATCGCCGCCGGGTCGGCCTTGTGGACGCCCACCATCGCCACCGCGGGCTGCGGTTCCACCGGGCAAACGCCCCTTGAATACTTCTTCACCATCGGAGGCTTTGATACAGGTGGCAACACCATTGGAGAAGTAGTAGATGTGTCCATTGACGACCAACGGGCTGCCGAAGCGGGCCGAGTCGTTTCCTGTCCAGATCGTGTTCTTTTCCGTGGTGTCGCCTTTGCCACCGGCTTTGACCGCAGCAGATCCGCCGCCGCGTCCCTCGATGCCGTAGATCACTCCGTCCGCTTCGACAACACTTGAGTTGTACGAATCGGAGTCCATGGCTTCGCTGTACCAGCGAAGTTTTCCGGTCTCTGGGTTCAATCCCCAGAACTCATAAGGCACACCCAGGACCAAGTCCGTTCGTCCCTCTGTTTCGACAAGCAATGGTGTTCCCCAGACGTCGGTGACGCCATCGGTCTCTTGTTTCCAGACTTCTTTGCCAGTCTTCTTGTCCAAACCAACGACCGAACGACTTTCGGCGCTGGCAACGACAATGACAAGGTTCTCATGCAGGATCGGACTCGAGGCAGATCCCCATCGCTTCGGATCACTTTCAGTGCCAACGCTTGTGCGCCAAAGTTCTTTTCCTTCAAAGTCGAAGGCCAGCACACCGCTTTTGCCCATGAAGACGTACAGGTTTTCACCATCAGAGACGGGAGTGTGAGACGCATAACCGTGTGCGGGAACTCCCATGCCAGCGAACGGGTCCTCGGGTTGAACGGCTTCGATCGTTTTCGTCCACTGCACTTTGCCATCGAGTCGACTCAGGCAGACCACATGCCGCTTGAGATCCTCGAGCGTGCCAGGATCTTGTCGGTCCAAACCATAGCCCGAATAGCAGGTGACGAAAACGCGATCACCAACGATGACGGGGCTAGAAACACCGGCACCGGGGAGTTCCGCTTTCCATTTCACGCCTTCTTTGGAACTCCATTTGGTTGACGTCGCCGCCGAATCAGCGCTAATCCCAGAACCATTGGGGCCTCGGAAACGCAGCCAGTCAGCTTGAGCGACGGGCGAGATACACAGGCAAGCGAATGCACACACGCTAGTGGAAACGCAAAAGGATCGAATCGACATTGGAATTCCGTGCAAAAGAGACAAGAAGCCGGCAGGAAGATACCCGATCGGTTGGTCATCCAGTTCGAACACCACGTCTGCCGTGGGGTTTCGATTGAAACAGACGCTTCCCTCACTTTCATTTCCAAGCAAGTTCGAGCTCGCGAGGGTTAGCTGCCGAGGACCCGGTAGACCTCTGCTGCATCGGTGATTCCTTGCTGGACGAGTTCCGCCGCCTGTTGATGGAGATTGATCTCACCGGCTTCCTGAGAATGTCGTCGCATCTGCCCCACCGTCCCGCCGCTTTCCAGCGAATCGGCCAATGCTTCGCCAACGGGATCGTTCCCGTCAAAGCGAACACACTGCGCCACGGCGACGCGTCCCTGATAGCCCGTTCCCAGACAGTCAGGGCAGCCCTTGGCGGGGGAATCGGCGGTGCAACGACGGCAGAGTTTACGAAGCAAACGTTGTGTCAGAATCGCGCGAACACCACTGCGTACCAGATAGTGGGGCACGCCCAATTGAACCAGGCGGCGCAAGGAGGCCGCCACATCGGTGGCATGCAGCGACGAGAACACCAAGTGGCCGGTCAAGGAAGCTTGCAGCGCCGCTTCGGCCGTTTCAGGATCACGTATCTCGCTGACCAAAAGCACTTCACTGTCCTGACGGACGGCGCTGCGCAGGGCAGAGGCCAACGTCAAACCGCTTGCTGGATCCAATTCGCTTTGGCTGATGGTGTCGATCACCGACTCAACCGGGTCTTCGATGGTCATCACACTGCGTCTGGGCAGCGAAGACGCGATCCGCCGCAGCATCGCATACATGGTCGTCGTCTTACCACTCCCTGTTGGTCCGGACAGCAAGATCGCACCGTCGGTTTGCTCGCACAGGATGTGAAGCGACTCGGTGACGCATCCCGCCATCCCCAAGGACTCGACCGAATCATACGCGTCGTTGCGTCGAACGAGACGCACAACGGCGCGCGGTCCGTGCACCGTTGGGTAGACGCCAAGTCGCATCGAGACGACATCGGGTTGATCGTCATCCCAGTTCAAACGCCCCTCCATTGGCTGGCCACTGCGATAAGTTGGAAGCCCGGCCAACACCATCAATCGCGTGACGGGATCACTTTCGCCGCCGCCGCGAAGTTGATGAATGACCGACAAGACACCGTCAACGCGGAGTAACAACTCCCAACCCGACGACGTCGGCTGCAGGTGAATGTCCGATGCGCCCCGATCGATTGCCAAAGGCACCATGCAATCAACAACTTTGATCGCGAAATTTTCGTCGTTGGGGTCCAATTGGGACAGCTCATGTGGCTCGATCTGAGTGCTCATGGTTGCTCTGTCGAATCCGATCGCATTTCGAGTTAAACTGTCCGCTAGCAGGGACAACTGAGGTAGCATGGCATCACCAGAGAGAAGGCAGGCAAGCCGTTCCACAGAAGCTGTCACTGCCTCATTATGGTTGCTGACGCTGGCGATTGATATTGGGCAAAACATCGATCCAGCTTGCTACCGTTGCCAAGAATCCTCCAATTGTGAGTCCGCCTTGAGATATTGTCTCTCTCTGTTTGTCGTCACCGTTCTGTTTTCGACAAGTTCTGCCCAACAAGCTCGCGAAGACCAAGAACTGACCGTCATGACGTGGAACCTCGAGTGGTTCTTCGATGATCAAGCTGGCGACAACTTCAGCAAACTGGCCAAGGAAAAGACGAGTCCCAGTCGCCTCCAATGGGACTGGAAGCGGGATGCCGTCGCCAAGAGCATCGCCAAGTCCAAACCTTCGATCCTGGCGCTGCAAGAGGTCGAGAATCGACGAGTTCTGTTCTATCTGTCACGGGCATTGTCCAAGACGCACAAGTTGGAGTACCACGAACTTGGGTTGGAAGGGCGAGACTTTTACACCGAGCAAGATGTTGGGATGATGTTTCGTCCCCCCGTCGACAGCCTGCGACTGATCCAAGGCTCGTACCCCAAACGACTACGTAGCACCAACCAGTATTATGATGTGACCAAGCACTTGATCGGCGTGTTCGAGTTTCAAAAAGGTGACGTGATCGAAGAGGTCATGGTCATGAACGTTCATCTGCGATCGGGTGTCGAGGGTGAGCCGTTTCGACTTCGGCAAGCACGTCTTGCACACCACTGGATTGCAGACTCGATCAAGGCTGGCAAGAACGTGATTTTAGTCGGTGACTTCAACACCGAAGAACGCGGAACATCCACAAGACCCGAGAGCGACCTGGGAATCATCAGCGGACTGGGGTCTGCCGATCCAAGTGACGATCTGATCGATTTGAATTTACGTCTGCCTGCCAACGGGCGGCAAACTCATCTGCTGCCCGGACGCCAGTTCGATCGAATCTTTTGCAGTCGATCCTTGCTAGAAGACGATCCATCCAAGCCCGACTTGGTCTTTAAGAAGATCGAAGTCAAACGCGAACTGGCGATCCAGGGGCAACCGGATACGGAGCACCAACACTGGGAACAGTACTGGGAACGCGGGGACGACGAACGCGACCTGAGCGACCATTATCCAGTGATGGCCACCTTCGAGATGAAGTAGACACGGTTCGAAACGAAGAATCGCCCGAAACAAACATGCTTCGGGCGATCGATGATTTACAGAAGACGCGATGCGTCCGAGAGCTACAGCTTAAGCAGCGTCTTTCTTTTTCTTACCCTTCCCTTTGCCTTTGCCTTTTTGAGCACCCTTGGTGAATCGTGTCAAACGCTCTGGCAACTTGGCCTTTTGCTCGTCAGTTAGCATGCCAACGACTTCTTTCTGAAAGCCAGTGCGGAGTTCGTTTGCTTTCTTCAAACCTGCCGCTTGAGCCTCGGTGATGCCAGCTGCTTCATTGACAGCGGCCATCAGAGCATTGCCCTTCTTGTCAGAATCTTTCATCGACTTTTGGGCTTCCTGACGCTTCTTCATGGTCTCAGGAGTGATGCCGGCGGCGGTCTGAACTTCCTTCATCTTGCCAGCAGCAACTTTGCCCAACTCTTTGATCTTGGTGGTCTGCTCTTCGGTCAAGCCAACAGGCTCGAGAAGCTTGATCAATTGGGTCGCAACTTGATTTTGCCGATTCCCCTTCTTTCCCTTCCCCTTCTTTGCTTCATCTTCAGCCATGGCGGGAACGACCATCATCGCAGCAAGAGCGACAGCACAAACCAATTTCATTTTCAACATTTCATACTCAGCAGGTAGAGAAAAGGTACTCCGCCCTCAGGGGGCAATCCGGATTTTAGTTCCCCCACAGGGCCGACGTCCACCGTTGGAATAGCAAAATGGTGGCAATTCCTCTTTTCGCATTTCATGCGGAATTTGCACGAGGGCCCCGGCGGGGCGACTGACGCGATCACCGCTCACCGCTCACCGTTGTCGCTTCACTGAGTGGCGTGAGTCCCAGGGCATCGACGCACTTGTCGAATCAGATCGAATCCGGAGTGCATTCGCACTACTTGCCCAGAACGGTTTGCAACAAGTCGTTGACGGCATACGGCTTGGCGGCGGCAAAGGACTCGCCTGCTGAGGCTCCGGCCGCGGCGCCAGTGACCGTCGCGGCGGCCCGAACGCGTTCAATGATCTGTGGCTTGTGAGCGAACTGGGTTTCATAACAAAGAATCGATTCGATCTTTTGCTCGATCGTTTCCGACACATCGACTGTCAAATGATGGGAGTTGCCAGCGATCACATCCGGTTCGACTGCCAAGCGAAAGTGCAGATGCCGAGGCACGGAATGAACCGGAAGTCCCTCAAAGTGTTCGTCCCATTTTGTCAGCCGGCTATAGAAGATCGCAGCATCGGTGATCTGCATCGCTTGCCAATGGTCTGGTGAAGCCATTGGGGTTTTCGATTCGAGACCCAAGACTACCTTGGGTCGGTAAATTCGAAACTGCTTAGCAAGTGCGACACGGGCTTCAAAACCATCGAACAGTTTTC
>JBGCGI010000397.1:0-35347 GCA_045110715.1 Rubripirellula sp.
GTTTCTTGCTTCCTCGGCGCTAGCCGATGGGGCGAGTGCGAGGATCGTGATTGCCAAGACGAGTCCATGGCTCGTGAATGTCATTGGATGAGTCATTTTGAGATCTCCACTTGCTCGGTCGTCCTCAGGTACTTGATCAAGTCGACAACCGCTTGTTTTTCCATTTGATCAAGCTGTCCATCAGGCATCATGGACTTGGCGGAAACTTGACGTCGTTCGATATCCTCTTTCGCGATCACCACACGTGGTTGCTCGGCGGTCTTCAATACGATTCTGGCGGCGTCCTCTTCAGCTAACACGCCGTTGACCACGCGCCCGTCGACGGTCAGTACCGACACCGTTTTGTAGGCATCCGGAACGTCGTAACTTGGGTCGACACTATTGAGCAGGATGTAGTCCAAGTTGGCGCGGTTCGAGCCGGTCAGGTCCGGTCCTACCTTGCCACCTTCACCATACAGCGTGTGACATGCAGCACACGTTTTTTGGAAGACGGCTCGGCCGCGTGACTCATCAGCGTCCGCGATCGCAGCGGGATGGCAGATTTTCTTGTACTTGGCCAACAACTGCGAACGGTCTTTCGCAACCGGACGCACCTTGCCATACACTTTGGTGAAGCGGTTTCCGAGCATGATGTTCAGCGAGCGTGCAACGTGGCTGGGGACCTCCGTGTTGGAGACATGCCCCTTCTCCATCGCAGCCAACAATGCATCGGCGTAGACCTTTCGCGAAGCCAGCGTCTCAATCACGGCACGCTTATGTTCCGGCACGAGCTTTGGATACCGATCGAGCAACATCGCAGGTGCCTGTTGGTTCTCGACAATCGAATAGCCTCGAATCGCATCCAGGATCATCCCAGGCTCGTCGAGTAGCGACGCGAGCAATTTCGATGCTTCAAGATTCTGTTGATTCAACAGCAGGCTGAGTGCGGAACGCCGTTGTGAGACTTCCGAACTCGAGTCCTTCACCAACGCCAGTGCCCGTGTCACCGCTGATTGATCGCCGAAAATCTGCGACAATGCCAAAGCGTTTTGGCGGACCGATGCGTTGTCGCTTGCCGAAAGCTTGTCGTTGAGGGCTGCCCAGCCTTTCGGGGCAGCGACATTTCGGCGTCCTTCCAAACCGTCCAGCATGCCTTTGAGTAGCGCGGCGCGAACATTGGAATCCCGGGAGGTTTGCAAGGTCTCGACCAACAGCGAAAAAGACTCTGCTTCGTCGATCGCGCTGGCTGGAAGACAGGCCCCCACTAGCAGAATCACAAGACAATGTTGCATCAGTCGTATCGGACGATGCGGAAGGCAGGCAATCACTCAGTTATCCTCTTGAAGTTCGCAAGACAGGTCACTCACCGGGACAATTCTAAACGCAGCAACAAGCGTGGTGGCGAACTAGCCCCGAGAATTTGCATCGCGGACGTACTCTCGCCACTTTTGCGTCGATTGATCTAAACTACGGGCCATCGTTTCCATTCACTCACCAACACGCGAATCACAACATGCATCCTTGGATTGCCGAGCGTACGAATTCGTTTGACAGCAGCGGAATTCGGAAAGTCTTTGATCTGGCCGCCAAGCTCAAGGATCCCATCAATCTTTCCATCGGCCAGCCCGACTTCGATGTTCCCGAGGTCGTCAAGAACGCGGCCATCGAAGCGATTCAAACCGGCAAGAATGCCTATTCGCCAACTCAGGGGATCGGTGCCCTTCGGGATGCCCTGAAAGCGGAAGTCGACGCCAAGTATGGGCACAGCGATCGTGAAGTGTTTGTGTCCAGTGGAACCAGTGGCGGGCTCGTGCTTTCGATGCTGTCGATGATCAATCCCGGAGATGAAGTGATCTACATGGATCCGTTCTTCGTGATGTATCCGGCGTTGGTCAGCCTTTGTGGCGGCGTTCCGGTGCCTGTTGATTCCTATCCCGATTTTCGACTCAACGTCGACAGGATCGCTGCTGCGATCACGCCGAAGACAAAGATGATCTTGATCAACAGCCCAGCCAATCCGACGGGCGTCACAGCGACCAAGGAAGAGTTGAAGGCGGTGGCGGCCTTGGCAGCGGAGCACAACATTGCGCTGGTGTCGGACGAGATCTACAGTCGCTTTATGTATGACGAAGAGTTCTCGTCGCCGGCGTCATACAACGATCAGACGATTGTGATTGACGGATTCAGCAAGAGTCATGCGATGACCGGTTGGCGAGTGGGCTACGTTCACGGGCCCGCAGAGATCATCAGTACGATGTTGAAAATCCAGCAGTATTCCTTCGTGTGCGCTCCGCAACCTGCGCAGTGGGGAGCCTTGAGAGCGATGGAGGTTTCACTAGATGGCCACATCGAGGACTACCGACGTAAACGCGATCTGATTGTCGATGGCCTGTCGGATCTTTACGAGATCGAAAAGCCAGGTGGTGCGTTCTATGTGTTCCCCAAGGCACCGATGGCAAGTGGCGAGAAGTTTGTCGAGAAGGCGATCGAGCAAGGTTTGTTGATCATTCCCGGCAACATCTTCAGCGCCCGAGATACTCATTTTCGAATCAGCTTCGCGGCCACCGACGAGACGCTGCAACGTGGCATCGAGTTACTGCGCAAGCTCGCCTGAGACCCGAAAGACTCTCTCGGGCCACGCCGCGACCAACGCTCAGCGAGGATGAGTGAAGACAGGAATTGTCCTCCGAAGATGAAGATTTACGCCTGAAGCCGGTGCTTTTCGTCGACGGAGATGTTGACGAAAAGCAACACGGTCGGCTGGGCGTTCAACGCGAGAGCGGGCTCTAAGTCCAGGTTGAATAACGCTTTGCGAGGATCATGACGTTGGCGTGGTGTGTTGTGGCACGGTGGATGCTACTGGGTATCCGACAGCCGTTCTCCCACCTCTGTCCCCTCACGATCTATGCACTGTGTTCTTACAGCCGACCTAGCCGCCACGATTTCGCAGCATGGCCCTGCGATCTTATACCAGCGAGAAAGCATTCCTCCTGAAGCGATGACTCAGTATTGGGCCAGCACACGCAATCGGTTCGAACTGTGGCATCAAACGATGGCTCGCTATCGAACGGCCGAGCAAACCGGGGATTCCAACGCGCTTCGACGCTGGTGGAAGGATCACGTTGTTGTGATGGAAGAAGTCCTGGTCACAGAGATGCTGACTCGCGTGATCGCTACCTTGGCTGAAGGACTGGAGAAGGACGTCGAGTACAAGGAGATCTCGCCTGTCACCCATGCGATTCACTTGACGCATTTAGAAGCACGCAATCGTGTTCAGCAGATCATGCTGTATGGCCGTGGCAATTCGGTTCAAGACGCCGTGAGATTGAATCAGCTTCGCCAAGGCGTGGAGCGTTGGACAGATGTACTGATCGGACGGATGGCGACAACCGAACGCGGATCCGTGCGTTACGCAGTGAATCCGAGGCGAGCGGAAGAGTACGCGGAAGAGGCTCGGGCTCATGGCCTCGGTGCGGTTCGTGACACGGGGACGTTTCTGATGAACGCGGCGATGCACGATCTGCTTCGCCGACGCTCGTCGAATCACTCGGCACTTCCGGCTGCCAATCGATTGGTCGTCAAGAGCATCATGTTGATGCTGCGTCCGGACTTGTTTGACTCCGTCGGCGTGTTGAAGTCGATCTGGTTGCACCGCCTGGAATCGGGAGCCGATCGTACCGATCGTGTCTTGGATGAACTGGCGGGGGCGGACATCGATCACGCGACGACAGCCAGTGGCGTCGAAATGCTGAACGAGCCATACTTCGAGCGTTGGTACATGTGATCGAAAGCGACGGCGAAATATCCGACACGGCGGCGGTTCATTCACCGCCTCAGCCCCTCGAGCAGGGAAAACAGCTGTGTTTTCCCGCTTTTCCGATTGGCATGGAGATTGCTTTGAGATTCCTCTCAGCGTGACGAACTGGTCCAGGAATCTTTCGCCTCCCTAGCGTTACTAGCAGGATGCGAAGCAGACGAGCTTGATAGGAACAAGATGAGATTGAAGAGACGCACGGGATTTACTCTGGTAGAGCTGCTGGTTGTGATTGCGATCATCGGCATCATGGTGGGACTTCTTTTGCCGGCCGTCCAGGCTGCGAGAGAAGCGGCCCGACGGATGCAGTGCCAGAATCATCTGAGGCAAATAGCCCTGGCCTGCCATAACTACCACAGTGCCTTCAAGAAGTTGCCTGCTTCGGCAGTCGTCGACCGTTCGGTGACCAATACGGGCAACAATGGTTCCTGGGGCGTTCACGCTCGCATTCTGCCGTTTCTGGAGCAAGACAACCTGTTCGACAACGTTGATCTGTCAATTGCTTGGGATGGGCAAATGGCGATCGACAACGTGAAGATCGAGACCTACGCCTGCACGAGCGATCCGGGCAGCGACTTGGTTCGTGATCCGGGCAACGACCGGCCGCGGTTGTTTCCGACCAGTTACGGATTCAACTTTGGGACTTGGTACGTCTACGATCCGCAATCCAACATCGGCGGAGACGGGATGTTCTTTCCGAATTCGTTCTTGCGATTTCGCGATTGCTTGGATGGCACCACCAGTACGTTGTTGACGTCGGAGGTGAAGGCTTGGAACAAGTACCTTCGTAACGGCGGTCCACCAACGACGGCGTTGCCGACCACTGCTGCCCAAATCAGCCTGATCGCGGCCTCTGCGTCGCAGTACAAGGAAACCGGGCACACCGAATGGCCGGACGGTCGTGTGCACCACACGGGCTTCACGACGGTTTTGCCGCCCAACTCGCGAGTCCTTTACACGCACGAAGGTGTCGAACACGACATCGACTACAACTCTTGGCAAGAAGGCAAAAACGGAATCGCTGGCAACCCGACTTATGCCGCCATCACGTCGCGTAGCTATCACCTAGGCATGGTTCATGCGGCCTTGCTGGATGGCTCGGTGAATACTTTTACCGAGTCAATTGAACAGCGAGTTTGGCGAGCATTGGGAACTCGCGCCAACCATGAAATGGTCACTGGTCAGTGGTGAGATCGCCGGGGCTTCGTCACGGTGGATCGTAACCTCCTGGATTCCAGGGATGGCAACGGCAGATCCGCTTCGTCGCCCGCCAACCGCCGCGGATAGCCCCGTGCTTTCGAATCGCCTCAATCGCGTACTGACTGCATGTCGGCGTGAACCGACAGTTCGGTCCAATCAGTGGACTGATGCCGATCTGATAGAACCGGATCAGCTGCACCATGATGGCAGCGAGGCAACGTCCAATCATCAGTTCGGCAAGCTTGGCATTTTGATCTGAGGTCCAGCGCTGGGCGATCCAATCGGACCTGGGATGGAGGGGGCTTGCTCGAACAGTTCGTCGCGTTTGACCTGCAATTCGCTGTAGGTCTGCTCGGGGATCACGTAGTACCAGTCAGCAAACCGAGTGTTCAAGTCACGCACACGGCGTGCCGCGATTTCCATCGCGTCCTTACGCGCGTCCATTTTGCGTTGGTTGTCTTTGGTGATCTTTTCCTGTTCCGCTTCCAGGCGTTCTTGTTTCTCTTCGTCGGTCAGTTCATCGTCATCGGCCAGCAATGCCTGCCCGGAACCTTTGGCTTCACCCTCCACGGAGGTCGTTTCGTCCGTTTCCACTTCGTCAGGATCCGCTCCGTCTGTCTCTTTCGCAGCAGGTTCACTGTCAGGCTTGGCGGGCGCGTCTGATTCTGTTTCGCTCTTTTCTGGTGATGGTTCAGCGGCTGTTTCTTTTGCAGCAGCTTCTTGTTCCTGTTTTCCGGGATTGAGAATGGCGTCCAGATCTTCCAGTGTCTGGGGAACCGATCGGAGCGCCGGGGCTGGGAAACTGGTTTCATCTACCATGGTCGTGACCAGTAGGTAACGGTTGACGCCTGATTCCGCAGCGGATGTGTCTTCGGCGTCCGAGCCGTCTGAAACGCCAGCGATGTTCCCGAACCGCATCACGTACTTGACGCCGTCCTTCAAGGTCACGCTCAGCTCACCGTTGGCCGAGTAGATCTCGTATTCGCCAGTCGTGCCCACAGGCAACGGATAAAACCCTTTTTGGGCGAGCGATGCGATCGCATCTTTATCGGTCACCAAGGCCTGGTTGGCGCGAAGGTTCGTGCTCATTCCGGTCGGCTTGCGTTCAACATCGACGATCTGCAAATCATCCAATGCGTTCTTGATGCCATCTAGTTTCGCTTTATTCAGCGTCTTTCCGGCGGTGTCGATGACTGTCGGTTCCACCGTTGCTTGCTTCGGATCGAACTCTAGCAGTTCGCCGATCTCCCAACGGGTTCCCGCCATTTTTACTTTGGCCGAAAAATTGCGAGAGACCGCGACGCCGCGCTGACTGACGGTGGTGCTGTAGTCCTTCGCTTCCAGTTCTGCGATGTCGATGCTGCTAAGTTTCAGCAGGTCACGCTCGATCCAAGCTCGGAAGTTTGTCGTCAACGGGGAATCATCCAGTTTGACCACGTACACCGGATCTTGGCCGGGGATACGCACATAGAGCTTTTCGGGATCGTCTTTGAGCGGGTTGCCAATGATCAGCGACGCCAGCGTGTCTTGCGATTCGTTCTTGAACGATACCAAGCGGCCAACGCCTTCATCGCCAATTTGGAGGGTTTCCAATTTTGGCTCGGTGACTCCCAGGTCCGCGTGGTCAGCCGGATCGTCCGTTTGCATGTCCAGCATCTTCAAACCGATGAATGCGTTGGCTGATTCTCGCATGTTCTCGATCGCATCGGCGGGATAGCCGTCGCGTGAGGGAATGGTCCACAGGCCGGATTCACGATCGCGATGCACCTCGAACGACTTCAGGGTTCCCTGTTCATCGTTGAAGGTGACAATCTTCATGCTCGCAGCCATCGACGGATCGGTAAACTCTTCGAACATATCGCCACCAACGGGCACGTTCGTGACCGTCGTGACCTGAGTCGGCCAAGCGATCAATGTCGCGAGACCGATCATGATCACGGCGATGAGCCAAAAGACACCGGTTTTAACAGCTTCATTCACAGGACTGATCTCGCTATTTCAGGCGACTCTTGCTGATGTTCTCGCGCTCACGTAGACGCCGAGAGGCGAATACGATCACACCGACAATCAGCGGTGGGATGCAAGGCAAAGCGACCGCGGCCGCTTTGACTTTGCTTTGGATTCGTGTGACTTCTTCAGCGGCCGAACGCTCGATCTCGCGAATCCGCATGCTGCGTTCGCGCTCGTTCTTCTTGCTTCGGACGCTGAGCTTGCGTTGCTCCATCTCTTGAAGCATTTGGAAGCGTTGGATTTTGGCTTGGTATTGAGCCGCGTCGATCGCGCCGTCTTCGTTGTCCTTTTGCAGCTTCTCCAGCTCTTCGCGAAGCTTCTTGAGTTCGCGGTCCATCGACTCCTGCGCCTCGCGCATGTCGGCATCACTTTGGTTCTTGTATGCCATGCTACGTTGCCGGACTTCGGTTCGAGCGATTTCCTTTACATCGTCGATCATCCGCAAACTGGGATAGTTTGGGGCATGTTTGCGCACATCCAAGAACTCGGTTTCATCGGTCAACCAGTCAATGCAGTTCAGCACGAAGGTGACGTTTTGAAATTGGAACCGCGTTTCACTGACGTTGTTGGGGTCGGCGCGAATCATGGAGAACTGCGGCAACATCAAGTCGGTATCGGCGACGTAAACGACCTTCATTCCACCGGCGGCATCCTGTTCGGAATCGGCACCTTCGGTCTTCTCGGCTGTGCCCGCTTTGCTTTCCACCGACATCGCTAGCGGAATCCGCGGCGTCAAACCACGAGCGGACTGCGCCAGTGTGGTGCGTCCGGTCATGATGTCTTGCAGCTTCGAAAACGGAATCAAACCGCTCAACTCCCCGGTCGCCAACAGTGGCTTATGGGTAAGGGAGCTGTCTGCTTTGGCGTTCACACCGCCCGCGTACAGGGTCAGGACTTCGTTCATTCCCGAAGTGATCGGACTTTGCGAATTCAACGCCTGGCCTTCTTGAACTCCGGGCGCGTCTTCATCGATAAAGACCCAGAACTCGTCGGCTGAGTCTTCTAGCACCGGATAGGGGATGTGTTGTTGCCACACCAAGTCTGGGGCGAACATGCCTTGCACGCCCGGAGTGCCCGGAATCTCAAGCTCCAGCAGATCCCACAGTTGACGAATGTCGCCTTTGGGAACCATCTGGGGCCCGCCGCCGAATGGGCTGGCCGATTGCTTCGGGCTGCCAGTGGGCGTCATGTAGTTCATGCCCATCGGGACAGGGTCTTCAAAGATCGCGACCGGCATCCCGTTGCGAATCGCATCCATCAGGTTGCTGAATTGGGCTGGTGCCAGCGTGGATGGCTGGACGCAGATTAGGGCGCGATACATGTCGGTCGACACTGGGCCA
This sequence comes from Rubripirellula sp., assembly GCA_045110715.1. GTDB lineage: Bacteria > Planctomycetota > Planctomycetia > Pirellulales > Pirellulaceae > Rubripirellula. Next base: position 8,344 of record JBGCGI010000397.1, read on the forward strand.
TTCATCGTGACCTCTTCGACTTCATACTGCTTCGACAATTCTTCGATCAACAGATGACGCGGGACTTGTTGCATTTGCATGCCGCGCAAGATCGGTCCGCCCATCAAAGTCGCGTCCGTCTTCACGATTCCGATTCGCTTTCGTTTGCCGGAAGCAACCGTGTTGATCGAACGCACCAATTCATACTCGACGGGAATGCCGTATTCGAAAATCGGAACGGTCACTTTCTCCAGGCCGGCTTTGAAGGCCGCGCCAAGGATCAGTTGCTTCTGGGTCTCGGCACCCTTCTCGCGAACCAGTCGCGTGACGGGTTCGATTCCGAAACGTTCGGAAGCCAGGGCAGCGTCGTCGCTGAACAACTCGATATCGTCATACAAGTTGACCTCGATCGTGCGGTTTCGCTTGGCGGCTTCGCTGCGAAACTCTTTCAGCAAGTTGATCAGCTCATAGCGAGTCTGGGCATAGATCTCGGGAATGTCGGTGCTGATGAATGCGTCAATGACGATTGGACGATCGGAATCCAAATTGCGGATCAAGTCCTTTGTCGCTGGAGCCAGCGAGCTGACTTTGTCTTCGGTCAAATCGAATCGGACGACGTCGCGACTGCGGAAAATGACAACGGTCCCGATCGTGATCGCGATCATGGCCGCAATCCGAGCCAGGTAGTGCCAGGCCATCGTGTTGCCGTCTTTGCCGCCGGTCCAGTGCCGTCGACCGATCAACACCATGCACGCGTAGAGCGCTACTGCGGTGACAAGGAAGAAGTAGGCGACCGACGAGGTGCTGATCACGCCACGGCCAAAGTCGTCGAACGGGCGGGCGATTCCACTGGAGGCGATCCAGGTCGCCAACCATTTATTCGGGCTGATTGAATCGGCCAGAGCGGCGAAAGCCAGCGGTGCATTGAACAGGGCTCCCAGGATGAAGCCGACGGTCAGGTTGCCAGTTAGGAACGAAGCGATCATCCCAATCGCGATCATCGTTAGACCAACGAACCAGTACCCCAGATAACTACTGAAAATCAAGCCAACGTCGACTTGGCCTTCGCTCAGAATCGCCAGCGTGGTGAACGTGCTGAGCTGACTGAACAGCAGCGATGAGGTGAAAATCGACGAAGCCGCCATGTACTTGCCAATCACGATGTCAAAGTCATCGGCTGGCAGGGTCAGCAACAGTTCGTCGGTGCCTTGCCGTTTTTCCTCGGACCAGATGCTCATCGTGATCGCGGGAATGAACACCAGCATGATCAGCGGGAACCAGTAGTTCAGCTGATCCAGCGTGGCCAAGTTTTGGTTGAAGAAGTCGTAGGGCCAAAACGCAGCCAGAGACGTCAGGAACACAAAGATGCAAAGGAAGACATAACCCGTTGGATTGCTGAAGTAACCCACGAAGTTACGCTTCATCACTGCATAGGCTGCGCGCTTGGTGCCCGAGAGCACCGTCACGATGGCGACGAGAATCAGCAAGAAGATCGTGTCGTAAATCAGCAAGCTCAGAAGAGCCATGCACACGTCGGTTAGCGTCGAACTGTTCATAGAATTGCAGTTGCTTTGAAAACAGGATGAAAGCGGAACTCAGCTGGCCGAATCTTCCTCGGCTGCTTCCTGTTGATGAAGGTTGTCGTTGGTCAGGGTATGGAACGCTTCGTCCAAGTCACCTTCGCCGTGCTTGCGTAGTTCAGCGACGTCGCCGTCATAGACCAAACGTCCTTCGTTGATCATCACGACGCGATCGGCCATCGCTTCGACCTCTTGCAGAATGTGCGTGCTGAGCAGAATCGTCTTGGTTTCTGCGAGCCGTCGCATCGTTTGGCGTACACCGCGAATCTGGTTGGGATCCAGGCCTGCGGTGGGTTCGTCCAAGATCAACACGTCGGGTTCGTGCAACAAAGCTTGGCTCATACCAACACGTTGCTTGAAACCCTTGGACAGTTTGCTGATCGGCTTGTAGATAACGCTGGAGAGATCACAAATGTCGATCGCTGCTTCAATCCTGGCCTGCTTTTCGCCCTTGGCCATGCCGCGTGCTTCAGCGAAGAAGTCCAGCATCGTTAGCGGCGTCATCTCTGGATAAAGTGGGCCACTCTCTGGCAGATAACCAAGTCGACGACTGCCTTGGATTCGGTCTTCCATCATGTTGTGACCGGCGATCCTAGCTTCACCCTCACTGGGAGCGATGTAGCCGGTCAACATCTTCATGGTGGTGCTTTTGCCGGCACCGTTGGGCCCCAAGAATGCGACCAATTCGCCTTCGTTGACCGAAAACGTGACTTCGCGAGAAGCCGCGAACGGCCCATAAAATTTGCTCAGCCCGATCGCCTCGATCATCGGGCGACGCGGTTCATCTTTTTCGGTCATGGCAGAGCTAGGTTGGAAGGCGAGGACGGGAAGGCCCAAGTTGGTACTTAGTACTCAGGCTACCGTTACGCCTCTTGTTGCCCAGCGGTTCACTTCGCCTGCAGCCGGCAATGAATTTCACGCAAATGTTGCGGACGAAATGGATGGTCTCCCGCGTATATCACCACTCTCCCTCCGGGAGAGTCGGACACGGTCGTGGCCGGAGAGGGCCTTTCACGTTTTGAAGAGAGCCTTTTTGAAGAGAACCGTTTTGAAGAGAACCGTTTTGGCGAATCGGTTTTGCTCTCTCCTTCCTCTGGCTCGACTCTCCCGGTGGGAGAGTGGCAAGAAGGACTTACTTCGCCCAACCTTCGCGGGCGATGATGACATCGGCACCTGGAGTCATCTTTCGAATTTTGCGGATCGCTTCGGCTTTCTCGATGGTGCCTTTCTCGACACGAGCGATCAATTTGGCCGTGTTTTTGCGTCGTGTACGTAGACGCTTGATCTCTCGACGTCGTTCAATTCCTGATGGCATGCGTTGCTCCGTGGAAGGTTTCGTTTGAGTTTTATTGTGGTTGAGTGGTTGATTGAGGTGGGATCAAGAGCTTTTTTTCTTGGTCGCCTTCGTTTTCTTCTTGGCACCCTTTCTCTTGGTCGCCTTCTTTTTAACAGTTTTTTTCTTAGCTGTCTTCGCCTGAGTGTCGCCATCGTCAGTTTCTGGCTTGGCTCCGTCGGCATTTTCGGTCTCTTCGCCCCCCTCTTCCCCAGCCGCCTTCTTCTTCGTCTTGCGGGGAGCAAACTCGAAGCCGAGCTTGCCTGTCTTGTAGTCCAGGGTCAGGTGAGCGGCGAAGCGACGCCCCTTTTTCGAGCGAAAACCGGGCATCAGCTCGGTTTTCCCATCAACGAACAGCTTAATCGCCTGCTCCAGAGGGATCTCTTTGTCCAGAATCGTCTTGCTGATCCGGACACCGTTCTCGTCTGCTTTCGTCGCCATTTGCGGCGCCAGAAAAGCTCGATCGGTTTCGTAAACTTTGACTTTTTCGTCGCTGCCATCGCCTAGCGGGGCCTCGCAAATCACCTGTTCTTCTTTCAGGTTCTTCCGTTCTTCCTCGCGGAGGTCGTCTCCCTCGAAGATGAATTCGACTTTCCAGACCTTCTTTTTCTTGTCGATCGCCAGTTCCGCGGTGAACGGTTGGCCGAAGCGATTCTTGAAGGTTTCGATCGGGCCGACGCGTTTGTTGTTGATCAGATCTCGGGCCTGATCCTCGGTCAACTCGTGGCTGGCGATGTGCTTTTTGACTTTAAAAATGCACTCGGGGTCTTTGCACTCGAACAGCCCATCGGTCTGCCGCATTTCGTTGGCACCGCACTCCGGACAGGTCGCGATCAGATCCGGGAAAGCGCGACTTGTGATTTCATCGGTGAAGCTACGTGTGACTTCGACAATGTTCTTCGTCATGCCTTTGATTTCGGCCATGAACGCACTGCGATCGAGCTGCCCTTGCTCCATCTGCTTCAGCTTGTATTCCCACTCCCCGGTCATCTCGGGAGATCCGAGGTCGGAAATCCCGATGTCGGTCAGCAAGTCGACCAGAGCGAGTCCCTTGTTGGACGTCACGAGGTCTCGTTTGTTGTGCTCGTGGCGGAAGAGATACTTTTGCCGAATCAAGTTTTCGATGATCGCAGCACGCGTGGCCGGAGTTCCCAAACCACGCTCGCTCATTGCTTCGCGAAGCTCTTCGTCATCGACACGTTTGCCGGCAGTTTCCATTGCCGAGAGCAACGTGCTGTCGTTGTACCTTGCCGGAGGACGAGTTTCGTCTTCCTTGGTGTTGACCTCTTCTGCCTTGGCGGATTCGCCATCGGTGACGCCGACCAATTCATCTTTCGCGCCAGCCACCCCCGGTTTGCGACCGTAGACTTCTAAGTAACCAGGCACGACCAGCACCTTACCGGTCGTCAGGAAACTGTCCTGCCCGATTCGCGTGATTCGCCGGGTCAATTCGTATTCGGCGTGCGGGTAAAAGATGCCCAGGAATCGCCGCAACACCAGTTGATAAAGCTTCAGTGCCGCTTCATCGACTTTGCCCGGTGGCATCTTGCCGGTCGGAATGATCGCAAAGTGATCGGTGACTTTGGACGAGTTAAAAATGCGTTTTGTGGGGACGATCTTCTTGTTGCTGATCAACCATTTCGAACAGTCGACCAACTCCTGCGGGAACGACTCGCTGGCCTTTCCTTTGGAAAAACCTTTGACAACTTTGTTGACCGTTGCCAAGTAATCTTCGGGCAGGTACTTCGAGTCGGTACGCGGATAAGTCAGCAGCTTGTATCGGTCGTAACAGGCTTGAGCCAACTGCAGGGTGCGTTTGGCCGAGAACCCAAACTTACCGTTGGCCTCTCGCTGCAGACTGGTCAAGTCGAACAGTTGCGGAGGTGACTGTTTCTGTGGTTTCTTAGTTTCCTCGATGATGCCGGTTTGCCCCATGCATCGGTCGCGAATCGCCTCGGCTTCCTGCTTGTTCCAAAGTCGTTCGGCGCGGGCATGAGGTTGCTCTTCGGACTTCTTGAATTCCTCTTGGAACCAGCGCCCCTCGAACTCACCTTTGGAGACTGCCAAGTCCGCGTGAACTTCCCAGTAAGACTCTGGCTTGAACGCCCGGATTTCTTTTTCTCGTTCGGCCAAAATCACCAGGGTTGGCGTTTGCACGCGACCGGCGGTGGTGACATTGAAACCGCCGTTGCGTGAATTGAAGGCGGTCAAGGCTCGGGTGCCGTTGAGACCGATCAGCCAATCGCTCTCGCTGCGACAAAGCGCAGCATCTGCTAGTGGCAACATTTCGTCATTGTCGCGCATTGAGTTCCAAGCTTCGATGATCGAATCGTCGGTCATCGACTGCATCCACATCCGCTTGATCGCGACGTCTTCTTTCAGCCCGGCAAGCTGCAGAAGATAGCGAAAGATCAATTCACCTTCACGCCCGGCATCGCAGGCGTTCACAACGGTGTCAATTTCTTTTTTCTTGAGCAGTCGAGCCAGCAACTTGTAGCGTGAAAGGCTCTTTTCGATCGGCTGCAGTTCAAACTGGGGGGGAATGACCGGGAGGTGCTTCATTCCCCAGGGCAGCTTTTTCCCATTCGGGCCTTCGGGCATCTTCAATTCGACCAGATGGCCGATAGCAGAAGTCACATACGCGAAATCATTCTCGAAGTAATCCTTCTTCTTTGTAAACTTCCCGACCCCGGGCAGTTTTCCCAAGACCCGCGCCAAATCGGTAGCGACGCTCGGTTTCTCGGCAATGATCAGCGTGTTTGGCATGGAATACGTTGCTCTTCATGTTGGGTGACTACCTGTCTTGGTGTCGGACCAACCCATTTTTGCGAAAGTGTTGCGTTTCGGCCGATTTTGATCAATGGAGTTTTTCAATCGATTGGCCGTCACTGGTCGCCTTCCAAACGGATTTGATTTGAGTTTCAGCTCAAAACTCGTTTCTCACCTTGACCCTACAATTCAGGCGGCGATACGCTTTTTACTTGGGCGACGGATTCTTTTCCACAGAAGTCATCTCCCGATCGGTCTGACTCCCAGAGAGTTGGGCGACAAGAGATTGTTGTCAAGACGACTATCAAAAGAAATCGCACAACTCTACATATTCGTTTCTCGCTAAGAATTCCTCCAAACCAAGACGATCCGCGTTCGGTCTCGCCCTCTTCCACCGTGGCGAAACAATCAAAAAACGTGGGTCAGTTGCCGAAAGTCTGATTCATGAGTCCCTTTGAAGTCTTCCGTAACAACCTCAAGCCTCTGATGGTTTTCCTGACCGGCTTGGCGTTGTTTGCTTTTGTTGTGCTGCCCGTGATGGACAGTTACATGCGTCAAAATTCCGGCGCCGGCGGTGACGGAGTGGCGGCGTCGTTCAACGGAACCAAGGTCTCCTACAACCGCGTTGACTATTTCACGCGGAACCATCAGTCGACCGTTCGCTTTTTGAACGAGTTGGCTCTGGAAACCATCGCTCGTGGCGGCGTTCCGCGAACCGCTGGCTTCCAACTGAACCCTCAAACCAACCAAGTTCAGGCTTTGGGAATCAACCAGGCACCGAACTCCGATGGCACCATTCGAACGTTCATGCTGGCTTCCGAAGCGAGAGAAGCAGGATTCGATCTCGACGACAACACGCTGGATGTTTGGATCGAACGATTCACCGATGGCATGATCAGCGATTCGGACATCGATGCCATGTTGATGAAGTCAACGCAAAATCAAATGGCGCGAGCTCACCTCTACGAGCAACTTCGCAATCACTTGCTCGCGGATGTCTTCTTGCGACGCGGCTTTGCCGGATTGTTTGCCGGCGATAGCGCGCAGTCGATGCCCTTGATGACTCCCGCAGAGCAGTGGACCAACTTCCTGAAGTTGAACCAGAAGGCGACAGCATCTGCCTACGGCGTGATGGTCAATGACTACTTGCCGCAAACCTCCACCACTCCCACCGAAACGCAAATCATCGCGACTTACGAGGATGGCAAGAACCGGGATTCCAGCGATCAGTCGCCGGACCCAGCCTTTCACCGTCGCTATGCCGCCAAATTTGAATACCTCGTTGGTTCCTATCAAAACTTCTTGGACGAAGAAGTCGAGAAGTTGACCGATGAACAAATTCGGGCTGAGTACGACCGGCGTTTGAAAGGCGGCGACTTCCAGTTGCCCGAAGAGGCCATGATTGATGCCGCGATTGGCGATGACGGGCCTGCGGATTCGACCGGAGCAGAAGACTCCAGCGAGGCTACTCCAGCAGAGACCGAGGAGATGAAAGCGGCTGAGTCGACCGAGGCTGAATCAGCGACGCCAGTAGCGAAAGAGGAGGCGAAAACCGAAGACAAGCCGGAAGCCACCGAGAAAGAACCAACGGATTCCCCCGCTGAAGAAAAGTCGGAAGAACCCGCTGAAGAAGCGGGCGAAGCCGAAGACAAAACCGATCAATCTTCCGTGATCGCCGAACGCTCCGTTCGCTTGGTTGCCTTCCAAGAAGAGGGCGAAGAGAAAACGAAGAAAGCCGATCAACCAGCGGATGAATCTGAGAAGCCAGCAGATGAGCCTGCCAAGGAAGAGGCGAAAACCGAAGAGCCTGCCAAAACCGAAGAGCCCGCTCAAAAGGAGTCCGACGAAGCCAAAGCAGAGCCCAAGAAAGCAGACGCGGCCAAGACTGAGCCTGAAGCCGATGCCACTCCTGCCAAGGAAGAGCCGAAGGACGACGAGCCAAAGGTTGAAACCTTCGAGGATGTTCGCGAGCAAATCGCTGACGACATGGCGGGACCAGCGGCGCGTGCGAGAATGGACGCTGCTGTGACAGAGATCGCCAAAGAGATGCGACTGTACGGAAACAAGTTGGCGATCCACGAGAGCAACGTTTCCATCGGTCAGGGCGGCGAAGCGCCCGCGCGACCAGACTTGGAAGCACTTGCCAAAAAGCATGGGTTCACCTTCGAGTCGATTGGTCCCTATGACGAAGCTTCCATTGCTGACGAACCGATCTCGAACTCACACGAAGTTGGATCGCAGTTCGGTCGTCGGGGACCCAGCTTCCCAATCATGATGTACGGATTCGACAATGGTCAGAATCAACTTCCACCCCAAGTTCTGTTCTCGCCTGTCCGGACTGCAGACGATCCTGCAGGCAAGATTTACGTGTCTTGGAAAGTGGAAGAGAAAGACGCCTACACGCCCGAACTTGAAGAGGTTCGTGACGAAGTCGTGATGGCGGTTCGGATGGAAGAAGCTCGCAAATTGGCCCTCGCAGCTGCCGAAGAGTTGGCTCAGAAGGCCTCCGCAGCAAGCGACAAATCCCTGGCGGACTTGGTTCCCGAAGACAAGCAGGAAAACATCTACGAGGGGCTTGGCCCCTTCAGCTGGATGGATTCGTTCGGCTTCTCTGGTGCTTCGATTGGAAACGTTCCAGAGCTGGATTCGGTTGGCGAAGAATTCATGAAGGCTACCTTCACGGCCGATGAGGGCGGTTACGCAGTTGCGACCAACCAACCGGGGCGAGTCATTTACGTTGTCTCGCCACAAACGTTCTCGCCTGCGATCGACGAGTTGCGCCAGCAGTTCAAGCAGCCAACCAATCGGATGATGGCAATGTTCATTGGGAATGATGCTGGGCCGATCGTGAGCGGGTTTTACGACGCGGTCGACAAGAAGGCGAACTTCACGAACTACATCAGTGCCGAACAGCAGTAGTAGCAGCGTCCGCGACGGCCGGCTCCTGATCACTGAGTCGCTGGCCGTGAGGCAACCGGCCAATGGGCAATGCATCAGCCCGTCCGCCCACGCGTGGCAGTCGGCAAAAGCAGAGCAGTTGTCGTTGTTGTTCCTCTGGGATCCCGCATGAATCAATCGCAACGTGAATTCGGTGACTTTCAAACACCGGATTCGCTTGCTATTCAATGCACTGCCGTCTTGAAGCGGCGTTTCTATTCTCGGCGTCGCCCTTCTCCGTCCTGTGTTGTCGAGCCTACCTGTGGCGAAGGCAGGTTCTTGGCGGCTGCCGTCGATTGCTTCGATCCCGATCAGGCATTTGGCTTCGAGATCAATCCCGACTACGCCAAACAGGCTCGGCGCAGATTGAGTGGCCGAGCAACGATCCGGCGAGCGAACTTCTTTCAGAAAGATTGGTGCAAGTGGTTCGCAGGTCTGCCCGAAGAGACGCTGGTGATTGGGAATCCGCCTTGGGTGACCAACTCGGAGCAGGGAGCGATCGGCGCAGAAAACCTGCCAGCAAAAATGAATTTGCATCAGTCCAATGGGATCGACGCGATCACTGGAAAAAGCAATTTCGATATCTCCGAGTCGATGTTGATTCAGCTTCTGGACGCATTGAGTGATCGGCCCGCGACAATTGCCATGCTGTGCAAGACGGCAGTCGCACGCAAAGTGCTGCTGCATCGCTGGAAGAACGGTGGCGGCATTTCCAGGGCGGCGGTCATTCGAATCGATGCCAAAAGAGAATTCTCGGCTTCGGTCGATGCTTGCTTTTTCGTCGCCCAGTTGGGTGGGAAAGAGACGACGACCTGTGATGTATTTGATTCCCTCGAAACGGATCAGGCATCGTCGAAGTTTGGCTTGGTCGACGAAGCCTTGGTTGCGAATGTCGACGCCTTTCACCAGACGCGTCATCTACGGGCTGCCGAATCAGATCGCGAACGTCCATGGCGTTCTGGCGTGAAGCATGACTGCGCCAAAGTGATGGAGCTGAAGGAAAATGATGGCGTGTTCTACAACGGACTTGGCGAAGTTGTGAATGTCGAATCGGATGTTCTGTTCCCGCTGCTGAAGAGCTCCGATGTGGCCGGCGGCAGGACCAAGCGTCCAACGCGTTGGATCCTAATGACGCAACGAACCGTTGGGGAAGACACATCACGATTGCAAACACAGGCCCCGAAGGCTTGGGCGTATCTAAGCGATCATGCGACGTTGCTTCAAAGACGGAAGAGCGCGATCTACAGAGGTCGGCCGCCGTTTTCGATCTTCGGCGTCGGCCCCTACACATTTTCGCGAGCAAAAGTCGCGGTATCTTCGCTTTACAAGCAGATCACGTTCACACCGGTCGGTACTTTTCGCGGGAAACCGATTGTGCTGGACGACACCTGCTACAGCCTCGCATGTACTTCACAGCGAGAGGCGACGGGAATTTCTCAGGCCCTGAACTCGCCACTGGCAGAAGAGTTTCTGTCGGCCTTGGTGTTCTCTGACGCGAAACGTCCGATCACCTGTGGTATTCTCCAGCAGCTCGATATCGACAAGCTGTGCAACGCCATGTGCGTTGCTCCGTAGCATCTGGCGCCGGTTGGTTGTCAGCGACGAGCGACGTTTCGAGTCCTCTTACGTGACGATTCCCGCGAACCGAAGCATCATGATCAAACAGCCTCTCTTTGCATTTCAAGCACTCTGTCTTCTCAGCACGCTGTTTCTTCAGTCGTCGCCCGTTGAGGCGCAGGAAGACAAGCCACAGCCGCCCAACGTTCTTTGGATCACGATTGAGGATTGGTCGGCGGATTTGTCCTGCTACGGAACCAAAGGTCTTCTGACGCCACACGTGGATGCGTTGGCGGCGGAAGGGATTCGTTACGAGCGTGCATTCACAACCTCGCCGGTCTGCTCGACTTCTCGCTCGGCAATGATGACGGGCTTCCATCAAAACTACATTCGTGCCAACCAGCATCGCGAGCCCAACAAGCAACCATTGCCTCATGGCATCAAGCCCATTCCCCATTTGCTAAAGGAAGCAGGCTACTTCACCGCGCTAATGAGCAGGAAAACGGACTGCAACTTTTTACCGACCGCCAAAAACGAGTTGTTTGAAGGTGGGGACTGGAGTGAGAGAAAGCCAGGTCAACCGTTTTTTGCTCGAATCACGTTCGGGGGCACGCATCGATCCTGGAAGCGAGACCCGCAGCGACCGATCGACATCAAGGATGTGGAACTGCCGCCTTACTACGCTGACACCCCGTTGATTCGCCGCGACTGGGCCAATGGCTTGGAACAGATGCAACTGGTCGATCGCGAAGTCGGTGAGATTCTGCAGCGGTTGAAGGATGAAGGACTCGACAAAAACACCATCGTTTTCTTCATCGGTGACCATGGGCGCTGTCACATTCGCGGCAAGCAATTCTTGTACGACGGGGGAATCCGAATCCCAATGATCATGCGTTGGCCGGGAAAAGTGAAGGCCGGCCAAGTCAGCGACGACTTGGTGATGTCGATCGACATTTGCAAGACGGTTCTGGATGCCGCAGGAGTCACCTCAGCCGTTCCGCTGCACGGCACGAATCTACTCGGTGACGAAATCAAAAGTCGCCAGCACGTCTTTGCAGCACGCGATAAAATGGACGAGACACACGATTCGATGCGCGCGATCCGCTCCAAAGAGCACAAGTTGATTTTGAATCTGATGCCTGAGCGACCATGGTGTCAATTCAATCGGTACAAGGAAGGTGCTTACCCGCCACTGGCAGAAATGAACGTTTTGAATTTGATGGGAAAACTGACTCCTGCACAGGCCAGCTTCTTTGCGGCGTCTAAGCCTCCCATCGAATTGTTCGATTTGGTCAATGATCCCCACGAGGTCAACAATGTCGCGGAGGATCCCAAGTACGCGGACGTCAAAGCGAAGCTGATGAAGGAACTCGAAGCTTGGCGCAAGAATGTGATTGACGATCAGGGCGTCAGCGATGAGTTTCGTGCTGAGGGTGCCTTTCCAGCGAAGTGCCCTACCGCGACAGTCGATGACTGGGTGAAAGCCAACCAAGCCAACTATGACTTCAATACGATCGGTTGGCCCGCGTGGTATCCGACGCGAACGCTGGAAGAGTGGCAGCAAGCACGCGAGACTTGGGAGCCGTGGGTGTTTCGTGAACCGGATTCTTCGATGACTCGTCCCAACTTGGTGCACACGAAGAAGAGAACGCAAAGGAAAAAGAAGTGATTCCGCGAATACTTGCGTTGCTATCCGTCTTGTGATCCCGGCTTGGATCGGCCGTGGATGGATTGGACCGCCGTGACCTTGGTGATGACTGCTGTGTCTCCTTCCCGCCGTCCAGTTCCAGTCAAGGTGACGCCGGTTCCACAGTGATAAGCCAGGTTGAAGCCGTGGAAGTCGCGGAACTCGACTTCCACTTTCACCGACGGTTGGCCATCCACATCGACATAGAAGATCTTTGCCTCGTCCAAGTTGTCAGACATCCGTAGACGCCCCTGCACGGTCACTTCTTCCGCGTCCACGCGAAGCCAACTCTTGAACGGCTTTTCGCGGTAGGGCAGGAAGTCGCTTCCGTTCAGGCCGGGCAGCGGTTGCATCGATCCGCCGAAAACATCGGTGTCGATCCCGAAGCTGTGTAGCAATGACAAGTGCAAACGGCCGAGTTGCTGATTCTCTGCATAGCGAACATATCTGCCGGTCTTCAGCATGTCTTTCGCACCGGCCATCACGATCGGAATGCGTGTCGCGGTGTGATTGTCGCTGTGTCCCATGCCGCTGCCGTACAGCACCAGCGTGTTATCGAGCAAAGTGCCATCTCCTTCAGCGTGTGATTTCAGCTTTGTCAGCAGCAGATCGAATTTCTCCATGTGCCACAGGCTGATCTTCAGCAGCGAGTCCAGATTGCTGCGACTGAAGTTTCGAAAAAAGTGCGACAGGTAATGATGTTGTTCGTTGATGCCCAAGAAATCGAACACCATTCGGCTATTGCTGTTGCCGAGCATGTAGGTGATACACCGAGTCGAGTCGGTCCAGAGTGCAAGGGCGATCAAGTCCAACATCATGTCGACCTGCTCGTCCAGGTTAGCGCCGGTTCCTGGACGGGTGAACTTCTCGGCATCGAACTTTGGGTTTGGTTCGACTTGCTGCATCGTCGCTAGGCGTTTCTCCGAATCACGCACGACCTGCAGGTATTCGTCGAGTGTGCGGCGGTCTTCCGTTCCTGCTTTTCGAGTGAGTGATCGAGCGTCCTCTTGCACCCGATCCAAGACACTTGCCATCTGCTGGCGATGCTTTGGACTGGCAAGTGGATTGCGGAACAGTCGATCAAAGACAAGTTGTGGATCGCTCTCGCGCGGGATCGCCCCACCATTCTTATCGTAGGAAATGTAGCTGCAGCCCACCTGATTCGGAAACAGTCCTTCGGTTGTCAGTTCCAAGGAGCGATGGAGTGTGTCGCCGCTGATCTTGTCAGCGATCAATTGATCGACCGAAGCCGAGTTCTTGACGGCGTGATGTCCCGACAAAAACCGTCGCGTTGAATTGGCGTGTGATGAGAAACCGAAGTCACCCATATTGTCCAAGATCAGCAGGTCGTCTTTGTGCTTTTCGAATGGCTTCATCAACGGTGACATGCGAAAGTCATGTTCGCTGCCGGCGTTGATGTTCCAGGAGGGTGGGTGGACTCCGTTGGGTTTGAACAGTGTCATGAACCGTTTCGGTGGCGCAACTTCCGTGGCAGCCTGTGAGGAACCGCTCATCAGATGCAAGAAAGGCAACGGCAGCAGGACACCGGTGCCGCGCAGAAAAGTGCGTCGATCAAGTCTTGTGCGTTTGGTCACGATCTATTCCTGTTCCGACAAGAGGGTTTGGCGAAACGGCAAGCTGATTGCAATCTCGTGAAATAAGTCTCGCCAAGTTCCGTTGGTTTCTATCATGCGTTGGGTGATTGTTTCGATTGTGGGCTGGTCGAACAACTCCAATTTACGGCACACCGCGTAGGACAGTGTGCGGCGAACCATGTTTCGGATCACGGCTTCCCGCTGGCTGGTCGTGAGCACTTGCTTCAGTTCCTCGGCGTTTTGGAAGCGTTCGCCGGACGGCAATTGTCCACTGGTGTCGATCTTCTTGGGATCCTCCAGTGTACTTTCCTTCGCGCTCTTTCGTTTCTTGGGCTTGTAGTTCTCGGCCAGCCTATATTGGCCATTGTCGTCGAAAGCCTGCAGTGAGAAGCCCAGCGGATCGATTTTGTCATGGCAAACGGCGCAGGCCTGATTGTCGCGATGCTGCTCGAATCGTTGCCGAAACGTCAAGTGTTGGCCGGGTTTGTTGCCATCCACCTGCCCCACGTTGGCGGGCGGATCAGGCAAATGCTCGCCCAGAATACGCTCCAAAACCCAGGTCCCACGCAGGATCGGACCGCGGTTCATTGCAAGGATGCCCGGCATCGTCAGCACACCACCGCGTTCAGTTGCTGCTTGAATTTCGATCTGTTGGTTGCGGACGATCTCGACTTCGATGCCTTTCTTGCGGACGTACTTCTGCATCTGTTTGGCGTCGCTTCTGTACATCCGTGATGTGTGCGGATTGATGAAGCTGACTTTGGACTGGATCATTTCGATCAGCGGTCGATCGTTGGTGAACAGGTAGTGCATGAAGTCGATTGGCTGAGACTTCAAAGCTTCCCGAATTGGCGGGTTGTCAGAAGCTAAGTCGATCTCACTGAGCGTGAGCCACTCGGCTGCGAAGATCTCCGCCAGACTTCTTGATTTCGGCGACGCCAGCATCCGATCCAATTCGTCTGACAGCACGTTCGGTTTCGAAAGTGTGGAGTCATCGGCTCGTGACATCAGTTGCGAATCGGGCATGTCTGCCCACAGGAAATACGAAAGTCGTTCGGCCAGTTCGTAATCGTCCACTTCCAGTGGCGTGCCTCTTTCGCCGTCGATGAGAAATCCGCGGTACAGAAAAGCCGGTGACATCAGAACGGTTCTTAGTTCAAACTTGAGGGCTGCAAGTAAGTCGTCACCGCTAGAGTTCTCAAACCGCGTGATGACTTTCTTCAATTCGTCCCGGCTCACAGGGCGACGGTAGGCTTTGGGGAGGAACCTGCGAAGCATTCGGCGGGCGTGTTGGGGTGTGATGTCAACGTCCTCGCCGAGCGGCCCTGTGAACACTTCCAACTGTTGGCGTCTGGGCGGCGAGAATAGATCGTCAAGGCCAACGTTCACCAGATACGCGTATTGATCCCAGGCAAGCGTCGTCAGTGGATTGGCATGGGTGTCGTTCTTGAACCCGCTGGCACCGGGAGGATCTGTGGGCAGCAGTTTCGAAACGAGGAACCGCTCGGCGTCGGTTTGCTCTGCCTCAATCACTGCGACTTGAAGATCGAAACCAAGGATGGAGTGAAGTGTGTTCTGGTACTCGATCACCGACAGGCGTCGTGGTCGAAGCACGGCCGGGCGAGCATGGACCGAATCAACAAACGACTGATACCAATCGAGGGCAGCCTGGCGTTCTTCGTCGTTGGGTTGTGGGCTATCGTCAGGCGGCATCGTTCGGTGCGTGAGATGCTCGGCGACGGATTCCCAGATCTCGAACGCTTCGTCAATCGAGGCCGTGGTATTCCCAAAGCGATCGAAGTCAACTTCCCCATTCGCATCGTCGCCGGAGTGACATTCCGCGCAGTACTTTGCCAGCAGCGGTTTCATCGCACGACCGAAATCCGCAGCAACCGCAGTCGGAAGACTGAAGGCAGCCAACAGGCACAGCGGAAGCATGAATCGTGGCACGAACGGGCATTGGGGGAGGGAGTGGTTGGCGGGCACCGGCAACCACATTGTAGCTTCTATGCCTCAGAGACTGAAGTTCTCGCGCTGATAAAACGCCCGCTGACTAGCGGACTTCGCTGGCGGGAATCGTATCCATGAATCCGATCATCATTTCCTCGAAGCTCTGATCGCCCCAAACGACTGGCTTCGTTGGATCGGGGTTGGTCAGGTTGGATTTACCGTTGTCAAAAACTGCCGTGCACTTGATTTTGGTCCCTTTGGGCAGCAGCATCGGCTCTTCCAAGATGTATTTCAGTTGCCAGTTGAAATCATAGTTTGGCACGTTCAGCAGCACGTCGGTGCGACCGTCTGGATAGCGTACGTCGTATCGAAAGGCTTTGCCGCGCAAGTGCATGTGTGGCGACATACTGATCAGGCTTTCGTCTTCTTTGGACACGTAAGTTGCTGTGACGGCGTGATTCGACTCGAAAGCGGGAATCTTGAATTTGTTGTTGGCTGCCGCACGTCCTTTCAAGTGGTGTCGCACGTTGGATTTGTCGGTGAATTGAAAGCCAACGTAGCTCAGGTCCTCGGTTGCTGTCCCGTTGGGGGTGTAATGCATCTCGAACAGCAGCTTGCTACCTGCCTGAACGTGAAGCGCGATCCCCTCGCTCAACTTCATCGGCGGACTTCCCGGTGCGTAGCCAGCCAGCACCTGTCTCAGGTCTCGCCGTTTCTTGCCGGGTGGAATCACATACACCAGAATGTGATGGACGACGGCACGCTGATCGGGCCGAGCTTCCGCGGCAATGATGTACTTGTCTTCGTCCCACTTGGGATCGACCACGAAACGTTGGTAGTCCAGCACGCCTTCTGCGGCGACCGCGAATGGTTTGTCTCGCATCATGATGACTTGGTCGGGCTCAGGCATCTGCCAGCCATCGGCGAACTTCGGTGGTTCGGGAAGGTCACTTGGATCGCCTTCGGGCATGCCGTTGTCGACCCAGGTCTCGATCAACTCTCGCTCGCGCGGGCTCAATCGCGCATCGTTGGCGAACTTGCCATGGCTTGGGTCAGCAAACCACGGTGGCATGCGATTGTCATCTATGACTTCTAGAATTGTGTCTTCCCAACCGAGTGCGTCATCGTAGCTGCCGAGTGTGAACGGCGCGATCTCTCCATCACGATGACAGCTGACGCATTTGCTGTTGAAGATGGGGGCGATGTGCTTGTTGAACGTCACGCTGCCGGAGGGTTGCAGTTCTTTGATCCGGCCGATGTGGCATCCAACGGGCTCCGTGGAGGGAACCTTGATGGGCTCGCCTGACAATAAAGAGTCGATCGCGAGCGTCAGTTCGGGTTTCGCATCGCGCTCTTTCGAATAGCCCACGCCGTACTGATCATCGATGCGACCGTGGTATTGCACCGTACCTTCGGAATCCAGCAAGAACACTTCTGGCGTCCGCTGTGCGCCAAGTGCGTCGGCAATCTTGTTGCCAGGATCCTTCAGCATCGGAAAGTCGATTTGGTGTCGATGAACATAGGCAGCGAGCTCCGTCAAGCTGTCCTGCTTGTTCGAATTCACGCCAATGATTTGGACGCGCCCGTCTTCGTAGCGATGTTGGATCTCCGTCAATCGAGGTCCATACAGCTTGGCCAATGGACATTCCGTCCCCAGAAAAACGATCGCGACTGCTTCCGCAGATCGAAAATCACTGAGTGAAACGGGCTTTCCATAACAGTTGTCCAAGGTGAACGATTCGACTTGCTGGCCGACCGCCGACCGATGCGAGCCATCGGCTGCCTGTGAAACGCCAAACGCCAATAGCGTTACGAAAAGAACCGCACTCAGAATCCGAACCAACATTCCCAACTCCCAAGACAACTGCGTACTCATACTCTGGAGAATACTATACCTCCAAAGAAACCCGCAATCTGCAAACAAAGACTGACCACAATCGTATCGAATTGGCTCACTGATGGATGGGGCACTTTTGGCAGGGGACCGAATATTGTTTGGAGCCATGCTATAGTCGAATACCTCCGGCATGCCGTCTGCCGATCGCCCGTTCCATCACGACCGTCTTTTCATGCAGTTTCCTCGTTCGTCCGGTGTTCTTCTTCATATCACTAGTTTGCCCGGCCGGTATGGCGTGGGCGACCTGGGGCCTGGTGCCGTCGAGTTCGTCGACTTTCTGGAGAAGGCTGGTCAGAGTTTGTGGCAAGTCCTGCCGCTTGGCCCTCCAGCGTTGGGCAATTCGCCCTATAGCTGTTATTCAGCGTTCGCGGGAAACCCGCTGCTGATCAGCCCCGAGCAGATGGTTGCCGATCGATGGTTGGAGCAGGCGGATGTCGAATCTCTGTCGCAGCCACAGCAGGATCCGACCCGCGTCAATTTCGAGGCGATCCCGGAAAGCAAATTTGAGTTGCTTCGCAAAGCATTCGAGCGATCGAAACAACCACTAGCCGGCTGCGAGCCTTTCGAAGCGTTTTGCCGCGAGAACGCGTTTTGGCTGACTGATTTTGCTCGCTTCGAGTCTTTGATGCGCCACTTCGGGGAATCCAATTGGACGCAATGGCCTGAGGAGTTGGTTCGGCGCGATTCGGAGGCTATCGCCAAAATGGACGCCGAACTGGGCGATTCGATTCAGTTCTCAAAGTTTGTTCAGTTCGTTTTCGATCAACAGTGGAAACGCATCAAGCAGCTTGCCAACGATCGAGGCATTCGGGTTTTCGGTGACATGCCGATTTTTGTAGCGCACGAGAGCGCCGACGTTTGGGCGAATCAGTCTCTGTTTTCGCTCAATGACTCTGGCGAGCCGAGTTTGGTCGCCGGGGTTCCGCCTGACTACTTCTCGGAAACCGGCCAGCGTTGGGGGAATCCTCTGTATCGCTGGGACGTTCTGCAGTCCACAGGCTACGACTGGTGGATCCAACGATTTCGTTACGCGCTGCGGCATTTCGATTTACTGCGGGTCGATCACTTCCGAGGCTTTGAGTCCTACTGGGAGATACCGGCCGCCGAGGAAACAGCACTTGGAGGGCGTTGGCAGAAGGGGCCGATGTCGGCGCCATTCGATGCGGCTCGCGAAGCTCTCGGTGAACTTCCCATCATCGCTGAGGACCTTGGCCTGATCACCGAAGAGGTTCATCACCTGCGCGAGCAGCTTGGGTTTCCGGCGATGCGAGTGTTGCAGTTTGGTTTCGATGATGAAAGCGATACGTTCCATCGACCGGGACACTACCCGCAGCACACAGTCGCTTACACCGGAACTCACGACAACGATACGATCATGGGGTGGTACGCGCGGCGGCTTCTTGAACAGCCAGACAATCAACTACTGGCACCTTTCTTGACGGGCGATGAAGCCGTCCATTTGCAACTGATCAAGGCGGTATTGGATTCCGCCTCTGACATGGCGGTCATCCCGATGCAGGATCTGCTGGGCTTGGGCAACGACGCCAGGATGAACCTGCCGGGAGAGCCGGACGGAAACTGGGCTTGGCGTGCTCAAGCAAGCGATTTATCCGATGAGCTTGCCTCGAAGTTGGCCGCGCTCACACAAGCCGCGAATCGATAGTTGTACTGTTTGCTATTGAGCACATGATGCTGAAGTCCTTTGACGCCAGGAATCTCGGCATTGCCCCCTTTGATTTCGCGTTTGCGCTACGCGACGGAGGTTGAAGCAAGGACCAACGTCGCGAGAAGGGCAATTGTGATTCGCATGAGGGCTTTCTTGAGAGACGAATGCATGTTTCGTGTTCCCGGTGTGTGCAAATTCAACGATAAGGCCACTTGGCGTATGCGTTGGCAAGACTGTCTCCCCAACTACCGTACCAACTGTATCCCTCGCGTCGTTCTTTGCCAATTTCATCCACGTCATACTTTGGAATCCCGTCGCGATCGCAAAAGAACGGGCGGTTGGATTCGATTTCGTAGAACCGCGCCCAGAGTGGACGAGCTGAAGGATCGGCAGTCAAGCTCGGCTTGTTGTCGCTACGGTTGTATCTCAATCCGTCGATTCGAACGGACTTGAACCATGCCGCGCCACTCCTGACCGCTTGAATGACTTCCTGGGAAGGTTCCTCCAGTTTCATCAAGTACTTGAGAATCCCTGCACTCTCGGCGCCGCTCAAAGAGGCAAGTTCATAGCTACGCGCTTTGACGGGTGCGAGCGTCACCTCGTCATGCTGGGCGCACCAAACCGTTCGCTTTCCGTCGACAACAACTTGGCATTTGACGATGCATTCGATGCCTCGCTTGACAGCTGTACCCGCAGCGCCGCGTCGGTCTTGATCGAGAAACCCAAACTCATCGGATTTCTCTGCGTCGGTTAGAAACTCCAGGATCCGAACCATCGAGTTGTCATTGAATGTGATGTGCCGGTGGTAACCAGAGCTAAGCGGGAAGTACTGGGGCCATCCTCCGTTGGCATACTGAGCCGCCAAGATGTGATCAAATCCAACTAGAAACGACCGCTTGTAACGCGCGTCGTCGGTAGCACAAATCGCGCGAGCCAACGCCCTCAATTCTCCCGTTGTCGCACCATTGTCAAAGGTACCTTTGAGCTTGTCGCGATCGCCAGTGTAGGGCTTGCGAGTGGTGTCCTTGTTCTTTGGCCAGTCTCCATGCTCTGACTGCCACGAGAGGATGCAAGACATCGCCTCCTTTCCATCGGCGCCTCGAAACCAGTCGTCTGGCTTCTTGGTCAAGTCCTCGGCCGGCGAGCCAGCTTTGACAGAAAGGCAGCAAGGAACAGCGCAGAGCAGTGCCACACAAAGAAATCGGGTCATGGAATCCTCCCCGTTGCCAGGAAAGTTGGTGGGTGTTTTCGAAAGAATCGCTGGCCGATGCCTAACATCCTTCGGGAATTACTCATCTCGCGAAAGCTGGCCTCTTTGACCAAGTCGTCGTTCAAGCATAATGCATCTCCACGAAACGATGCGTCTGCAAGCCTGTTTCCTTCCGCTTCCATTTCATTCTTAACCATCTCATGAAGAACCTCGCACGAACCCTGCTGGCAATTTCCTGCCTCGCTTTTGGCGCTCCGACTCTGGCTGACACGCTGGACAAGACGCCCAACAAGCAAACGAAGAACAACAAGCAAACGAAGCAGAAGGCGGATTCCTCCACGCAATCCGAGCCCGCGAAAAAGAAAACGAAGAAACCTCCCAGGCCGTTCGCCTGGGTGAACAAACCCAGCCAGGAAACTCTGCGAAAGACTGCCGTTGATCAACTCATCACGCATCATTCTTTCGAGAGCGGTTCCATGGGCGTCGATGTCGGCTACTGCATCTATCTTCCCGAGGCATACGCCAAATTTTCAGATCGCAAATTCCCGGTCGTCTTTCACCTGCATGGCGGGCGACCCGGATCAGAAGCCAAGTCGATCAAGCTGGCGAAGTTCGTTCACGCGGCGGTAGAGGCCGGCGACATCCAACCAACCATCTATGTCTTTCCCAACGGTGGGCCCGTCAGTTGGTACAACTACCCACAGAAACCAAACGCGATGGGCGAGGATGTCTTTGTTGAAGAGCTGATCCCCCACATTCGATCAACCTATCGCACCCGAGAGCTTGCGATTGAAGGCTTCAGCCAAGGCGGTCGAGGAACGACGCGGATCATGTTTCGTCACCCCGAACTGTTTGTCTCTGCAGCGCCCGGTGGCTCGGGTTACGAACCGGAGCAGCGGATCCAGCAGAATGACGGAGCAGAGAGCGAATCGCTTGTGTTTGCTGCTGGCTACAACGCGTGGGACTTGGCCAATGAGTACGCAAAACGATCGGACAAAACACGATTGCCGATCATGCTCTGGGTGGGATCCAAGGGGTTCAACTATGAGTACAACCTGAAGTTCTCGGGGTTCCTCAAGGACCTCGGGATTCCTCACGAAGTCAACGTCGCCGAAGGCGTCGAGCATTCCGCAGTTGACAACTACCATCAAACCGGAACACGTCTGATGGAGTTCCACCAAAAATCGTTCGCGATGCCCTAACCCACCTGCGTTGGTTCTGATAACGCAGACATGGAGTGCGAGCTCTCTTGAACCGCAACGGTTTTGGTTGCCCGTGACGTCTCGCGTTCAACGGCTCACTGGTCCATGCGACAGCCGTCTGTTTCATTCCATCCCCTGGACGAATAGAATCATCACTCCGCTATCCCGAGCACCAAAGAGACCATGAAACACAACAACACCTGCTTTCCGTTCGGCAATTTCTTTTCATGGCTCACCTTCGGCTTCGTCACCACACTTTGCTTGAGCGCCCCAGGCGGGGACGCGACGCCGGTTGACCGCATCAAGCTACCCAAGGGCTTCAAGATCGAATTGCTGTACTCCGTTCCCGAAAAGAATCAGGGATCGTGGGTAGCGATGTGTCACGACGACCAAGGACGTCTGATCGTCAGCGATCAATACGGAGGGCTGTTCCGATTCCCTGTTCCCCAGCCAGGGCAGACATTGAACGCAGAAGCCGTGGAACAAATTGCCCACGCCGCGGACGGCAAAAAGGGAAGCCCAACGGATACGCAACTCAGTCTGCCAAGCATCGGACATGCACAAGGCCTTTGTTATGCCTTCGATAGCTTGTATGTCGTGGTCAACTCACGCCAGAGCCCCACCGGCTCAGGCATTTTTCGTTTGCTTGATACCGACGGCGACGACCAGTTCGACAAAGTCGTCACGATCAAAGAGCTCTCGTCCACCGGTGGCGAGCACGGGCCGCATGCGGTGCTGCCTGCCCCCGACGGAAAACATCTCTACGTCGTGATGGGGAATCAAACCAAGCTGCCTGAAGACTACACCCATTCGCGCGTACCGGAAGTTTGGGGCGAAGACCAGCTGTTTCCTTCGCTTCAACATTTCATGACGGGAGCAGAAGCCCCACTTGGACACATTGCACAGATCGATCCCGAAGGCAAAACCTGGGAAGTCATTGCGACTGGATTCCGCAATCAGTATGACGCCGCCTTCAATCGGGCCGGAGAACTGTTCACCTACGATGCCGACATGGAGTGGGACATGAACACGCCTTGGTACCGGCCGACTCGCGTCAATCACGTTGTCGATGGCGCCGAATTTGGTTGGCGGACTGGCTCGGGTAAGTTCATGGAGCATTGCAGTGATACGTTTGGCGCGGCGGTCAACATTGGTCCCGGCTCGCCGACCGGAGTGACCTTCGGCTACGGTGCAAAGTTTCCAGCCAAGTACCAGAACGCGATGTTCATTTGTGACTGGTCGTACGGAAAACTGTACGCAGTTCACCTGGAACCCAGCGGATCGACCTACACAGGAACGTTCGAGGAATTCGCATCGGCTCAACCACTGCCAATCACCGACATTCTGGTTCACCCTAGCGACCAAGCAATGTACTTCACCGTCGGTGGCCGCCGTGTTCAATCCGGTCTGTACCGCGTGACCTACATGGGCAGCGAGTCAACGGCCCCTGCATCACCCGTGCTCGGTGGTGAGAAAGCACGCCAGCAGCGACATGAGTTGGAGGCCCATCTGCAGAAAGATGCGAGTCAGGCGTCTGCGCAGCAGTTGGACCAAATCTGGAGTGCGCTTGGCTCACAGGACCGTGGTATTCGGCACGCCGCCCGCGCGGCCCTCGAGAAACAACCCGTCGCGAACTGGAAAGAACGCCTTGCAGTTGAGCGAAATCCGTGGATCAGCACTGTGGCTCTGATCGCGTTGGCCCGCGTCGACGGAAAAGCTTCTGCACCACTGATCCTCGAACGGGCAATGCAGCTCAACTACGCAAACATCGACAATCGGCAATTGCGTTTGGATGTGCTGCGCGGGATCACCCTTGCACTGACTCGAGGCGGCAAGCCGGCACCCAAGCTTGTTGGGCAACTGACGGCTTGGCTGGACGGGATCTACCCAGCGGAAACCCCCGAAGAGAATCGCGATCTTTCGGCAATGCTGATGTTCTTGCAATCGCCAACGGCGGCTAAGAAGGGCGTCGAACTTCTGGTCGACGCGGGCGGCCAAGAAGAACAGATCGGCTACGCCTTGAATTTGCGTCATCTCAAGACGGGATGGACACCCAAACTTCGCGAGCAGTACTTCAAGTGGTTTGTGCTCGCCGGCAGCTATCGCGGCGGCGCTCGCCTGGGTAACTACCTGGCCGACATCAAAACGCATGCGATCGAGTCCGTTCCGAAACAGGAATTGACACCCGCACTTCAAAAGATCATGGATACCCCACCGCAAAGCAACGCCCCTCGATTCACGTTAGAGCCCCGAGAATTCGTCAAAGAATGGTCGATGCAAGATTTGTCGTCCGACCTGAAGGGCGGCATCCAGGGAAAACGTGACTTCAAGAACGGACGCAAGATGTTTGGCGTTGGTGCCTGTTATGCCTGTCACCGATTCAACAACGAAGGTGGTGCTGTGGGCCCCGATCTGACGTCCGCGCGAGGCAAGTTCAGTCCGATCGATATGCTGGAAACCATCATCAATCCCAGTAAAGAGATCAGTGACCAATACTCGGCAAGCACGTTCCTGCTGAGCGACGGCCGCGTCCTGACCGGTCGGATCATGAACTTGCGAGACGGATACTGGATCAACACGGACATGATGCAGCCAAGCACGGTCACCAAAGTCCCCTCCGCAGACGTCGAGTCGATCAAACCCTCCAGCGTCTCGATGATGCCCAATGGCTTGCTGAATACGATGACGCGAAACGATGTGCTGGACTTGATGGCGTACCTGCTGTCGGCCGGCGATCCCGATCACGAGCTGTTTGGTAAATGATCCGATTGGACGAGATGATAAATGGAAGTTGGTGCGTGCACCAATTTCCAACCTGGCCGCTGGAAGGCTCCGCCACGATCATTGATCCAGGAACCGCAGCAACATTTGTTCGCTAATTTCTCTTGCTGCTCCGTGACCTGCACCGGCAACCTTGCAGTGGACGACATCACCTTCAAGGTAGCTGAAGAACTCCAATTTGCCGTCGGTTCTGGTTGGCTTCGTCAACTTTTCTCCTTGGTACCCCATCTGCTTTGCCCACAGAAACGTGGACTGCTCGGCACCAACAAAGGCCAGCTTGCCGCGTTTGGCCGGAATGCTTCGCGAAGGCCCACCGCCATACGGCACCAGCCTGTCCTCCGTGCCCGAAATGTTCAGCAGGCGTCTTCCGGTCACGGGGATCCCTACCTCTTGATAACGATTGTCATCACCTTTGGCTTTGAATTGCTCGCCATCGTGCTGCCAGACATTCAGAGGGCTAACCGCACTGATGAAATTGCGAATGTTAGGCAACTGACTTTCGATCGCCAGTTGATTCACCAACGCAGCGCCGTTCGACGACCCCATGATGCTGAAGTCGTTTGCGTCCACGTTTTTGTGCGTCGCCAACTTCCGCACGATGGATTCGATGAACCCAAGATCATCAGCCTTGGACCGCTCCGACACGATATTCCAACTCTCCTGATAGCCTTGGGCAAACACCATCACGAAACGCGACGCCATCTCTTCGTGGCTTCGCATGAATCCACGCATCGCCGCCTTCGCGTTCCCTCCATTTCCATGAAGATGAATGAAGACAGGAAACTCTGTTTTTGATCCACGACTTGGTGGAACACTCACGTGATAAGGCCGCCGAAACGCGTTTTCTTGCGACCAACTCTGAGTGATGAAGTAGACGCCTGAAGTCAATTCACGCTGTCCGGCAACCGAATCCGCGGATTGAGCAATCGTTGGAAACGCACCAAGGAAGCAGGCGGCACAGCACGCCCAACGAAAACGGTCTCGAACGTTTGGCATGATGGGCGTTTCTTTGATGGTTGGTTTTGCTGAGTTCGAGTGAAACAGGAACAGATTCGTCGCGGAAGCACGAACGCCTAAGGAGCAAGTGTCGTTTCCTGTCTTCGCCCTTGTAAGATTTCGTCCAACAAGTCGCATGCGTCGTTCCGTAGTCCGCTGCCGACCGAGATCGTCTTGTCCATCACGAGGTGCTGGTCTTCGGCGATCGTGTAGGCCGGCCACGGAGGAATCCCTGCAGCGTTCGGATCACCCGTTTTGGCGAACTGCACCCAATAGTCCATGAAGGCATTGGAGAGCGTGGCGTCTTCGGGCTTCGGTTCCTCCAGGTTTCCAAACACATAGCCAATTTCGGCTGCATGCGCTGCTCCCATCCAACCCCAGACGGGTTTGCTGAAGTGGTACATCCAGACTGGCGTGCCCTGTCGATTCATTGCCCTGGCAAACTGTCGTGACGGTTGAACGAACCAAATGTCCGTGATCTGTTGAACCGCGACTTCGCGGAGTTTCTGTTTTGATTCCGGCGCGTAAAACTCTGCGACCTGCTCACCGTTCTCGCCGAATCGTTCGTCCATCGCTGCCCTGTAGTTTTCGATCGTTCCACCGAAGACAACTCGGGGCGCAAACATGGTCCCCTCATCTCGATTGGTTCCCACGATGACTGGAACGTCATGCTGCTCTCCGTCGGTATAGATTCGATGCGGATCTTGGGGAAACACCCAGCCGTCGGTGACAACAGGCCAACGCTCCTTGACCCGGTCAAGGACCTCCTCGGCTGGCATTGCTCGCAGTTTTGCCAACTCGTCGGTCGCTTCGTCATCAAATAGCTTGCCAACTTCTGTTTTGCCAACGGACTCAGCTGCCGGCCCATTCTCGTTTGCTTCCTTCAGATCACGAAAGATCGTTGGATCCAACCAGGGGCTCTGCAAAATCGCTCGATGGAACAAACCCTTTGACAACGGTGTCGCCGTCAACAGATAGACGCTTGTTCCGCCGGCCGACTCGCCAAAGATCGTGACGTTGTCAGGATCGCCACCGAAGTTCGCGATATTGTCACGAACCCATTTCAATGCCTCGATCTGATCCAGAACAGCGTAGTTTCCAGACGAACCGTGAGGAGATTCAGCCGACAACTTAGGGTGAGTCATGAAACCGAACGCTCCCAGACGATAGTTGATCGTCACCAAAACGACTCCGCGTTTCGCAAGCTGAATGCCTTCGTAGCTCGGTTCATGCCCAGAGCCTTGAGTGAACCCGCCGCCGTGAATCCAAACCATGACGGGTCGCGGGCCGGCATACTCTTGCTGAGACCTCCAAACATTCAGATACAGGCAGTCTTCACTGCGTTCTCCGCCCGACCGCTTGCGTTTTTGGAGCGACCTTGGGCCAAACTGATCGCAGACGCGAACCGCCGACCACTTTGCTGGTGGTTGAGTTGGTCGCCAGCGAAGTTCGCCGACGGGCGGCGCGGCATAGGGAATGCCCTTGAACACTTCAACGGTGTCGTCCCGTGAGTCCACTCCCTGCACGGGCCCGAACGTTGTCGAGACCGAATCCGCAGCGACTGCAGAACCACAGCAGGCTGCCAGCAGAAGGAAGTGTCGCATTTGCATAACATCGATACCTAATACCATTTCATTGCCAGAGATCGTCTTCCGAGAACGGCCATTTCAAGTATGACCGACGCCAGCCAGGATAAACAATCTGTCGATTGTATCATTTTGTGCACAGGCCATTCGTGCTGATAAGACGATGTCGATGCAAACCGAACTCACACCCCATTGGCCTAGCTCTCGTTGAGGACATCGGATTCAATCAGCCCATCACGAAGACGAATGATACGCTTGGCGCGAGCTGCAACCTCGTCC
>JBGCGI010000398.1:0-10976 GCA_045110715.1 Rubripirellula sp.
GTTTCCCGCTTGCTACCGTCGGCGCGAACGGCTTTGGGACGCGGGTCGGGCGCCCCCATCTCAACCCATTGCTCGAGGACCTTGATCTGCTCGGCAGGCAGTTTTGATCGAGGAGGCATGCCGCTCACGATGTTCTCGTCGTAGCGAACAGCGTCGATCAACAGGCTCTCGTCCAGGTTTCCCGGAATGATCGCTGCGCCCGAATCGCCCCCCGTTTCCCAGCCCCATTTGGAATCCAGCACCAGACCTGCTTCGACATCTTCGGCTTCGACCGAGTGGCACTCGTAACAGTTGTCGACCAAGATGGGGCGGACCTTCGCCTCAAAGAACTCGACTTGCTGCGGAGTCCATTCGGCAGCTGGAAGACCGGAGCAAACCATTAGCGCGAATGCGGTGAGTCGCGCGAGTGCCGCGAATAGATCTCTCATGCAATCACCTCGTTGATCAGGTGGCCATGCACGTCAGTCAAACGCATGTCGCGACCACTGAATCGAAACGTGCTCTTGGTGTGGTCGATACCAAGCAGATGCAGCATCGTGGCGTGCAGGTCATGAATTTCAAAGCGATCTTCGATAGCGCGATAGCCCCATTCGTCGGTGGCCCCGACCGATGCACCGCCTTTGATGCCTCCGCCGGCCATCCAAATCGTGAACCCGAACGGGTTGTGGTCACGTCCATTGTTGCCTTGCGCGAACGGTGTCCTGCCAAATTCGCCACTCCAGACGACAAGGGTCGAGTCGAGTAGCCCATTGCGTTTCAGGTCCTTGATTAGAGCGGCAATGGGTTGGTCAACCGTTCTGCAATTCTTGTTGTGTCCATCCACCAAGTTTTGGTGCTGGTCCCAGCGGTCTCCGTTCCCGCCCGGGCACGTCAGCTCAATGAATCGAACTCCACGTTGAACGAGTCGACGAGCCAACAAACACTGCATCCCAAACGTTTGGGTGTTTTTGAAATCGGATTCGAGACCATACAACTTTTTGGTCTCGGCGGTTTCTTGTTCGAGGTTCATCAAATCGGGAACTGCCGTCTGCATCCGAAACGCTGTTTCGTAGTTTTGAATGGCGGCTTCGATTTCAGGCTCGCCGCCGAGGCTCCCGTTCAGCTCTTGATCGAACTGACGAATCAAATCCAACTTGTTGCGTTGCAGTGCTGCAGTCTTTTCGTGAGGACGAATGTTCGCCAGCGGTTCTGCTTGGGGCAGAAAGATCGAACCTTGGTAAGCAGATGGCAGGAACCCAGCACCGAAGCAATCCAATCCGCCCGGAGGAATCAACCCGCCATTGAGCACCACGAAGCCAGGTAGCTCTTGGTTTTCGCTGCCGAGGCCGTAACCGAGCCAAGCACCCATGCTGGGCTTGCCTTGCAGGCCGTTGCCTGTGTGCAAGAAGTAGTTTGCCGATGTATGTTCGGAGAACTTGGAGGTCATCGATTTGACGAAGGCCAAGTCATCGGCAACCTCCGACAAGTGAGGGAACAGCGAACTGATCCAGTGTCCACTGTCACCGTGTTGCTTGAAGTCCCATTGGCTCTTGAGAACTTTGCCGACATTGTCAAATTGTGTGGGCGCTAACTTGCCAATCACATTGGCGGGATCCTTCCCGTCGAACTTTTCCAGCATCGGTTTGTAATCGAACGTGTCGACCTGAGAGGGGCCACCGTCCATGTACAAGAAGATCACATTCTTTGCTTGGGGGGCAAAGTGCGGTTCCTTGGGCGCCATCGGGTCCGATGTGTTGGCAAACCCTGCGTCATGAGACAGGGCGTTCAAAGCGACGGCTCCGAATCCGCTGGCACACCACTGCAGCATTTCACGCCGATTCTGCGGGCGAGGTGCAAAGCGACTGCAGTGATGATTGCGTGCGACGCTCATATCGAATCTGGTTCTGGCAGGATGGAGGACAAGAAATCCAGAAAGGATGGGCAGGAATCGATGCTAGCTTTCGCCGGCAAGAGATTGATTCCCAGTTTAGCAGGAATTGCCCAATGGTGGACTTTTGCAGCGGAATGGCAACTTGAGAAGAAAACTGATCTTGCCTTGAAATTCTGCAGTTTCTAGTTTCCCATCAGCATGCTTTGGGGTGTGCGCCCGTATCCAAAGGACACATGGACGTATCTTTTGATGGCAACCTTAGGAATCATTCGACAAGCGATCATCGCAGCCGCCGCGCTGTTGTTGGTGATCGTGACTGGTTGCAGCCAGAACCCGTACTTTGCCGGACCCGGCGGCGTGCGCACGGCACAAGCTGCTCCGACACTAGCGCCTGGGGCAGTCGCTCCTTGGCAAAATCCGGGCGGGCAAGCTGTTTCTCAAGTCGAAGCTCGGCTGTCCGAGCTAAGTCGTCGAGTTCAGCTGCTGGACGACAATAACCGCCAATTGCATACGCAACTTGCTCAGAGCGAGCAGCAGACGCAGGTCTATCAGGACGAAGCAGAACTCCTGCGGAAGCAGCTTGGAGAGTTGTCGCAACGTTTTGAGTCGACTGCGATTGCGGCCCGCGATGCAGAGAACCGTGTTCGTGGTATGCAGGCATCAACGCAAATTCGTGGCAGCGCATCGATCACGCCCAATACGAATCTGTCTCAACTTGCTGGGCGTCTGAATTTAGGCGGATTGCCAGTGACTCAGGACGGCAGGGTCATTCGCATCGCTCTACCGTCGGACCAAATGTTTCAGCCAGGCACGGCTCAGTTGATTCCTCAGGCGGCCATGTTGCTTGATCCGATTGCCGGTCAACTGCGGACGATCTTTCCGAGGCAGCGGATTGGAATTGAGGGCTATACCGACCAAGGCGCCGCGTATGGCGGTGCGGGCTCCTCCAACGCTCATCAGCTGACCGGCGCTCAAGCTGCAGCCGTGCTGGATTTACTGACTCGTCGAGCCGGCATGCCATCTCAGCAGTTATTCACGGTTGCTCAGGGAGCGAACAATCCTCGGCAGACCAATGAATCGGCTGCCGGGCGAGCAGCAAATCGACGGATTGAGCTCGTGATCTACCCCGAGACTTTCTGAGCAAGCTCAAGCTTCACCATATTTTTGGTCGATTCGACCGAAAATACGTGACATCGCAGGCAATTGTCTACCTTACCTTCTGAGGGGACAGGCTTCTCTCGACCGTCCTGACGACTTCGGTATACGGATTTGCAGTAGCGTGGCCGTTTGACGGTTGTCAGTGGGGTCCTTTTTCAGTGACAATTGGGAGAGTTCCAAACAAAATGGAGTCTCTTCCAGTTTGGGGGAACCGAACCCACCTGATCCCAATCCAACACCATCTCATCTGCCCAGACTGGGCTCCAAACGAGCGATATCAGGAAATCGAATGAGCAATCGCAAACTCAGCCAGATCCAACGACGTCGAGTCCAGCTAGAAGCCTTGGAAAGCCGCAGACTCTTGGCAGCCAACTGCGTCGCCTCCGATCCGCTTCCCACGGACGCCTTGCAGGTCGTTCAGGTTGGCGGCGATGGCATCGACGTCAGCGTCGCGGGTGTCGAGACGGTTGGGCACCGAACGAATCGAATCTCTGACTTGGCGTTGCCTGCCCCAGGCTTTGGACTCCACTTTGGTCCCGACCTCGTGCAAGAAGTCGGCAACAAAGTGTTTGTGGTCGATCAAGAGTTTTTTCACGCCCCAAACTCCAGCTTGGTTGTCTATGAGCGGGATGCGGATGGTGCTTTGTCGACGATCTTGGAACTCGACATCGACTTCAGCGTTCAAGACATGCTGGTGACAGAAGACCAAGTCGTACTACTTGGCAATAACTTCGACTGGACGGTTCTTGCTGCAGCTGATGCTTTTGTGGTTGACGGGCGCATTTCGCCTCAGTTCCCTCAGACTCTCGCTTTGACCGTCAATTTAGATAGCGCTGGTGCGGAAACCGGAGTAGAAACGATTCGCCAAGAGCTGGAGGGCTCGTATCACAATTTGAACCACGACGGCGATCAGTTGACATTGGTGTCCACGATCTTCAGTGACGTGATCAGCCATGTCTATCCGCCGGTACCGCCGAGTGCATTGGTTCAGTCGTTCAATATCACCAGTGACGGTTTGCAGCCAGCTGCATCCGGTGAAGTCGAACACGGTTCCATTCATGTCCACGAAGACACGATTTACTCTGCCAATACAGACTATTCGGACATCGTTTTCTTTTTGCCTCCGGTAGAAGATGGCTCTCCCGATGATGTAGATGGGATCCGTGCACCCGACGAGCCTTGGCCAGAGCCAATCACCACGTCCACCCTTACCCGTTACGGCACCGTTGAAGGTGAAGACGGTAATGTCATTTCGCCAACGGATCAGTTGGACCTTGGCAACGGGTTCATTAGCAGCTTCAAGGTTGCTGAGGACGGACAGACGGCCGTTGCGGTGATCACCGACCACAGCCGAGGGACTGGTCCTGCCAAATCAGTCCTGTTGATCGATCTGTCCGGCGAAAACATGAGTGTCTTTGAGACCGTTGCACTCAATGACTTCGAGGGAGACGCGTTCGCGATCGACTCCGCGCACGTGATTTTCCGCGAGTACAGCACGAACTCGCTGGTTGTCGTTGATACCGATCAGTCCATCGATCTCGCGGCAGAGAACCGGGTTCGTCGGATTGAAATTCCAGACGCTTTGAATTTGCAATACGAACACTTGCAAGTCAACGATGATCGTCTCGTCGTCTGGGCAAATCGTGTCGTCGAGACGGATGATGTTGTTCGACCAAACACTCGACTCCCACGATTACCATTCGCTCATGTTCACGATCAGTTTTTCCGACCTGACGTCAACTTCTGGCCCGGAGTTTCTCAGCAATCGGTTTTGCTGACGTTCTCGATTTCGCAGGGCGAATTGATCGCTGACACGGAGATTGATTCCGAAAACGCGTTTTATCGAAAGCTGATTTCCATCGATGCGGAATCGCAAAGGTTCGGATACGTCTCCGACGAGCTCGCCGTCGATGGCCCTCTGTTTGTCTATGGCCATCTGAATGAGGAAGGTGAGTTTCTGCGGGACGGTGCACTGCCTAGCGCACGCTGGTTGGAAATCGATGTCAACGGAGACCGCTTGATCGCTCGTGAATCCGATCGCATCGTCGAATACGACTGGGAGAATCCAAGCGAGCCGATCGAAACGCCTCTCGGTGAACTGGATCCACCTATCGAGGCCGTCAATGACGCCTTCACGGTGCACAGTGGCGAAGATCATCTATTGGATGTGTTGGCGAACGACCAACTCCAACAGTTCCGCTTCTCCACTAACATCGTTGAACTGATCGGCGCCCCTGAAGGTGCTGAAATTGTCGGCGGACACTCAGTGCGAATTCCGGCCGCTTCGCTGGAAGGAGTGGAGAACCTTCGCTTTGAGTATGTGATCAGTGACGGCCGTGATTCTTCCACTGCAGTCGTCGAAGTTGATGTGCTGTCGATCAGTGATGAGCAAGTCGAGGCACTCGTTGAAGCGATTCGTGTGCAAGCCGCGGAAGATCTGAGAGTCGAAGTGGAAGACGTCGATGTCACCTCCATCGAACGCGTCTTCGGCCAACCGTTGCCCATCGTCTTGCCCGACGGCACAGAACTGGATCTTTCGCCAGGAATCCTGGTGATCATTCAAACGCCCAACGCCACTGCGCTCTACGCGGCAAGCATGGAAGGCGAAATCGTACAGGCGTTCGCTTCGGTGCGCGAGTTCCTTGTTGAGCTTGGACTGCAAGCCGTGGACGTCAATGGCGAGCCGCTGGATCAAGTCGCCGTTGGTGATGAGTTCTGGCTCGAATTCAACGCTCATGACCTGCGAGACTTCGGGCTTGGCGTCTACGCCGCGTTCTTCGACCTCGACGTTCCAAGCGACCTCTTGGAAGTGACCGGGCCGATCGAATTTGGCGAAGGCTTCACGGGAATGTCGGGCACTGAATTTGGCCCCGACTTCATGAACAACGTGGGCGGCCTCAGCGACCAAATCGATCCTCCTGGATCAACAACGCAGCAAATCCTTCGAATTGGCGTCCGCGCCGTGGGCGCAGGCAACCTGCGCTTGCGTCCTCAATCGGCTGGCGAATCCGGAACCGAAGCGTTGCTACGTGGACGTCAAACCGAGGTTCCCGAAAGTCGCGTCCGCTACACAACACTCGAATTGGAAATTGTCGAAGGCGTCGACGATGAGCCGCTCGACTCCAACGGCGATGGCGCAGTGACAGCGGTCGACGCCTTGGTCGTCATCAACTTCCTCTCGCGTTACGGCGTGACCGATCTCAGTCAGCTGGCCGAGCGTGTTCGTTCGTTTTCCGCCGAGGGCGAGGAAATGAGTGACGGAGAGATCGACTTGATGCGACGCCTGGACACCAACCGCAGCGGCTCGATCACTGCCTTGGACGCACTTGTTGTCGTCAACAACATCAATTCATCTTCCTTAGCAGATGACACCGATGCGGAAGGCGAAGAAGAAGTTGCCCCGCTGGACGTTCATGACCTCGGCAAATTGTTCTAGCGAACGAATCCACCGAAAGAGTTGACTCGAGCACGCGGTCACCACTCACCGCTTCGGTGAGAGATGGACTTGGCGAACATCCATCAACGCGACGTTGTCAATTTTGGCGGCTTCGATTTTCAAGGAGTACTCGCCCGGGTCTTTCACAGCAAGTGTGCCACCATGCTTCCAACGGAAGTTCTGGAAATGTCCCGTGTCCTCCACTTCAAACTCGAACGAATCAAGGACCTGATCGTTAAGTAAAAGCGAGACACGCGCCACGCCGCCTCCCTTCTCGCTGGCCCCTTGCAGGAAGCCGACGTTGAATGGCCCAGGCTGGCGGATCTTGATTGGCCAGGTAACGCTATCGGACGCGACTGCCCAATAGCCAATCGTGTTCTTGTGCGATTGTGGCTCGAACCGAAGTTTCTCACCAGTCGTTCGCCCTTGAGAACAACGCAACGTTAGCGTGCCATCACCTGCTTGCTCGGTTGGCTTGGCTTCGTTCAGCGTTTCCGGAAAGGAATCGAACTCGAGAACGACGTGAGATGCCAACGGTTTTCCTTCGTATCGTAGCTCCCAGTATTCAATCTCTGGATGCACGACGACTGGCTTGTCAGGAAGTCCATCAAAGTAGGCCGCTCGCAGACTAGCGCAAACACGCGGAATCCGCGTCGGTCCTGACTCGGACACAGCGATGCGCCACTGAGTCCCTGCTCGGGCTGCAAGAAGTTCTGGAGTCGCGTAGCTGTCCGCCGCGAGAACCGGGGAAACAACCACCAGGCAAGCTCCGAGTGCAAAGTGATGGAACATCTTCTATCCGAAATCATTGAAGTAGGTCAGGAAGGTCATTCTGACTTGCAAATTGTAGCGAAGCGAAGCCGCCGTTCGCGTCCGTGCGTTAGGATTAGAATTTGACCAGTCCATCTGCTCTTTTCTGCCGAATCCCATGACCCATTGTACCGCGATGATCCGCAACCTGGTGCTGACCATGCTGGTTGCGACGCCAGCCTACGCCCAGAAACCCAACGTGATTGTGATCGTGGCTGACGACGTTGGCTACGCCGATGTTGGATTCCATGAAGTCGTGGCAGGAGGTGTCTGCACACCGAACCTGGATCGGCTTGCCGCGTCGGGCGTCGTCTTCCGCAACGCGTATTCATCGTCTCCGGTCTGCAGCAATTCGCGACTGTCGCTGTCAACTGGACGCTACGCCCAACGCTGGGGTGCGTACTACTATGGCCAAGGCGGAATGCCAACTTCCGAGGCGACGATTGCAGAAATGATGCGGGAGGCGGGATACCGCACCATGAAGGTCGGCAAGACGCACCTCAATGGTGGCCCCAAAGAGAAGCCGACCAATCAGGGCTTCGATCATTCGTTGAGCTTCCTGCATCACTCATGGGACTACCACCTGCTAAGCGAAAAAGATGTGGCCGCTTACGAGCGAAAGAAGCCCGGCAGTTCGAAGAAAGCGACGCAGGCGCCGTTTGGTCCCTTGATGCGGGATGACCAGAGTCCTGAGTCCTTCGAGGATATCACGACGACCGAAGTGTTCGAGCACGAGTCGATCGCGTTCATCGAACAAGAGAGTGAGCAACCTTTCTACTTACAGCTCGAGTTCAACGCCGTCCACACACCACTGATCCGTGCCCCCGAACAGCTTCGTCAAAAATACGGAATTCCCGAGCGACGTTTTGATCGCGATGCGAAAGTCTGGGACTATCCGATTTGGGATCCGGTAGCGCAGCCAAACTTCAAAGAATGGTACGACCAAACCTGTCACCTGGCGGTGGCCGATCCCTACGGACGGAAAATCTATTTGGCGCATTTGGAATTGATGGACACCGCGATCGGCAACATCATGGCCAGGTTGGAATCGCAAGGGATCAGCGATAACACATTGATCTTCTTTACATCGGACAACGGTGGCTCGAACCAGTCCTATGCCAACAACGGTGATATCAACGCGTACAAGTACTGCTTGATGAATGGAGGCATCCAAGTCCCAATGATCCTGTCGTGGCCTGCGAAGCTTCCCAAGAACAAGTCCATCGATGCCTTGGTCACGCATCGGGATCTGTTCGCTAGTCTGGCCGAGATCACGGGTGTGGCACCCAAGAATCCGCTGGACGGAAAGAGTCTGCAACCGCTGATCGAAGGAACGACAGAGACTTTGCATGACGAACCCCTGTTTTGGGATTGCGACCAAAAGATCGGCAGTTGGATTGCCATGCAGGGCGACTGGAAGCTTGTCTATCGGAAAGACCCCAGGGACTATCTCGTGTACGAACTCGATGAAAACGGACTCGTGAAAT
Source organism: Rubripirellula sp. (assembly GCA_045110715.1). Lineage (GTDB taxonomy): Bacteria > Planctomycetota > Planctomycetia > Pirellulales > Pirellulaceae > Rubripirellula. The sequence continues at coordinate 8,762 of JBGCGI010000398.1, forward strand.
CAGAGTTTCGCAAGGTTCCCATTCCCAGCGGCATCCAACTTTACAACCTTGCCGTTGATCCCGGAGAAACCATCAACCTCGCCGCTCGACATCCCGAACGGGCGACTGCCATGGAAAAGCTACACCATCAATGGCGGTCTCAGATGGCCGATCCGATCAGTGGTAAGAAAGCAAAGTAGACCGCCACGACGATCCCGTCGCATCGACGAACCCTAGCCGCCTCTCAGCCCAGCACCATGCACTACCAAAGTCAAACCAACTCGCGAGAGTCCCGTCTGTCCATCAGCCAAAGAGCAGTGTGCCGCGTTCTGCGGTTGGTCGCAGTCGCACTGGGACTGCTCACGACCCTGCCGGTGATTGCCGGCGGTACTTTCCATGTGTTCGCCCCCGACTCCAAGGGGCAGCAAGTGATCTGCCTCTCGGTGAACGCGACTTCCGATGGCGTTACGATCAAGCAGCAAGAATCTTTCAGCGTGCCTTTCGGTCCATCCGCCATCGCAATGCACCCCAGCGGGAAGCGTTTGGTCGTTGGTTCTTCGTCCAAAGACGGGACTGCAGTTGCCACCGTTGAGATTGAAACGGGTGGCAAACTTTCTGGCCTTCAAGCGTCCAAACTCTCGCACCCATCGGGCTACACAAGCGTTGATCGTAGTGGCCGTTACTTCCTGACCGTTGACTATCGCAGCGGGACAATCGCTGTCTACGAATTCGGCAAGAGCGGTAGCGTTGGTCCGGAAACGTGCACCCTCGATTCGCCCAACGAAGAAGCACACTGCATCCTAACAACGCCCGATAACCGATTCGTTTACATCCCCTCCGTGAAGCTCAACAACGCGTTGCATCAATTCGCATTCGACGCAGAATCAGGGCAACTGCGCCCACTTGAACCGTTCAACGCTTCGCCACCGGCGATGTTTGGTCCGCGCCATGTCGCCTATCATCCAACTTTGCCGCTAGCGTACTTCAGCAATGAACAACAATTGGGAGTCAGTGTTTACGAGATTGGACCGAGCGGTCAGTTAGCCGACATGCAGCATGCAACAACAATGCCACGCCGAACACCGTTCGAGCAAGGTAAACGTGACCTTCATGCGTCGGACCTAGCAATCACCTCCGACGGAAAGATGCTGTATGTTGCCGTTCGCGACTTCGCTGGTGATGAAGACAGCGTGTTTTCTTTTCGTGTCGAAACCGATGGCCGTCTGAGTCAATTGCAACGAACGCTCGTCGGTGACATTCCTTGGAAACTAGACCTGTCGCCCGACGATCACTACCTGCTTGTCAGCGAAACGGGTGACCACCGTCTGCTGATTCTTGAGACTCATCATGATGGAACCCTGTCACCGGCGGCACACATCGATTGGGGCATTGCAGCTCGAGACATGGTTGTCGCAGAACCGTGACGGTAATCGGCTGGCTTTTTGTGTTGCGACGCGATCCGCCCGGTTCGTGTTGCGCTTTTGCGCTAGCGAGTTCTCGCTTGCGTGTCCCTACTTCAGATCGGCTGTCGATTGTGAATCACTCGTTCTATCGAGTAAGCTTGCCAAGCAAAATGAACCACGTTCAGTCTTGTTTCGGATCCAACTGAAAATGCAGCGATTTTCATTTCTCGCTTTCGCGCTAGTCGTCGTCGGTATCTCCGGGGTCGTGTTACCGAGTCGTGCCTGCTCGCAAGAGTTAGCGACAGCTCGCGTTGCCCCCTGGACCGTTTCCAATGTCAAGGGAAGCCCAGATCCGCCATTGCCATACAAGGCGACACGCGTCTTCCAAAACATCGCACTGGATCGTCCGACGGACGTCTCTTGGGTGGCAAGTGCCAATCGATGGCTGGCGACTCAGCACCTCGGCAAGCTGGTGACGTTTGAGAATGATCCTGAGGGTGCGGTCGTTGAACCATTCTTGGATCTCAGCGAGGCGCTTGGGCACCGAGTATTCAACGCGTATGCCGTTCTGTATCACCCTGACCTTCAAAAACAGCCGTGGTGTTTTGTCACCTACGTCGCCAAGCCCCAAGATCCGCAGGGCCTGAAGCTGGGGCGTTTCAAAGTGACGAATCCAAGCACGGGGGAATTGGATCCCAGCAGTTTGCAAGTCCTGCTCAGCTGGAGCAGCGCGGGACATGCCGGCGGAACGATGAGGTTTGGCCCTGATGGAATGCTCTACTTTGGCGTCGGCGACGGCCAACGCCCCTATCCCCCTGATGCGAGCAATACCG
>JBGCGI010000399.1:0-9725 GCA_045110715.1 Rubripirellula sp.
AAGAGGGCTGGTCGTATTTTGCTGCAAGTGACTTGCGTGTGCGGTGATTCAATTTTGGCGCGTACGCAATTCGATAAACGCGGCCGCGGTCTTGTTGCTGTCCGTCCTGGATCGTCGAACCATAGCCGTGCCCCCAGCTGAGAATCCACAACGCCCCGTCTGGGCCAAATTCTATGTCGGTCGGATCAAATAACATTCCCTGGCTCGATCCCATCGATCGGCCACGTGGAGCTTTCGCAAAAACTTCGGGCTGCGCCATATTCAGCATCGCTGCGCCATCCCACTGCGGCTTGTAAATGAAGATCGAACGGCTCAACCAATCCGCGCAAAAGAACGCCCCCTGAGATTCCGTTGGAAATTGATCCGATGCGCATGAGACCACACCCGTGCCCGATCCATGGAAGACGGGGCCACTGATGGGTGTGGATGGCAAATGGTTTTGGCCCGTCCAATGCGGACTCCAGGGATGGCCCCACCCGAAGTGGGCTCCTCGAAACGGATTCAAGATTCTATCGCCGCCGTCTTGATCTTGATCGGTGCCGACCCAATTGAAGTCAGCGTCGAAGCTGATGTCCCACATGTTGCGCATGCCTCGCGCAAAGACTTCCAACTGCGTTCCATCAGGCATGCATCTCAGCACGCCGCCCTCGGTCCCCCAGTCGTCTGAGGGAGTGTGATAGCCGTGCAGATATTGATCACGGTCAAAGACACGCGGTTCGGGTCCTTTCGGTGTCTCTGCAGAAGGATCCACTCCCCACAAATCGGCAAACGGCGCTGGTGCCACGTAGCGTTCTGCGCTGTCTGCCGACATGTATCCCTTCGAGTTTCCTTTGCTCATGTACAGTCGGCCATCGGGGGCGAAGTTCAACCCGTGAAGCGCGTGCTCGAGATTGCCAAGGCCTCCAAAAATTCGCCGGTATTCATCTGCGACGTCATCCCCGTCGGTATCGCGGACAACCGTCAAATCAGGGGCGTTCGCAATCCACAATTGATCGCCGTACCAGGCGAGACCTTGAATGCTATTGAATCCCTTGGCAAACGTCTTTGCATGGTCAGCGACACCGTCTGCATCAGAATCGATCAGCAGTGTGATTTGGTCGGTCGGCGAATCCGGTTTTGGCTTGCGATACTGAGGCCCCTGGCCAACATACAACCGGCCACGCACATCGAATGCCATTGCACAGGGATTTCGAACCAGCGGATCACTCGCAAAGACGGAAACAGTGAATCCATCGGGGACTTGAGGCATCTCCGCCCGATCTTCTGCCTGGCATTGTGCGCAATGCCCAACGATCAGAAGCAGGCACACATACTTGTAAGAACTCATCGTCGCCTTCTTGTTCCTATATGCTGCATGGTACCCGCCGCCCGAATATATTCTGAGCACCGTGCGGAGAACAATCGCGCGTGGCGGAATGGCAGGGCAAATCAGTTTTTTACGTAGACAAATCGCTGAATGTGGATTGAGCAGTGGCCCGGATAAATAGACCGCTTTTGGCCGGTTATCCGAACCACACCCTCAGTCACACGTTCTAGTCGATGTGGCCGAGGGTTTGTTTTTTTACTGAGTTCAGTGCGTGAATCTCACTTCGTATTCTGCAGTGCATGTGTCGGTAGTGGCAGAAAATCGTGCTGGCGAATCATCCAGCTTTCAAGCTCTTCACGCAGAGTCTGTTCCATGTCGGCGACTGACTCCTTTCCCACCAGATTGTTGAGTTCCAGGGGATCGTTGCTCAGGTCGTATAGCTCGACGACTGGCCGCGGATTCTGAAAGTAGAGCCGGTCGTGCAGCGGCGACAGCTGATTCGATGCATGTGCCGACTGGATCGCCTTCCAGGCATCTTTGCCTGGCATGTCGACCGGAGTGTAGCTGCGGTTTGGCAGAGCGTTGTAGATGTAACGGTAATGCGTTGAAGTGATTGAACGCGACAAGTCCAGACCATCGGTTCGGGTGATTGGTCCCCAGTGCCAGCCGCGTTCTGCGAATACGTATCGCCGGTTTTGAGCTGATTCCTGTCCCTCGCTCACGCGTCGGGTTACCTGTCCGTCACTTTGAAGTTGCGGAAGAAAACTGACGCCCGTCATTTGCTTTAGCGGTTTCATTCCACATGCGGAGAGAATCGTTGGGCCGAGGTCTGTGCCGCACACAAGCGCGGAAGAATTCGACCCCGGTTTGACTCGGCCCGGCCAGCGAATCATCAGCGGAACATGAGTGCCTCGGTCGTACAGAGTGCCTTTGCCTCGAAGCAGCGCTTCGCCGTTGTCGCCCATGAAGATAACGAGCGTGTTGTCTTCGATGCCGCGGGTCTTCAGAAGATTCATGATGAGTCCGAATCCATGATCGAGTTCGCGGACCGACGCGAGGTACCTGGCGTAGTCGACGCGGACTTCAGGGAGATCGGGCCAGTCAGCCGGAAGTCTCAATTCGCTCGGATTTATGCCGTCGTACGTCAGCGTGAACTTTCGATGCGGCTGATTAAAGCCGAAGTAAAGGAAGAACGGTTTTTCCTCGGGCACTTTGTCCAAAGCAGCAGCAACTCGATCGGCGACGCGCAACAAGTTGTCGCCTTTGGTTCCGGCGGATCGCACGAAGTGATCAAACCGCTGGTCGAGACTTTGCATCCCGGCTTGTCGCAGCGCCTTGTCAATGTGCTCGGCTTCGCGGACACGGCCGTCGAGATGCTGGTGGCGTCCGTCCAGTCCCACCCAATAACCGCCCTTGCGAAGGACGTCGGTGAAGAAGCGAACATCAGCGCGTGGTGGTTGCGCGAATCGAGTGACACCCAGGCCGACGGGAGATCGGCACGCAAAAATCGAAATCCGTGACGGAGCACATTGCGGAGCTGACGTGTAAGCCCGATCAAACCGCATTCCTTGCTCGGCGAATTCGTGAAGGTTCGGTGTGATATTGAACCGCTTTGTGTTTTCGTCGTCGTAACAACTGACATGCGGGACACTGTGATCGTCAGAGAGTATCAGCAGCACGTTTGGACGAGACTGATCGGCGGCGTTGGCAACGCTAACGAACACGCAAGAGACGATGAGGGCTGACGAGAGAGGATTTTTCATTCGTTATTTGCGATTAGTGATTTGTCATCTACGAATTGAAAGTTGTCGGGGATTGCGCGGCTGCTCAACGGGGTCGCAGGAGGCGGCATCGATTTGATTTCGGGTTCTCGATTCTTCCGAAGGTTCCAAGATCTACGGCAGCCACGCAAGTCTCCCCCAGTTCTTGTTGCGAGGTACGACTTCCAACTCCACTTCGCCGAATTTGGTTTCGATCATGACCTTGGGACCGCCCCTTTGTCGATCTGGGAAAGCCCTCGTCACGAATCCGTCGGGGGACCAGGTAGGATCATCACCACGTCCGACTTTTCGCCGCTGTTTGCCATCGCTGCTGACAACCCAGACGTGAAAGGTTGCTGAGATCTGCTGATCCCGCTTGGGATTCTTAATTCCGGTGAACCTGCTCATGTGAATCATCTCCACGCCTTCCCAGTGGGCTATCCATTTCCCGTTGGGTGACCAAACAGGAACTTTTTGCTCGATGGGCAGTTTGAGGTTCTCGTCCAGATCTGTGGGCGGTGCCGAGATAAGTCTGGCATCACTCCCGTCGAAACTGCTCACCCAAACTCGAAAGGTGCCGCTTCGGTTAGATACAAACGCGATTTTTTTGCCATCGGAAGAGACGGAGGGCATCGCATTGCTGAACTTGATTTGCTCCGGATCAGTGAATAGCCGGCGCGATTCACCAGTCTCGGTGTTCATCAGGTGGATCTGGCTATTGCTGGCGGGATCCTGTTTTTCTGTCCAGGCTGCGCCTTCATCCAGATTACATGGCGGCTGTCTGGGAGCCAGGACGGCAGCAGATTCATGCCCTTGCTGACCAGCGCACGAGGGTTCTTACCATCAATGTCCGAAAGCCGCAGCGACAGGCTATGATTCACCACTTCTGCATACACAAGCTTCTTGCCGTCGGGCGACGCGGCAGGCATGCGGCAGCCATGCTCGGAGTGCGTCAGCTGAACGCTTTCCGCCCCGTCCTCCTTCATGCGGTAGAGTTGCAGGATATCGTTCTCATCGGTGTGACTGACAATGACTTCACGCAGCGGCGGCGCTGAAGTGGCCTCAACGGAAGCCAGCCCTCGTCGGAGTGTGGCGCCTGACGAGTTGTCCTGCGCGAGCAGTGACGTTTCTCCGTTCAAAAAGAACAGAAACGCCAGGATCGTGAGCGTCCATTTCTTTGTTCTGTCACGCATCATGATGAATCGTCGGCTTCGTTTTGTGGCCTACTGAAACTATGAAGTCCGTATCTCTGATTGAAGAGAACCAAAAGGTAAAGAAAATCGAACGGTATCAAGATCATTGGTCCCTGCTCTCTTTTCCTGATTGGATTCGGCCCGCATTTTCTTTAACGATCCATCACTTCCAGAATCGCAAGGGACGAATCCCAACCACTCGCACCGTTGAATTGCATTCGCCTGTTACCACGAGAATGCTTGGGAAGTGCGATTCCTTTATAGCCGAAGAGCCTTCAAAAGGCTGTCGTTCGATACCTCACGTCACAATGGAATCTGGACAAATGACCACTCGGTTTACGGAGTTTCTTTGATCTGTGTTTATCTGCGTTCATCTGTGGCTAATTCTGAGTCATCTAGAGTCGGTAGCGTTTTACTTCAACGCGGGGCTTACCGAAGTTGAGTAACAGTTAACAGGCAGATGGGTAGGCCAGTTGCCTTCAAGTAGTTGAGACACTGAGCCGCGTGCACATCGTTGAACCCTTTGACCGCTTTGAGTTCCACGATCACCGTGTCCGATACGAGAACGTCAGCGTAATACTCTCCAGCAACAGTCGCGTTGTACAGCACATTGACTGGAGCTTGCTGCTTCAGGTTAAGACCACTCTTGCGAAGCTCAATGGCAAGAGCATTCTCATAGACCTTCTCTAGAAAACCCGAACCCAACGTATTTGAAACCTGAAACGCACAACCAATGATCTTCTCCGTCAACGCGTTCAATTCGTTGTCATTCATCTGTGTATATCCGTGATCATTTTTGGCTAGTCATCGATCGCTGGTTCGGCGTTGACACTCGGTTGCGTAATTGGCAAGCAGTTCGTGTTGTTCTCCCATGTCGTCTCTTAGGCTAAAATGGGATCCCACCGGAGTTGACGGGCGTTTTTCCTCTCGACCGTGTCCTCGCTCGCGGGCCATTGTAGCGGTACTGTTGACTGCTCCCAACGACTTTCATCGACTTGAACCTGAGCGTAAGAGATTGACCGATCATCCTGAGAAGCCCCACAGCGAAGAGGCAACCGTACAACGCAATCGAGCGGCCGCGATCGCACTGCGCGAGGCAGACTTTTCCTGCAAGTCGACACTCGCCGACATCGAGACGCGCTTTGATGGCGATGTGGATCGATTCAGCAACCTGGAAACTGGTCAATCGGCAACCATCGACGCGCCACTGTCAATGGAGTTGATCACCGAAGCTGCCGTGCAAATGACTCCCGACATCAACCGCGTTCTCGACGTCGGTTGCGGTGCGGGCAACAACACGCTTAAGCTGCGAGAGGTCTACGGCAAACCGTTCGCGAGCGACTTGTTGGACATCAGCGGGTCGATGCTCGAACGAGCCAAAGATCGCATCGAGCAGGCTGGTATCGAAACGGTCGAACTCTGGCATGCCGACTTTCGCCAAGCCGATCTGCCAACCGAGAGCTACGATGTTGTCCTGGCCGCCGCGGTGCTCCATCACTTGCGGGATGACGCGGATTGGCAAGCCGCGTTTGAGAAGATTTGGTCGCTGCTCAAGCCCGGAGGATCAGTTTGGATCACCGACTTAGTCGTTCACGAGACCGTTCCGGTTCACGATCTTATGTGGTCCCGCTACGGCGACTACCTCGAAGGCCTCGGCGGCGACGAATACCGTCAGAAAGTCTTCGACTACATCGCCAAAGAGGATTCACCCCGCAGCGTCACCTACCAACTTGACCTCCTCCGCCGGGTCGGTTTCGATCACGTCGAACTGCTTCACAAAAACAGTTGCTTCGCCGCCTTCGGTGCCTGGAAAGGATGAGGCTTCTTGAACACGCTACGCTACTTCCAACGATCCCGAAAAATTGGTTTGTCAAGGAGCTAAGGTTCATGAGCTTCGTACAATCCGAGACAGTACTCGCCATCTTCAAGGTCGCAGGTAGTGAGCAAGTCACTCGACGAGAGCCTCCGAAGACTTGAGCGATTCGATGTAGGCCTTGGCGTCGTCGGCGAGTTGGACCAACTCAGGAGCCGCTTTCTGCTCGTAGTCCTTGATGGCCTTGCCAGCGTCGACGACCTCTCTGTTGCGGGCCTGGAACTTGGGGTCGTTGTTGAGAGCTTTGCGGAGGGCGTTGCGTCTTTCGACCGCTGAGTCCACGCTTTGGAAGGCTGCGGGAAAGCGAGTTTCGAGGGCGGCCTGGCGCCGGGCCGTTTCGACGACGAGGTCTGCGAGTTGTTTGTCACGGACGGCTTCGAGCTGTGCTCGGACCTGACCGAGTTCGGAAGCGTATCGTTGTTTGGGGATGCCACCCGCCTTCAGACGGGCAAGTTCAGGTTTCGTGGAGAGGACGTAGTTTTCTTCCGCTCGACCCGCTTTGTGGACTTCCGTTTCCATGCGTTTGAATTCGGGGTCGGTTTCCTTGATGTGCTTTTTTCGTCTGGCGATGCGCTTGCTCAGTTCCTTGTGGGAGGCGAACGCTTCGGGGTAGTCCTCGCGAAGTGCTATCTGGAGCTTGTCATGTTTGGCCACGAGGTTGCGGTAGTCCTCATCCTCCAAGGTGAGGTCGGACTTGAGGTTCATGTATTCGACTTTGTATCGCTCGGCCGCGTTACGCCCAACGGGATCGCGATCCGTCTGAGCAAAAGCAAGTTTCTTGCGGGTCTCGGCCCAATCGTCGCGCTGGCCGGTGGCCTTCCAGACGTGGACGTTGTCGATTGAGGTGCCAGGTAGGTCGAACTGGAAGGCGAAGTAGTGTCGTGTTCGGTCAACGATCGGGTGCCTGCCAATCACAATTTCCTCTTCGCTCAGCTGAGCCACAATTTCGTCGTTCCAGTACTCGACGGTCATCGTCTGCCACTGATCAGAGTGAGTCTTGCGATTGCACTCTCCAAGGCAAGCCGGGACAAACCCAGCATCTCGATCGACCGGAGTGTTCACCTGAAAGTAATCGAGGCGGATCTGAGTGACGCTGTTGTAGTGCCCACCGCTTCCAGTCACGAGACGCAGGTCGGTCGTCTTTCCCGACAGCTTAAAGTCAAACTGGATGATTGTGTTGTGGAATACTGGGTCTTTCAGGAAAACGCGTTTGGTTTCGGTTGGGGCAACGTTCGTGCGTAAAAGCGCCCCGTCGCGCAGCGCGAAATCGGCTTTGAAACCCCAACGCTCAGAAACTGTCGCAGGGTCGAAGTCTTCCGAGAAGATGAGCGCACCTGGTGTGCACATCAAGGCATTGGATGGCGCGGGCGTCTCGGCAATTGCCGACGCGGAAATTGCACCGATGCAGAAGACTGAGAGCATGAGTCGTGAGGCCATTGTGTCAGTTCACCTTTCGAGTGAGTTGGGGTTTGTCCTCGTTGCTGAGATTGTCGACGATTAGCAGCAGTGGATCCAGCGGTTCGTCCGATTCAGCTCAGGCAGATCAATGGAATAGAAGGCAAGCGTTACCGAAACTAGAAATTGATTCAGATGCTTCTTCATCGAAAAGTTCTCTGTTGATCCGCGTCCATCGGTGGCTATTTGAGAAACGCAAAATCTTCTGGGTCGGCAGCGAATCAGGCTTGATCGCCTCTAGACCTGTTTGCTGGCGCATGACGAATCAAACGAATCGATCGCTGCGACAATATCGGATCGATGGTCGTGAATCTCAAGCAGTCTTCCGTAGGGTTTGTCTGCGGCTAGGTGTTTTAGCAGCGGGTACACGGGTTTCTCTTTCGTCCAGTAATGGGTGTCCATGAAAATCATTGGACTCACCACGCCGAAGCTGTTGTAGTGGTTCTGGCACGCGTCTTGAAAGATTTCTTGAATCGTTCCCGCGCTCCCGGGCGTGAAGATGACTCCGCCGGTTGCGATCGCAAGCAAACCTTCCTCACGAACACTGTTGGCAAAATACTTCGCGATCGTTAATGCGAATCGGGCCGGCGGTTCGTGCCCGTACAACCAGGTGGGAATCCCCAGGCTCTGGCACGCATCGCGATCCTGGACAGGGTACTTCTCGACGACGGCAAAGGCGGCGTCCAGCCAGGGACCGATAGGATCGTAGAGCGGAGCGGCTGAGAGAATTTCCACCGCGTCCAGCAGATCGTTTTCACTGCGAGTTGCGAACCATGCTCCCAGGTGTGCGGCTTCCATCGCACCGGGGCCACCGCCGGTCGTGACAAGATAGCCTTTCTGAGTCAATTCGCGACCGATCAAAGCTACCTGGGCATACATCGGGTCGCTGCGAAGCATCGAGTGTCCGCCCATGATGGCAACGATCCGCTTGCCGACAATGAATTCTTGCATGGCATCAGTGATTGCCATGTCGTGTAGACGTCGTGTCAGCGCTTCGGCAGCGTCGTCGGGATTCGGGCCCGAACGTTTGAAATGTTCATAGATTTGGCCGTCAAGGGTTTCTTGATACGAATCATGATCGCCTGGTCGATAGGCATTTTGCAGTTCTTCCGGCGTGTAGAGCAGTCCGCGATATTTGGCAAATGGCGTATTGGGAACGTGCGGGAATATGACCGCAGACGCATCGAATAGCTTTGCCTGCAACGACTCTGGGATCACGCAGCCCAGCAATATCGCGTCCCGCAGATCTGCATTGGCCAACAGGTCAGCATAAGAAGTCAGGTCAATGCCTTGAAACACGGCATGACGTAAATCAAGGTCCTTGGCCAAGTGACGAGCGAGTTTGTCAGTGGTTTCAAATTCAAGACGCATGGTATTCGTTCCGGTGGTGAGGGGAGATCGATCTCGCTGCTGGAAGCCTGCGAAGACGGTACAGGCCCAGGCTGAGATCGTCCTTCGAAGGCTTTACGCTGTCGCCCATCGTACCTTCACGCTTTCCCTATTCGAGAAACGAAACGGCGCCATCGCCAATCTCATACATCGCACCGCTTTCCCATTTGTCCGAAGGGGAGCTTGCCGAGCTCAATCGTTTGCTGGTCAAAGCACGCAATTCTGCAAGCTAAGAACTCCAAAGATCTTCAACAAGGGCGGATTCATTATCAGCGACGACAAACAAATGACGTGGCTATGAGCCTGCTCTGACGCGGACAACGAGTGCATGTTTTGGCCAGTTTGGCTCGACCTGTCGTGGGCTTCCGGGGAGGCGTCAATCATCGAAGCAGCCTTTGTACCAGTCGAACCAAGCGTAGATGAGAAACGCGTTGCAAAGAAAATCCGGAATCGCAATCAGTAGATATTGGATGGCGATGAAGATGCAGTACAGCACGATGTTGGCTGTGTATGGCAGGGCAATCAACAGCGCCAACGGTGTTGTTCGACGGGCGAGCAGCAGACATCCCGCGAAGAACTTGACCAATCCCACCCAGAAGATGCCTGGGCTCGCTCACGTTTGTGAAGACTCAGCTGTTCGTTCAGGCCAAAAATCTTGTGCAACCGTCGTCGGATCCTTAGAACGGACGCCTCCACCGGTGTCGGTTCGACGTCCAACTCCCACCCCCAGCTGAGATGGCCATCCGCTT
>JBGCGI010000400.1:0-3010 GCA_045110715.1 Rubripirellula sp.
GCGATGTTCGCCAGCGGCTGACTGTTCGACGGCTGCGCGATAGGTGTAGGCGTAGATCTCGTCCAAGCCATGGCCAACTATCCTGCAATCGGCTTCTTTGAAGAAGGGTAGGTCGAGCATCCACTTCGCCGCTGCGGCGGGGTTTGAATCAAATGGGGTATCACGAAAGCTTTCGACGATTTTGCGGGAAAGTTCATCGGCGAGTTTTTCGCGGATGAAGTCGATCCAATAGACGTCGATGTCTAAGCTGAAGCCAGAGTCGAACTCGACCGCTATTTGAAGGCTTGTCCGACCGGGTTTAATTGAAAAGCCAGTCTCGGGAACCGTCCATCCAAGCTGGCCTTTGAACAAAGACGAATCGACGCGTCGCAGATCCTCACGCAGGATGATTCGCTCTCGGCACGGCTGCGCTCCGGTTCCGCCGGCACGAAGATGCTTCTTCATCTCGTAAGCCCACTTTCCCTGCCGCGTCGGCGAGACGTGCTCGTGCTCGATCTCGTAGCCAGGAAACGGATCGCTCGGCAAATCGTTCAACGATATTGAGACCAATGCCGAGGCAGGCGGCGACATCGGAACGAATCTCGGTGTTGGGCCTTCCTCGATGGTCTGGAAAGCATCCATGACTTCGACAATCTGGCTGTCGTACCAGACTTCGTGATCGTCTTCAGTTCCGACCAGAACAGGTTGGCTGCGTTCAGCCATCGCTCGATGCACTTCGCGCCACACGAAGGGGCCATTGCTTGTCGACAGCACAGCAAGAAGCTGCACCGGCTCAACCAGTCCCGTCGGGTCACCAGAGAAACGTGTCCGCAGGTGTCCAATCGCCGGTTCCTCGTCCGACGTGAACGACGGAAAGTGGATTCCAAATTGAAAGCACAGCGGATAAGTCGCTGTTGGGTCGATGGCTGTCCGACGGGTGAAGCGTCCGAATGAGTACACCGCGATTTCGTGTTTGCCGTCGCCAGCGAAACGGCAAGTCGATGCATCGACTAAGAATTCATCCTGCTGGTCAATGCCGTAGGTGGGCCACTTCTCCGTGATTCGACGCCAATTTGTGTGCATTTCAGTATTCGTCACTGTCGCCTGGAAATTCTGTTTTCGATATTCTAGCGGGCATGCCGTTCCAGCAACACATTTACGCACTAGCCGATCCGCTTCGACCGGACCTCATTCGTTACGTCGGACGAACGAACAAGCTCGACCTGAGATTTCGCATGCACGTATCTGACGCCGAGTACGGCTTCACCATCAAAGACGTTTGGCTCATGTACCTTCGGTATGAAGGCCGAACGCCGATCATGTCCGTTCTTGAGCAGTGTGAATTCAGCGATTCAGCAGATGCAGAGAAGTGGGCCAAAGCGCAAGAAAAAGTTTGGATCAAGAAGATGGCGGCGAATGAACCGCCGCTCTTGAACGGATCAAAATGGTCTAGCCACCCTGACCGAAAGGCGATTCCCAAAGGTGTCAAAACAGCATGGTGCGAAACACACGTGCTTCTTTGGGCGATTGATCGAAGCTGGCAAGACGAGCACAAACTGTTGACCCATCTGAACGATCGCTACGGTTCGGTCATGCGTGAATCGTGTCAGTCAAACGGTTCAACGATCTGCGAGTCCATGGCAGAACTTCCGCTTGCACAATCGCAATACGAAGGAAGACGCTATCGCGCCTGTTCTATTCTCCGCGCCCTCTTGCAAGCACACCCACAGTTGGACGTCGGAAGTCTAGAAACATTGATCGAGTACGAATGCCCACTACCATAAGAGTTTGGACACATCATCCCAGCACCTTCCCGATCACCTCGCCGAATTTGGTTGTCGATGCAACGCGAAGCGTTTACTACCGAAGCCAGGAATACCGCGACGCGATCCACGAACTACATCATCACTTGAAGGGTGAGACTCAGTTCTTGTGGTGTCTCACTGCCCGCAAAACCTTTGAACGCCACAGTGAATCCATCGACCTGATCGAGTGGGAACTCGACGTGCCGGCTTCCCAGATTCTTACTTTCTATCGCGAAGATGTCTGGGAACCGATCTACCATGGCAGGTCGCATCATTGGGCGGATCTACTCACAGACTTGCCGGCCGAGAATGTAGGTGCGTTGGTGCGAGTGCCGATTGATCCATCATGGGCGACACCTCACGCCATTCCTGTGAAATACAGAAGTCAGTAGTGACTTCAATTTCAAAACGCCGGCGGGGTGATGCCTTTGGCTTTCAGGGCGGCGAGGTATTTGTCTGGTTCGGCGGTTAGCTTTTTGACGCAGCCGGGGCAGCAGATGTAGATGGCTTTGCCGTCGACGTTCACTTTACCGGGGACGCCCATGCCGCCGAGTGGTTCGTCCATGACGGGGCATGTCTTCTGGGCGGCGATCGCGGCGGCGTCTGCGAGCGTTGATTTGAAGACGCCTTCGCGGACCTGTTCGCCTTTAGCGGTGTAGTACTTGGTCAGGTACTGCTCGGGCGAAGCTTCGACTTTCTTGGTGCAGCCAGCGCAGCAGACGAACAACGACTTGTCGCCGATCGTGATCTTGGGTGGCTTGCCCATGCTGCCGAGCGGTTGGTCGCTGACGGGGCACGTGGCTTGGAGGCTGATGAGGAGTTCGTCGGAGAGCGTGCCGCCTGCGAGTTTGCCCATCGTGTGGAAGACCAACGGCTGGCCGCCGATGTTGGTGATCTCGACGTTCATGTGCAACGGTTGATCGACGACTTTGGAAAGGTCGACGCCGACGCCGATCGCGAGGTTTGTGAGCGTTTTGAGTTGGTAGGTGTATTCCTTCTCGCTGTCGCCGACTCGCAGTTTCAGTGTGCCGGTCGCGTCGGGTGGGGCGATCGGTTGGTCGTTCTTGCCAAGGATCATAAACATGATGCCTTTGTCGGCGATCACGGTTTCAACGCGACGGTCGCCGACGGTTTGCAGAGTGCCACCGTGTGGGCCAGTGGTTGCTTGAGCGGCGTGCTGTGCGTGATCGTGCGTCGCAACCGCGTCTTGGGCGGTCGCGAAAGAT
>JBGCGI010000401.1:0-9009 GCA_045110715.1 Rubripirellula sp.
CCGCGCTGACCGAGATTTGGCGACAGCATTGGTCGCGCATCGGTCCTCCGCCAGAAGTCAATGAGGCGCGGTTCGAGCAAGCGATCTTGTCGCGGACGTTCTTCGATTCGGCGGGCCTGTTGGTCGCCGACCATGAAGACGTCCCTTCCGCATGGGTCCACTTTCACGCAGACCCTGACGCCGATTCAAAGGCTGTTGTGTGTGCTGTCTGCGCAAGCGACACCTGCCCGCCGGAACTACTCCGTGAATTGTTTGAGCAAACGTTGGCGCGGATTGACGCAGCGGGATTCCAGAAAACCGAAATCGGCGTGGCGCAAGATGACTTGATGGGATACGGCGGCCTCGATCCCATCGGCGCTGGTGTCGGCATTCCCAGGCACGATTCGTCGGTTGTGACTTTGCTGCAGCAAAGTGGATTTCAGCCCAGCGTTGGCTTTGTACGCTTGGCTGTCTCGGTGGCCGGCTATCGGCCACCCGTCAGTCGCGAAGGTCTGCAGCTACGACGGTCGTCACGGCTCGAAGCGCAGAAGTTGATTCACAGTGATACACGGCACGCATCGAGCACGTCGCACTTGGATCTCGAAACTCATCGACTGGTCGATCGAGGGGGGGCTGTGTTGGCTGAAGTCGACTTTTGGTTCAGCGATGCAGAAGCAGAAGTCATGAATCCGACTAGGGCCGTTTTGGATTTGAAATCGCAGGGGACGGATGCTTTAGAACCCGCCGCCACCTATTTGATCGGCGCTGCGATTCAGTCGTTCGCGGCGCGACGAATCAGCGGCGTGGAAACAGTCGTGCCGCAACAAGCAGCGGACCTGCAAGAACAGCTCAAGAAACAGTTGTTCCGCCTGGCGGATGAAGGCGACCTCTGGTCAAGCGTTTAGCCACGAAGTGGGCGATTTCAAAGAGCGACCGCGAAACAGCTTCGGTAACAGCCCTCCGCCTCTTTTTGCACCAACCTGTCAGAACTGCGCTGATACCGTGTAAATGAAGCAGAGCCCTTCCTGCTCAATCACCAAAAATGGCAGCTTCCCACAGAACCTGGACCTTCAGTCTGTATGAACATCGTTGCTTTCGTTCTCCTGGATAGAAAAACACCCTTCCACGCAGACGCATGGCGTGCAGAGGACACTCACGTCTGGTCGCACGGCGCTCGGATAGCCAGCGTGACAGCGAATGAGGGACCGATCACGCTCCAGTTCGAGTCTGATCAGGGAGACCCTGGTTGTGTGATCGTCGCTCCCATGGGGGCCCCTGTGCCACTGAGCGATGAGAACACCTTGCCCGGTCAAAACTTGTGGCCGGAGGATCAGCTAGGCAGCCTGCAGAACCATCAGGACCACTGGATTGTGACCTCCGTTGCGTCCGATCTTTCGTTAGCCGATCAAGCCCTGATGGTGACGCAAGTGATCGATGCCATTTTGCGGTCCCATGCAAACGCTGTGGGAGTCGTTTGGGCCGCCGACGCATTGCGGATCGCTGCGGGCCCGTTTCAAGAGATCGCCAGAACGCACGTCGAGGGAGTCTTGCCGACCATGCTGTGGATCGCGACCACCGTGATCCCGGACTTTGAAGATGGCTCGGGAACGATCGCCACCACTACTGGCATGGAAGCATTCGGGCTGATGGAGATCGAGTGCATTGGCTGTCCGGAGACGCCAAGGCAGCTTCAGGAACGCATGCAGATGCTCGCCTCTTATCTGATCGAGAACGGTCCCGTGATCGAGCATGGCGACACGATCGGTGAGAGCGAAGACGAAAAGATCCTGATCATTCATGCGGATTCGTTCTTCGGCCGCGAGGGCCAAGTGATGCAGCTTCGCTTTCCCGAAGAGAACGGAGAAGCGATCGCTGTTGCCGGCGGAGGTTCCTGGCTGGACTCGTTGAAGTCGTTGGTGGTGATGGTCGGATTCTTGCTTGCGACCGGCGTCTTCGTGTTTGCAATCGTTTGGGGCGTCGGTGGTCTACGCAAAGTCTTTTTGGATCAACCGCAGCCGCAGGCGGTGTTGCCCAAGAAAGTAGCGCCGCCTCAGCCTGTTGTCTCGGATCCCGTTCCCGAACAGGAGGCGCCCGCGCAGCAGCTCAACGAACCCTACCCACCTAGTGAATTCGCAAGCGGGAATGTCAAATCCCAATCTCAGCGACCGGCTCCGCGATTCCCCGCCCGGTTTCCGCGTCGCGAAAACGCTCCTGATGTCCGACAAGCTCCTCCAGCTTTTGCACCCGTTGTCGGATCGATGCCCAAGCTCCCAACCAACCGGGCACCACGCTTGAAGCTCGTTGGCGAGATCGATGGCTTGGACTCACCTCTTCGCGCCGTCGCGTTTTCTTCCGACTCAAAGCAGTTGGCATACGCCACTTCCAGCGCGATCGCGGTGCACGACGCTGTTTCGATGCAGCCGCTCGGAAGCGTTGACGCTAACGCGAGAATGGGTGGAGTCAGCAGCCTGGTCTTCGCTGGCGAGCAGAAAGGGGTCGTGGGTGGTACCAACCGCGGGCAACTCCGTTATTGGGAATTCGCATCTCCTGAAAAAAGTGAACTGGCATCCTCCTTCGTTGAGTTGGAAGGGCACAAAAAGCCGATCGTCGCGCTGGCTGTGAACTCGGAAGGAACGCTGCTGGTTTCTCTCGATCGGTCTGGCCAGTTGATGTGGCAGCGATTGACCTCCGATTCCTCCGGCCGTTCTCCCGCTGCGGTCGTTTTCGATAGCGGGCTGCAGAACTGCCAGGCCATGCACTTCGATCAGGCAACGATGACTCTGCGGGTCTCCAATCCCACTTCCTTTGTTACGATCGACATGCGCAAGCGATCGACCGGCCCTGCGAGCAAATTGTGGAGCCCAACCAACTGTGTTTCGCCCGACGGGCAATACAGCGTGACGTTGACCGGCCCGAACATGGTTCTGTTCGGGGATCTCAAAGCTGGCCGATCCCTCTATGCCAAACGGGCCTCCGATGCGATCGTTCAGAAAGTTGGCATGATCCCAGGGCGTTCGTTGTTCTACGCCATGGGGCCGTCACAGCTTGACGTTTGGGATTCCAAAACCGGAAAATTGATCGGGATGTTTGATCAAATTCATTTTCCACGCCCACTGATCGCGGTCAGCCCTGATGAAAGTCGGCTTCTGATCGGGACGACGACGATGCCTGAAACGATCAAGGTGCTGGCTTTCT
The DNA here is from genome assembly GCA_045110715.1 of Rubripirellula sp. Classification (GTDB taxonomy): domain Bacteria; phylum Planctomycetota; class Planctomycetia; order Pirellulales; family Pirellulaceae; genus Rubripirellula. Next base: position 3,175 of record JBGCGI010000401.1, read on the forward strand.
AAAGGTTGGCTAGATTGGCAGGCCGATCACGAAGACTGCAGTTCTTTGGCGAAGGCTTGCACCACAGGTCTTTGCGCCAGACGAGGATTGATGTGTGGCCGGGCAGACAGCAGTTTCTGCTGGGCTTGTTCCATGTTCATCGCGCGGTATTTCATCAGCCAGCACATCGCAACGGTGGCACTGCGGGCGCGGCCAGCCTTGCAGTGAATGTAAACAGCTTGCTCCTGCTCGGAGTGTTTCTGCACGAATTCGACTGCCCGACGAACGTCGTCTAACTTCGGATGCGTGAAGTCAGTCGTTGGTATCCGCAATTGTTCGATGCCATGCTGCTCATACGCGGATTTTGGGCCCTCGTATTCTTCGCAGGTGTTCACGACAGCACGCACTCCGTCCTCGTGCATCCTTGCAACGTCCATGGCAAACGGATAGGCGCCAACGATCACATGGTCATCGATTCGATCCCACCAGTTCCGCACCTTAAAGATACGCGCCAAAGAATAGTTCCAACCCAAGGTCGGATAGAAAACCGTTTTCGCGTAAAGGCGTTGTAGTGTGGACTTCATTTCGCTTGTAGCTTTCCTTCCAACAGCTTGTCCGCCTGTTCCGAGGCTGCCTTCATCACGTCGGCTATCAGGACAGGTGATCCGCCCTGGTCTTTGCTGGCTTGGGCGGCCTGCATGAACGCGTAGAGATTGATCGTTTCGGCTGGATCGATCGGTGGTTCCTTACTACGAAAAAACTTTGCGATCTGCACAACTAGTGGCTGATAGCCATCGTACGATCCGACCGACACGTTCTCGCGTTCGCCGAACGCGGTGCCACCGTAGCCGCGTTTGCCAGTCCGCAGTCCACGGAAAGTTCCAATGCGACCGTCGCTCCATCGCCCTACCGCCAGTTCGAAATCATCGGTCGAAGTGTGGCTGACCGTTTCGCAACCCTTGCCCATGCAAGTGAACAGCGTTTCCACACCGTGAATGCCGTACCAGAACAAGTCCACATGGGTCGGTTCCAAAGAGCAAGGACTGTAAGTGCTGCAACCCAGCACTTTGCCGACCTTGCCTCCGCGAATGGCCTGTGCCCCTTTCGCGTATCGTAGCGAGGAACTGGAAAACATCGGGACTTGGTAGTGCTCGGCGGCGCGGAAGATCGCAACGACTTCGGCAAGGTTTGCGCCAACAGGCTTGTCGATGAACACGGGTTTGCCACTTGCGAACACCTCCAAGGCCTGCGGCAAGTGCAAGCGTCCATCGTTGGTTTCCAACAGAACGCAGTCGACCGCTGCGACCAAGTTTGCGATCGAATCCACGATCTCGACCCCCAGCTGCTCCATCTCTTCGGTGTACTTGGGGATCCGACTGGCGCTCGATTCGATATCGGCACTGCCGTGCGGGTAGGCCGCTACGACTTGGAAACCGCTCAACGCAGGATCGCTCACCGGTTCTTTATGGAACTCTTTGGTAAATGCCAACGAATGCGACGTATCGAGACCAATGACGCCAATACGTACAGGATTCTCATCCGCCAACAGAGCACTGTTCAAGACCAGCATCGTGATCACGAGGATTTGGAACGTCCGCCGACAATGACCGCCCGGCACGTGAAGTCTATTTAGTGTCATCAGTCACCCTTTCTCGCTCAAACTGAAATCGAAACAACCTGAGATGATACCGAGAAACTGTCCAAAGTGCTTGAAGGAGTTCAGAACCTGCTTTGTCAGCGGGTCTGCCATCCCCGAACGAGCTGCGGGCATTCAGCTGGCAAACCTGTTTCGGCTATCGAATCAGCGACGCCGTCACCGCCTGAAATGTGATCGTCACCAGCAATGCGATTCCACTGACCTGGCTTTGTTGCTTGGTCATTGCAGGCGTGGTTCCGGAGAAGAGACTCACGCACGCGCGACGGAACTTTGCGTAGCTAACCGGCAATGTGATCGCGATCGCCAACCACAAATGAGACGGCCGGGCTCCAGCTTGCAGCAGTTTTGTACTGTCTAGCTCTGGATCGCCTGCCCAAAGACCCAGCAATAGATAGACGCCGTTGGAGAGCACACAGAACCAGGCCACAAACCAAACCGACGGCTTCGAGATTGCAATGGCAACGATGCAAGGGACAAGACATCCAATGATGGGGCCAGCCCAGAGTGTGATCAGTGGGTACGAGTCACTGACGAACAGGCTGTGCGGAAGATGCCAAGGCCGCAATTCCAAGTCTCTCAGTTCGGCCCCACTGAGGATCCCTACGAAAACGTGCCCCAGTTCGTGAGTGATCGTCATCGCGATCCAAGCCCATGCCAACCAGACGACCAGTGTGATCGTTGGACTGGAAAGCTGACCGCTTGGTGGTGATTCATCCATGCGAAGATCGTAACGGACTAACGAAAAAAGGGACAAGCAACTTGCTTGTCCCTTTCGATTGTTTCAGTTTGCGGATTCAGGAGGTCCGCATGAGATGGGCTTAGTAGCGTCCGCCGCCACCACCGCCTCCGCCGTAGCCGCCTCCGCCGCCACCACCGTAGCCGCCTCCGCCACCACCACCGTAGCCGCCGCCTCCGCCGCCACGACCACCGCCGCCGCCACCACCGCGTGGTTCACGTGGACGTGCTTCGTTGACGGTTACATTGCGGCCGCTGATTGCAACCCCATTCAGATTCTCAATGGCTTCCTTGGCACCTTCACTGTCAGACATTTCGACAAACGCGAAACCTCTTGATCGCCCTGTTTCGCGATCTGTGATGATGTTGACCGACGTGACTTCTCCAAACTGCTCGAATGCCGAGCGTACGTCTTCGTCGGTTGCGGTGAACGCGAGGTTCCCTACATAGATATTCGTCACAAAACTAACCCTTAGCTGCCACCAATGAGACACCACGTCCCATACTCTCACCAGTCAAACAGAAAGAAAACGGTCCAGACATTCGACGACAGGTGAGGGTGGTGGTTGAAACTACGCAATAAGCGTGACAGAGTGTCACGGGGGAGTCAATCCCGCACAGTTGGGCGGTTGACAGAAGAAACACGGGTAAAACGCGAAATATCGGCTGTTTTCGTGCCGTCGGACACGATGTCATGCTCGCTCGGTCTGACTACAATCATCGAGCTCCCGCCGCACAGTCCCATCCGTCGCGGATTCCCACCACGTAACCACTCTGGTTTTGATCCATGCATCGCATCCTGAAAAGCGCCTTCACGTTTTTGTTTGTCACGTTCTTCTGCATCACTTCTTGGGCAGAGAACCCAGGCGGCTTCCAACCGATCTTCGATGGCAAATCGCTCGATGGCTGGCACGCTCGTCCGCACTTCAGCCCAACCAAGCTGGCAGCTCTGCCTGAGGAAGAACGAACGGCGAAGCTTGAGCAATGGATGGCCGATGCACGCGAACATTGGACGGTCGAAGATGGCGACCTCGTCAACGATGGCCACGGCGCGTACCTGGTCACCAATCGCGACTACACCGACTATGAGTTGAAGTTGGAGTACAAAACAGTGCCGGGCGCCGACAGCGGCATCTACTTGAAGGGAACGCCGCAGGTTCAGATTTGGGACTACACCGACCACACGAAGTCTCACTTGGGAATCGGGTTGGGCAGTGGCGGGCTGTGGAATAACTCGGCAGGTGCTCCCGGCAAAGATCCGTTCGTGTTGGCCGACAAACAGATCGGGGAGTGGAACTCGTTTCACGTGCGTCAGATCGGAGCACGAACCACGGTCTACTTGAATGACAAGCTTGTCGTCGACAATGCGATCATGGAGAACTACTGGGATCGCGAGTCCCCGCTGTTTCGATCTGGCCCGATCGAGCTACAAACGCACGGTGGGGAAATCCGCTGGCGAAACATTGCCGTCAAAGAACTCTCCCCCGAGCAAGCCAACGCGTCGTTGCAAGAGCATGAAGGACAGGCTTTTCAAACGTTGTTCAATGGTGAGAACCTCAATGGCTGGCAGGGCAGTACTGAAAACTACGAAGTCGTTGACGGAGCTATCCGCTGCAAAAAGGGCAAGGGGGGCATGCTGCTGACCAACGACGAGTACAGCAACTTCATCGCTCGGCTCGAGTTCCGTTTACCAAAGGCTGGCAACAATGGACTGGCGATTCGATCACCTCTCAAGGGAGACCCGGCTTATGTGGCAATGACGGAGCTTCAGGTCTTGGACTCCGAGGACGTCGCGTACGCCAAGCTCGATGCACGGCAGTACCACGGCAGTGCGTATGGGATGACGGCTGCTCGTCGCGGTTACTTACGAGATACCGGCGAGTGGAACTTTCAGCAGGTCACTGTCGATGGCAGCACGATCAAAGTGGAGCTCAACGGGACGGTCATCTTGGATACCGACCTGGCGGATGTCACGGAATACATGGCGGACAAGCCACATCCTGGCAAAGATAACAAGACAGGCTTCTTCGGATTCGCAGGTCACAACGACCCAGTTGAATTCCGAAACATCGCCATCCGACGCTTGGCTGAGACGAAAGAACCAGCCGCTAAGTAGGGACCCGGTTCGATGAAGATCGCGTTGAATGGTTTACTGCTCTGTTGGATCGCCACTGCTTCGATCGGAGCAGAGCCACCAACGATATGGACGCGTCATACGATTGATGATTCGTCCCGCGGCGCTGACGGGACGCGGGTTGCTGACGTGAACGGGGATGGCCTGATGGACATTGCGACCGGCTGGGAACAGGGAAACGTGACACGCGTTTATCTAAATCCCGGCCCGGCCCAAAGCAAGAAAACTTGGCCGTCGGTCACGGTCGGCAAAACTCCTGCGGTGGAAGACGCAGTGTTTGTTGATTTGAATCGAGACGGCGCAACGGATGTGGTCACCTGTGGCGAAGGCAAGTCGCCTGGTCTTCGCGTTCACTGGGCACCTGACCAGAAGCGATACCTGAAGTCGAAGGAATGGCAGACGCGTTTGATTCCTGGTTCGGATCAAATGTTCCGCTGGATGTTCGCGACCTCGATGGACGTCGATCGCGATGGACAGGTTGATATCGTCGCTGGAGGAAAGTCTCCCAAGTCTTTGCTTGGCTGGTGGAAGGTTCCGTCTGCTGCACAAGACACCGACCATTGGAGATGGAATCCACTCAGGCCAATGGGTTGGCTGATGGCGCTGGAAGCGACCGACATGGACGGCGATGGTGACGACGACTTGCTGTTCACTGATCGCAAAGAGAAGCGTTCAGGATGCTTCTGGTTGCGGAACCCAGGCAGCGTGGAATCAGAATGGCAGGAAGTGGCTGTCGGCGCCGTTGGTAAGGAGCCGATGTTCCTGCATCGAGTCGACTTGGATCGCGACGGTCTGCGAGACATCGTCGTTGCCGTTCGTCCGATGACCATCGTGCTGTGCCGATCTCTGTCGAGCGATGGCACGAAGTGGCAGGAGACTGAGATCAAGATTCCTGAGACCTTTGGCGGCAGCAAAGGCTTGAAGGTGGCCGACATCAACGGCGACGGCAAACTGCAAATCGTGTTCTCGACCGAGCGCGCCGAGCAAGGCAAGTTCGGAATTGGCGTTTGCTCTGCTCGGGGAGAGGTCTTCTCAAGCGACTGGTCGATCGAAACGATCAGTGGTTCCGATGGAATCAAGCACGACTTGATCGAACTACTCGACCTGGACCAAGACGGCGACTTGGACGTGTTGACCTGCGAAGAACGAAAAAACCTCGGGGTCATCTGGTATGAGAACCCGAGGTTTTAGCTTGTTTGAAACGTGATCACGGAATGCTTTGATTCCGATCGCTCCGAAACTGGACTAGCCAGCCATCCGTGAGATGCGATTGTGTGGATGGGCAAGTTCCTCGGCACTTGGCTGATAACGGAACTGCATCAGGTAGGCG
>JBGCGI010000402.1:0-6322 GCA_045110715.1 Rubripirellula sp.
GCAGGTGCGCTGCCATCTTGCGCATGAACCTGGATGAAATAGGTTCCGCCGGTGGCAAAGTTGAAATCGATCAGCGAATCACTAATCGCGGTACCCGAATCTTCGACCGGAATCGTCGATCCGTCGTTCGTTGTGTTGACCGCAATCTGGTTGTTTGAGTCGTCAAATAGTTGCAGCTGAGTGGTTCCGCCGCCGATGCGATTTGCAAAGTCGATATCAAAAATGCCACGTCCGCCACCGACAGGCACCTCGAACTGATACACGTCAACGGTACCATCGCCGGTTCCGTCGATGGAAACGTGCGGGATCGTTGTGCTCTCATGGATGTCAGGGTTGGCAACCAAAGTCCACTGTTCCGATTCCAGATTCTGAGCTGCGGCGCGAGTGTCGTTTGACTCTGCTTCATTCGCGACATCATCAAGCGTCAGTGTGTAGACGCCGTCGTCCAGAAAGATGAACTTCGGATTGGCATCACGGTTGGCAAAGTCAATGGCGGAGCGGAGCGAGATGTCTCCGTTTGCATCCAAAGGATTTTGGTCCGTCGAATTCGCTTCGTTCGTGTCATTGGTGGTTGTGACAATGAAACTGTTTTCGTTCTCGATGCGAACTTGGAAGCTACCCAAGTCGCGGGCTACCGCTGGAACTCCGCCACCGTTGAAGATCGTCCCGGCGCCGAGGGAAACGGTATAGGTTCCGAAATCCAAGGGGTCCCAACTGCCACCGGGTGGCTGGACGACATAGGTCGCGGTCACGAGCGTGGAATCGGTGGCGGGGTCAATCGAGAATGATTCCGGAACGATCGTTTCACCGGTCGACTCGAATGTGATCAAGACATCTTTGTTGTCGATCGAAGCCGCGTTGACGCTTACGATGTCTCGATACTCGACGACCAAGTTGACCGGATCCATCGACTCGATCGAGATCAAGTCAGGCTCACTTTGAGCAGTGAACATCACCGGCAGCAACTCTCCACGTGGTGCGAAGCCAGTGTCTGTTAGAGCAGCGAAGGCGTCCAATCGGCCACCGCTGGTGACTTGGCCCGTTGCGACCTGATGTGCCGACGCAGAGTTGAGCAGCGCATTCCTCACTTCGCCAACGGTCACACCAGGCAGATTGGCGGCGATCAATGCCGCTGTTCCCGCCACATGAGGAGCCGCCATGCTGGTTCCGTTGGATGCACCATAACGTCCGCCAGGCAGCGTGCTGACGATGCCAACTCCGGGTGCCACGATGTCGACCGAGTTCTGCCCAAAGTTCGAGAATCGGGCGATCGAGTCGTTTCGATCACTCGCCGCAACTGCGATCACATTGTCCAGATCGTAGCTGGCAGGAAAAAATGGCGTGTCGTCGTTGTCGACTCCGTTGCCCAGGATGTTTCCGTTACCCGCTGCGGCTACAAACAGGATGTCCGCATCGCCGCTCGCCTCAATCGCATCCTCCAAGGCCAAGCTCGCACCACCAGGTTGGCCCCAGCTATTGTTGGTGACCGCGACATTGACGTCAAAATCGGTCTTCATCATCGTGGCGTAATTGATCGCCGAGATCGCATCGGCGACGTTGCCCTGATTGTTCTGGTCAAGGAACTTCAGCGACATGATCGACGAGCGCCAGTTCAATCCCGTCACACCAAGATTGTTGTTGCCCAGGCCACCAATCGTGCCGGCAATGTGAGTTCCATGGCTCAATTGATCCGATGGATTGTTGGCCGCGAATGGCTCGCCCTCATTCTGCCGGAAGTTCCAGCCAAAGAAGTCATCGGTAAAGCGATTGCCGTCGGTATCGATCCCGTCCGCCCACTGAGGATCGTCCAGCAAATCGATCGCGTCGATGTAGCCATTGCCATTCAAGTCAACAGAAAGTGAAGCGTTGACGGGATCATTCAAGTCATAGAACGTGAAGAGATTGTCACCATCAATGTCTGTCAACTGATTGAATTTCGCGTCGGGAATCTCGCCTTGGTTGAGCCACATGTTCAAGTACAAGTCTTGATGAGTCGCATCAACCCCGGAGTCGATGATACCAACGACAACTTCCGTACTTCCAATCGTGATGTCCCAAGCTTCCGGCGCGTTCACATCAGCATTGTTGGTTCCGCCAAACTGCCCGACGTTGTTCAGTCCGGTCAGATTCGCGAACTGTGGGTCGTTGGGAACGAGTGCCCCAGCCACAGAACCATTCGCAGACAAGGACGAGACGAACGGATTGGATTCCAGGGACGTTCGTGAATCCCATTCCGTCGGTGCGTTGCCTTCCACTAGCAGCAAGCCACGCGAGCCCAAACCGCGAACGATCTCGAAATTCGCAAACTCGCTGTCCAGCAAGGCGTCGGTCGCGGCGATCGAATCCGCCGTCGTGACCGCAGATTCTGTCAGCTGCACAATCCACTGGCTGGTCTCGGTCGCAATTCCATCGGCGCGAGATGGCCCGATGAAGTTTGAATCCGTCGAGACCTGCTCGGTGACGGCCCCCTCACGATACGACTCAAACCAACTCCAGGCATCGCCGATATCGCCCGCCAACAACTGCCGCTGTTCCAGGTGCTCCAGTCGCAACCGAAGTTGATTTCGCTTACTGGCTTGGCTCTTCACGCTACGGCGTTTGATAGTTTTCATTTGGTGCATCAAATTCGGATTCGGTCGTTTCGTTCGCTGAGCCCCCCCCAATTGCGTGATTCGCAGCCACAAGTTTAGTTGGCATGCCGTCTTTCAACGAGGTATTCGCGGCAGATTGTTCAGGGGAGCTGGCCCGCAGCGCCACTGCGGCTTCCATCCGCAGTTCCGAATCGGATTTGCTGCAGCGAGAAGTCAAAGCCATGTGAATGGGGTGCTGTCCGGCTATCTCTCTAGAAGTAGCGACGCGTTACGCGATTCCTGCGAACACCCGGTGGTGAACATAGGGTCAGTTCCTTCATGAGGGAAGTATCGCTTACACCACAGCTGCCCCGCTATCGGAGCAGCTCTATGAAGGATTCGTCCGCCAGTAGCTGGTCCAATGCTTCGGTGGATGGCTCGGTCTCCGCCGAAGACTGAGGAGCAGAGTCATTGATCTCGGTGGCTTTTGGCGACAACGCAGCTGGTGCGATTTCACCGCTCACGTGGCGAAGTTCGGGCAGGTTGCTTTGTATCGGATCCGACGATGGTTCCGTTTCTGGCGTCTCGTTCGTCAACCGAGCGGCAGCCAACGGCGCAATCTCGATCAGTTCGCCATCTCCTTGCTGACTGCCAAGCTGATTGATCACGCGAAGCGCGTCGAGCGCCGTGATCCGCAAATCGCCAGTCACGTCGTAGAACCGGAAGAAGTCGAGGTCAACTTCGGCCACGCTTCGCACGCTGCCCTGTCCATCACTGAACGCGCGGCGGCCCAATTCGTTGATGATCTGCAAAGCGTCCAGTGAACTGATATCGCCATTCGCATTGACATCGAACTGGCTGATCGGATTGGTGAAGTCGTCCGGCCCAACCAGGTCCAACGTCGCCCCGAGTTGTTCGAAGCGACGAACGAGCTGTCCATCGTTCAGGAGTGCTTGCGCAAACTCCCAGCCATCATCAAACACCACCGCATCGCCGGCATCCGACAGGACCCCAATCACGCCCGCGAAAGCGTCGCGAATCCGATCGGCATCCAACATCAACGTGTTGTCGCCGGTCCCGCGAATGTCGATCAGCTGCACGCCATCAAGCTGCGAGTCCGATTGGGTCAAGAAAAACGTGTTCCCACTGCCTTGTAGAATGATCGAAGAGGACTCGTCCACTGGCAGCACAACGACAGTGAAAGAACGTTCAAAGACGCCGTCATCGTCGCTGCCGATAATCTGGTCCGCGCCCGCATCGATTGCAGAAACGGTCAGCACAGCATTGCCGCTTGCGTTTGCCAGCGGCGTGTAGCGAACCGTCGCAGTTGACTCGCCGTCGGTGAAATCAATGGTCGGTGCATCGATCAAGTCGAGGTTGGAGCTCGTGACCGAAAACTGAAGTGCGGGGCCAGAAGGTCTGCCCTTGCTAATTCCATTGATCGTCGTCAGTTGTTCTGCGGAATCTTCGATGATCGCAGCGGGGTTCGGGATCGCGTCAAACGCCGGTGCCAGAGTCGATGGTGAGATGATGAAATCCAAACCTGAGATCGCGTTCAGGCCCGTCAACGCGACTCGGTGTGACCCATCGACCAATCGATTCCTGAGAACGTGCAAGGTGTCGGTCAATCGTGGGATTGTCACGATGTCGACTGTCCCTGATCCGTTGGGACCAGAAGTGTCGTTGTCAAAGTTGGCGACCACCAGTGGCATGCGTTGGGCCAGCGTGAATTGTCCCAGCCCGATATTCTCAAGTGGCTCGAATCGAACTTCGTTCGTCGTCGAATCCACGCCCACGTTGCGGAAAATGGAAATATTGCGATCTCGCAGGTTACTCGCAATCACATCGGGGTCGCCGTCATTGTCGATGTCTCCAACAGCGATGTCGAACGCGCCGCTCGCTGTGCCCAGAATCGACTCTTGAACGCGAAACGTTCCATCGCTCTGTCCGAGCAAAACAGAGATGGAATTGGATGAGAAGTTGGCAACTGCGAGATCGTCTCTTCCGTCGCCGTTGAAGTCAGCGGTCGCGGAATCAATCGGAAAGGCACCCAAGGTATAGAACTCAGGCTGCAGACTCAGTCCGCCATTGCCATCACCTGCCAGCACCGTCGCACCTCCAAGCGGCGTGTCGGAGGTCGCCGGAGCCGAGTGCACGACAGCCACATCCAACGAGGAATCGCCAGTGAAATCACCCGCAACGATCGATACTGAACCGCTTCCGCCGGTTGCAATGGAAGGACCAACGGCAAAGACGCCACTGCCATCGTTGGTCAGCAGGTTCAACGTCTCATCACCCGACACGCCTCCGCCGTTGACCACGATCAAGTCAGGCTTGGCATCGCCTGCAAACTGACCAACGACGATATCGATTGGCTCTTCACCCACCGCAAGATCGGCACGCGAAAGGAACTGCTTCGTGGCCGCATCAAAGTTCAGCAGGACGGTGACGTTGCTTGCGAAGTTGGCCGTGACCGCCAAATCTAACCTGAGGTCGTCGTCGAACTGTCCCAGTGCGATTGAACTCGGACCAGATCCAGCGGTCCCCAAGTCGATCTTGATCAATTCGGGAAGGAATCCGCCGCTGCCATCGTTTAGCCGAATCTCTAAACTGTTGGCTTCGCCGAGGGCTACAACAACGTCCTCGAAACCGTCGGCATTGAAATCGCCCGCCGCAATAGCCTGTGGATTGCCAAACGGAGTAACGCCTTGGAACAAAGGGAACTTGTTGAGTGTAAAGTCGCTGCCAAGTGGCGACTGATGAACCAAGGTTTGATCCAAAGTCGTGGTCACCGCAACGTTTCGCGGACTCAATCCCTCGAACAAATAGGTCCCATCGGCAGCCGTCAGTTCCCGAGGTTCGTCCGGATCACGAACCCCAAAGTTGGTCGCATCCAAGTACACTTCGCGGCCAGCCAAAGGCGCGTCCACGCCAGCGTCAAAAGTCCCGTTGTCATTCACGTCGTCATACAGGCGACCACTGAGTGCTGATGAACTCGACTGGCCAGTTGATTCGATTCGACGAAACGCAAAGTCACGTTCGGCGATGTCGCCGCCGGCAGGCAAGAATAAGTCCCAGGTAAAACCCGCGTCTGCTGCTGGCGCGATTTGTTCCCATCCTGCAGGAGCATCGACGGCGACGGAGTGGTCGCGGAATCCTGGGATCGCCTCGAAGTCGTAGATTCCGTCGGCGTCGGTGACCACAAAGGTTTCTCCTTCATCGAAAACGCGATTGCGATTCGCGTCCAGAAACACGGTCCAACCAACGAGATCCGGCTCACCAGCATCAAACACGCCGTTCTCGACGAAGTCTTCAAAAACTCGACCTGAAATCTGACCGGGAGCAGGGATCAATCCGAAGTCAAAGTTGGCGACACGTTCTCCGGCAACGACTGACCGCGACACGCCGGATTCGATCAGTGAGTTAACCGTGACAAACACATCCGTGGTGCCGTTGGTGTCATCGGGAGTCAGCAAAGCACTTGCTGTCTCAAATACGATGAACCGGCCGTCGCCGCTTAGTGAGGCGCGGCCACTGGTTGATTCTGATTGCACACCATCGGCGGATTGGCTGACCAATGCCGATACGCCGTTCAGGCGGTCATGGACGAACACGTCGTGAACACTGTTGGTGTCGTTGGCGACGATTTGATCACTGAAGGTATCGAAAGTCACAAAACGCCCGTCCGCGCTGAGGGAGGGGCCTGAAACCTGATGCCCGATTCGTTGCCCCAGGTTGCTCAGGTCTAACGC